>JAFEEA010000180.1 GCA_018241335.1 Pseudomonadota bacterium
ATCCCGGCCAGCATGGTGATCAGCAACGACTTCTTCCTGACCATGGCCACGGCCGTGGGATTGTTCTCCGGCTATTTCCAGGAGCTCTACATCCGCCGGGCATACGCCAGCCGGAAGGTCGTGGACGAGGCCCGACGACAGGCGGACGCCGCCAACCAGGCCAAGAGCGAATTCCTGGCCACCATGAGCCACGAGATCCGCACGCCGCTGAACGGTGTGCTGGGCATGGTGCAGGCGATGGGCCGCGACGCGCTCAGCCCCACCCAGCGCGAGCGCCTGAACGTCATCGGCGAGTCCGGCGAAATGCTGTTGGCGATCCTCAACGACCTGCTGGACCTGTCCAAGATCGAGGCCGGCAAGCTGGAGCTGGAGTCGGCCGCGTTCGACCTCGGGGAATTGGCGGCGGGGCTGCGCGCCAGCTTCGTGCCGGCGGCGAAGGACAAGGGGCTGGACCTCGCCGTAACCGTCTCGGTCGAGGCCCAGGGGACCTGGCGCGGCGACGCGCTCAGGGTGCGCCAGATCCTCTACAATCTGATCTCCAACGCCGTGAAGTTCACGGCCGTCGGGTCCGTGGATGTACGCCTCGCAGCGGACGACGGCGGATTGATCTTCGAGGTCGCCGATACCGGCATCGGCATGAGCCCCGACCAGATCGAGGGCCTGTTCAACAAGTTCGTCCAGGCGGATTCCTCGACCACCCGGCGGTTCGGCGGCACGGGACTGGGACTGTCTATCTGCCGCGAGCTGTGCCGGGCCATGGGCGGTCGGATCGCGGTCGAGAGCGCCCTGGGAGGAGGCAGCACCTTCACCGTACGCCTGCCGCTGGCCCGCATCGACGCCCCCGTCCGCCCAACCGAGGAAGGCTCCGACGAATTGGCGGGGCTGCCCGCGCTTCGCATCCTGGCGGCCGAGGACAACCCGGTGAACCAGCTGGTGCTCAAGACCCTGCTGGGGTCGGTGGGGCTGGACCCCGTGTTCGTCGACAACGGCGCCGAGGCGGTGGCGGCCTGGGAGAATGGCGACTGGGACGTGGTGCTGATGGACGTCCAGATGCCGGTGATGGACGGCGCCGCCGCCGCGCGCCGCATCCGCCGGCTCGAAGCCGAAACCGGACGGCCGCCGACGCCGATCATCGCCTTGACCGCCAACGCCATGGAACATCAGGTCCAGGAGTATCGGGCCGCCGGGATGACCGGGTTCGTGGCCAAGCCGGTGCAGATCGGGGCCCTGCTGGAGGCCGTGGCCTCGGCGATGGAGGCGACCGCGCCGAACAGTGCGGCGGCGATCTAGACGTTTTCAGGCCAGCGCTTGGTCGCCTCGAGCGCGTCCCCCGTCTCCAGCAGGCTCTTCAGGCTGGCCAGGATCAAAGGCCAGCCGCCGGAAACGCCCTGGTAGAGACGCGAGTTCTCGGTCTGGAATTCGTGGGTGAGGGTCAGCTTCACAGCGTCGCCGGCCGGCTCCAGTTCGTAGGTGCAGCGTGAGTAACCCTCGGCCTTGGCCTCGGGGATGAACTCGTTGCGCCAGGACAGCACCAGGCGCCGCGGCGGGTCGTATTCCAGCACCTCGCCGGCGTCCTTCACCTCGCCGTCCGGACCCAGCATCCGCCAGGGCGCCCCCACCTTCCACTCACAGTCCTGCCAGCTCTCGACCCAGTAGCGGCGGGTGAATTCGGGCCGGATCAGCGCCTCCCACAGCTTCTCGGGCGTGGTGCGGATGTAGGTGACGTGGATGAACTGCCTACTCATGATCGTCGCTCTCCAGTTGGCGTTTGAGGTCCGAGAGGGCGGCCAGGCGGTCGCGCTCGAACTTGCCGATCCACCGCTCGGCGATGTCGTTGATCGGCACGGGGTTGAGGAAATGCAGCTTTTCGCGCCCCTGCCGCCGGGTGGCGACAAGGTTGGCCGCCTCCAGGATCGCCAGGTGCTTGGTCACCGCCTGGCGGCTCATGGCGAGGCCCTCGCAGAGGTCTCCCAGGGTCTGTCCGTTGCGGGCATGGAGCCGGTCCAGAAGGGTGCGGCGGCTTTCGTCGGCCAGGGCCTTGAAGACGTCGTCCATGCTCATGGCGCCAATATGCAACTATATGGTTGCCTGTCAAGCCGGCGTGGTCTTCCGGCCGAAGCCCAAGGCGTCGCGACGGACTAGCGGCTCATGGCCAGGGCGTAGGCGCCGGCGCCGAGCAGGCCGGGCTCTTCACCGGGTTCGGCCAGGCGCACCGCGGCGTCCCAGTCCTGGCCCGTGCGCCAGGCGTAGGTCTCGGCGGCGGCGGCCACCTTGGCGCGGAACGGCTCGCCGGCCGCGACCGCGAAGCCGCCGGTGAGGAAGAACAGCTCCAGTCCCGCCGCCAGCGCCATGGCGGCCAGGGCCGCGCCGAGATGTTCGGCCGAGGCGTCGAGGCTGGCGACCGCCCAGGGATCGCCGGCGTGAAAGGCCTGCACCAACTGTTCCGGCGTCAGGCGCGCGGCGTCGTCCCCGCAGGCCCGGGCCGCGGCGCTGGCCCGGAAGGCCGCCGGGTCTTCGCCTGCCCGCCACTGGGCCAGGCGCAGAGCCCCCCTGCCCGACGATAGCCCAGACAGATGCCCGCGGCCGCCGCAGTCGCAGGCGGTGAGCGGGGCGCCGGGCACGCGCCAGTGGCCGATCTCGCCGCCGAACCCCAGCCGGCCCAGCAGCGGTTTGCCATCGATGAACAGCTTGCCGCCGACACCTGACCCCAGGGTCAGGACGCCGAAGTCCCGATGGCCGAGGCTGACGTAGAGGTGGCCGGCGGCGGTCAAATCGTTGCTGACGAACACCGGCCGGCCGGGCCACAGCCGCCGCGCCAGGGCGGCGAAGTCGACGCCGCCTTCATAGGATGGCCCCACCAGCGACGGCAGGCGCTCGACCACCCCGTCGTGCACCGGTCCGGGCACGGCCATGGACACCGCGTCGGGGGCGCCGCCGCCGAGGACCTCGGCCGCAAGGTCGGACACGGCGCACTCCAGGCGGGGTATGAAGTCCCCCGCCCCGCGGACCGTCTCGCTGGGGAGGCGCGCCTGGGCGACCAGACGGCCTTCCCGCACCAAGCCGGCGCGCAACAAGGTGCCGCCCAGATCAAAGACCAGAATGCTCACCGGACCGCTCGAACCGCCCCCAAGGAAACGCCTCTTAGCCGGAGCCGACGGGCGGGCGCCAGCACCGCAAGGTGGTCGGGCCGCTAGAGGCGTTCCCGTATCCAGCCGGCCATGAGGTCCGCCACGGCGGCGCGATGGGCCGGATCGTCCTCGAAGTAGTGAGCGCCGGGGACGATACTCAGGGTCTTGTCGCGGGCCGCGACGGCGTCGAACACCGCCTGGGCGTCCGACAGGAAGACGCCGGTGTCGGCCCGGCTCTGGATCACCAGGGCCGGCAGATCCATCTTCGCCAACTGTTCGGCGCCCCGGCAGTGGGAGGCGTCCAGGCTCCACATCGACAGCCAGGTCTTCAGCGTATTGGCGCGGCCAAGGCCCAGGGGCGAGCGGTTGGCCCTGGCCGGCGGGCCGGCGTAGCAGGCCGGGCAGGGCCGGTCCGACGGATCGATGGCCGGGTCTATGAACCTCAGGTCCGCCCAGGTCCGGAACAGGGGGAAGATGCGATCGGGAACGCCGGCCGCGTTCAGGCGCGCCAGCTCGGCCCGCGCCCAGGCGGTGATGCGGTGGTTGCGCTCGACCTGGGCGGCCCGATAGCGCGCGATGAAGTCGGCCGAATAGGGCGGGCCGTGGCGGGGGTCGAAGGGGTCGAGCTCCGGGTCGGTGGCCAGGGGGTCCGTCTCGTCGGTGACCGAGGCGTCCAGCCAGTTGGTCAGCACCTCCGGCCGGCCAGGATGGGCGTTCAGCGAAATGTAGAGATCGCCCGCCGGCAGGGCCGGATCGCTGGCGGCCGCCGCCTGATAGGCCGCCATCAGGGAACCGCCGCCGGAATTGCCCAGCAGCACCACCGTCTTCACGCCGGCGCTCTCGCGCAGCCAGCGCACGCCGACGGCGATGTCGGTCAGGGCGTTCTCGAGGATGAACAGGTCCTCGGCGCCCCGGTAGCGGGTGTTCCAGCCCAGGAACCCCATGCCGCGCTCGGCGAAGAAGGGGGCGATGTAATGCTCGGCGAAGTCGACGTTGTAGTGGGTGGCGATCACCGCGACGGCCGGCCTGGAGTCGGCGCCGGTCCAGTAGAGGCCCTGGCAGGGATGACCGCCGGCGCCGGCGCGCGGCGCGGTGGGCGAGCTCAGGCCGACGAAACGGGGTTCAGCCATACACAATCTCCCGGCGCGAGCGGCGCCGGGAGACAGTTGGAGCCGGGTCGGAACGCTGACGCAAGGTGGCCCTTGCGTCAGCGCGAACGGCCGGCGGCCGCCTCAGGCGGCCTGGGCGGCGCTCCCCGAGACCGGCGCGGGGTGGCGCCAGGCGGCGGACTGGCCCTTGGCGGCCGCCAGTTGGGCGGCGGCGAAGTCCCAGTTCGGCAAGGCGTCGAACCAGGCCTCGAGGAACCCCTTCCGGTCGTTCTGGTGATCCAGGTAGTAGGCGTGCTCCCACAGGTCGCAGACGATCAGGGGCGTGACGTCGGCCTGGGTGACGAGGTCCTCGGCGTCGTGGGTGGACTTGACCGACAAGGCTCCGCCCTTCTCGGCCAGCAGCCAGACCCAGCCCGAGCCGAAATGGCCGACGCCCTCCGCGACGAAGGCGGCCTTCAACTGGTCCAGGCCGCCGAAAGACTGGGTGATGGCGTCGAACAGTTCGCCGGCCGGCTCGGTCTTGCGGGGGGTCATGGCGGTCCAGAAGAAGGTGTGGTTCCAGGCCTGGGCGGCGTTGTTGAACAGCTTCTTCTCGCCGCCGCGCGCGGCCTCGATGATCACCTCTTCCAGCGACGAGGGCTCCTTGCCGGCTTTTTCCAGCAGCTCGTTCAGCGTCTTCACATAGGCGGCGTGGTGCTTGTCGTGGTGGAAGCGCAGCGTCTTGTCCGACATCGTCGGCTCAAGTGCATCATGGGGGTAGGGCAGGTCGGGAAGCTTGAACATCGGGGTACTCCTCTCGTCGGGTGGAGAACCCCTAGGCTTCTGGCTTGGTTGCGGACTTGGACGAAAAGCGCAGGTCGTGGCCGATACCGGCGAAATCAGCCGCGGCGGGCCTCGATGGCGGTGATGGCGTGCCCTGGCCCCTTGGTCACCACAAGGTCGGCGATGTCCCGGGCCGTCGAGATATGGTCGCGCAAGTTGGGCAGGTTGATCGCGTTCCAGACCATGCCGGCGAAGGCCCGGGCGCCGTCGGCGTCCATGTGCCGGAAGCGGGCGTAGAAGCTGGCCGGATCGTGTTCGGCGCCTTCCCAGAGGCCCATGAAGCGGTCCGCGAACCAGGTCTCCAGCAACGCCTCGTCGGCGTCGAGATAGATGAGCGTGTCGACCGGCGAGGGGTCGAGCTGCAGCGACAGCCCTTCGACGATGAGCACGTCCGGCCCGGCGATCTCGCGGGCCAGGGCGGGGTCGATGTCGTAGGTGACATGGGAATAGGCCGGGAACGTCGCCGGGCCCTGGCGGACGGCGGCCAGGGTCGCGCGCAGGCCGTCGACGTCATAGGACTCGGGAAAGCCCTTGCGGTTGGTCAGGCCCGCGGCGTCGAGCTCGGCATTGGGCCGCAAGAAGCCGTCGGTGCAGGCCAGCTCCACGGTCGGCGCCTCGGGCCAGGCGGCGATCTCGGCGCGCAGGGCCTCGGCGAAGGTGCTCTTGCCGGACGCCACGCTGCCGGTCAGGCCGACCAGGAAGGGGCCGAAGGCGGGCCGGCGTTCGCGCAGGCGCGCGCCGACCTCGGCCAGGCGAGGATCGGAAGCCAAGGCTCAGGCCACCCTGGCGATCAGCTCGATCACCGCGCCATTGGGCTCGCGGAAGAAGATCTGGTCGTTGCGGCCGTCGGGCGAGCGGGTCTGGCGGAAGGTGACGGCGTTGGCTTCAAGCCGGGCGCGGGCGACGGCGATGTCGGCGACTTCGAAGGAGGCGTGGTCCAGGGCGCCCAGACCGATCGGCGCGCCGGCCGGCCGGTTCTTGGACGACGCCAGGGCCTGCAGGTGAATGACCGGCTTGTCGCCGGCGTAGAGCCAGGCGCCGTCGAAGTCGAAATCCGGGCGATAGCCGGCCTTCAGCCCCAGGACTCGTTCGAAGAACTCGCGGGTCTCGTCCACCTTCTCGGTGACGATGTTGACGTGGTTGAGGTCGATGATCATCGGCCGGTCTCCCTGGCGCCATTCGTCTCGGCCCCCGCGCCTCTCTAGCCGTTCGCGCGCCGGGCGCCCAGAAGCGGGAGGCGCCCCCCGCGACGCCTCGCCACGGGCCTTCGCTTTTTACGTTTGGTTTGCCATATAGGGACCCATGCAATCCCAGAACCCCTTCCTCGACGAGATGGCCAAGCTCACCCAGGCTGCGATGGGCCTCGCCCAGGCGGCCGGCGAAGAGGCCAAGACCGCGTTCCGCTCGCAGACCGACAAGTGGGCGGCCGAGATGGACCTGATCCGGCGCGAGGAATTCGAAGCGCTGAAGGCGGAGGTTGCGACGCTTCGCGCGGAGATCGCCGCCCTGAAAGGCGCTAAGGAAGGCTGAACGCCGGACCTCGGCGCAGGCGCGAACCCGGATGGGGCGAACCGTGCTCGCGCGAGACAAGAAGGCCCCTTACGGAGGGGGCGAAGCAGACTAGGGTGAACGTCCGTTAGCGATTCACCGGCGTGCGGCCAGGGCCGATCAATGGGCCGCCATCGAAGCTGAAGGACGCGAAGTCTCAATGGACATCCCCCGCCCCGAGGAAGACGACGTGATGGTCGCCATGGACCCGCTCGAAGTGGTCGAGCGGGTGCTTTCGGCCGAGAACCTGACTTTCGACCGCACCGAAGACGGCGACCTGGCCTTCGCCCTGACCGGCGACTGGAAGGACTATGAGCTGTGGTTCGCCTGGCGGCCGGAAGCCGACTGCCTGCAACTGTGCTGCTCCATCGACCTGCGCGCGGGCAAGCTTCGCCGCGCCGCGGCGTTCGAGCTGATCAACCTGATCAACCAGCGCGTCTGGCTGGGCCATTTCGAGATATGGGCCGACGACGGCGAGGTGGTGTTCCGCCATTCCCTCGCCCTGCCCGAGGGCGAGCGCCCGACCATGGCCCAGACCGCCTCGATGATCGACGCCGCCATGGAAGCCGCCGACCGCTTCTACCCGGCCTTCGACTTCCTGATCGCCGGGGCCAAGAGCCCCGACGAAGCCATGGCCGCCTGCATGTTCGAGACGGTGGGCCGGGCCTAGCCCTTCCCTCCGCGGGCCGGGCGCCGTATCGCCGGGCGCATGACACCGATCCTTCTCCTGGGCGCAGGCCGCATGGGCGGCGCCCTCATCGCCGGCTGGAGCAAGGCCGGGGCGTTCGCGCCGTCCGACCTGATCATCCGCGATCCCAACGCCGGCGCCGAGGCGCGCGCCGCCGAAGCGGCCGGCGCGCGCCTCAATCCGCCTGATGGCGACCTGAGCGCCGCCAGGACCGTGCTGCTGGCGGTCAAGCCGCAGATGTGGCGCGAGGCGGCGGCGGCCTACGCGCCCCTGCTGGCGTCCGACGCCGTGATCGTCTCCATCGCCGCCGGCGTCGGCGCCGGCCCGATCTCAGCGGCCTTCGGCGGCCGGGCCGTGGCGCGGGTGATGCCGACCACCGGCGCGGCCATCGGGATGGGCACGGCCAGCATCTACGCCGCCGATCCGGCCGCCCGCGCCCGGGCTCACGCCCTGTTCGCCCCGGTGGGGACCGTGGTCGACCTGGACGACGAGACGCTGATGCACGCGGCCACCGCGGTCTCCGGCTCCGCCCCCGCCTATCTCTACGCCTTCATCGAGGCCCTGGAGGCGGCCGGCGGCAGGGCCGGGCTGGCGCCCGACGCGGCCCGCGACCTGGCCCGCTCCACCATCACCGGGGCCGCGGCCCTGCTGGCGCAGAGCGGCGAGGATCCGGCCGAACTTCGCCGCCAGGTGACGTCTCCGGGCGGCACCACCCAGGCGGCGCTGGAGGTCCTGATGGCCGAAGGGGGGCTGCCCGCCCTGCTGGACAAGGCGGTCGCCGCCGCAGTTGCGCGGTCGAAGGAACTCGGGGGCTAGAGCCTTTTAGGGTCAGATGGAATCATCTGACCCGTTGAAAAAGGCTCTAAA
>JAFEEA010000181.1 GCA_018241335.1 Pseudomonadota bacterium
GAAGGCCAGGTCGGAGGCCAAGGGCGCCAAGAAGGCCAAGAAGCACAAGAAGGCCAAGAAGTCGGCCAAGGCCGTGCGTGAGGTCGAGGCGGCGGCCTGAAGCTGCACTGCCTGCGGGCCGGACGACATCCGTGTCCACGATCTATCCCCCCTCCCGTTCATCCCGGCGAAGGCCGGGACCCAGGGAAGCCTAGCCGCCGCCAGGACCTTGTCGGGACCGGGCTGCATTTGCGGCGCGACCGGTGGAAGGCTGAGAGGCCGCCCTGGGTCCCGGCCTTCGCCGGGATGAGCGGGGTTTGGGGACCGGTCTCTCGGGTCGGCTTCGCCCTAGACCCGGATATCGATGATCGAGCCGGGGCGCAGGATCTTGCGCGGCTCTTCGTCCGTCGGGGGTTCCGGCATCTTGATGGTCAGGTCCGGCGCGCGCGCGTCCGTGGGGCGGCTGGCCGCGGCCTGGGCCGCGACCGGGGCGGGCGGCGGCTGCGGGGCGGACACCCCCTGGGCGCTCAGGGCGGCCTGGAAGAAGGCCCGCTGGGCCTCGGCGCGCTGGGTCCCGGTTCCCTTCTGCGGAACCAGGGCGCCGCCGGCGCCGGCGACCGGCCAGTTGGGGGGACGAATGTCAGCCATGCTTCGAGGTTAACGAAGCTCGCCAAACATGGTCAATGAGACGTTAACGTCGCAGGGCGGCGGGCCCCGCTAGCGGCCGATCTTCTGCAGCAGGGCCTCGGCGTCGTCGGCCGTCAGGGCGCCGGCGTGCTTGCCCCGGATCACCCCGGCGGCGTCGACGGCGTAGGTTTCCGGCACACCGGTGACGCCGAAACCGATTCCCGCACGGCCGTCCGCGTCCAGCAGCACCTGCTGGTAGGGATTGCCCAGGCGGGCCAGGAAGGCGGCGGTGTTCTCCGGCGTGTCCTTGTAGGCGACGCCGACGATCGGCGCGCCCTCGGCCTTCAGCGCCATCAGGGCCGGCGCCTCGGTGACGCATGGCGCGCACCAGGAGGCGTAGAAGTTGACCAGCACGGGACCCTTGATCGCGGTCTTCAGCGGGACCGGCGCGCCGCCCGCCAGGAGCGACAGGCTGGCCGTCGGGATCGGCTGGCCGATGGTGGCCATGGGCACGACCTGCGGCTGGCGGTAGAGCGAGCGGAAGGCGAACACCAGCACCAGCACGCCCATGGCGGCCAGGGGCAGGAGGGCGATCAGCCGCCTCATGCGGCCCTGTCCCCGGCGCCGCCCCCCGCGCTGTCCGCTCCGCCCTTGCGCGGGCGGGCCGCCTCAAGGCGCTCGACCTCGCGCCGCCAGCGCCGGGCGCGCAGCAGGGTGGCGGCGATCATCCAGGCGAAGCCCGCCGCGGTGATGGCGTAGGCCGGCCACAGGAAGGCGGCGTACTTGCCGGCGTCGAGGTGAAGGTCCGTCAACTGAAAGCCGCCTGAAGGGCCAGGCTGGAGGCGCGGCGACGCCACACCTCCGCGCGCGTGGCGACCATCCACAGCGCCCCGAACGCGCACATGTAGCCGACGCCCATGATCGCCAGGGGCAGCAGGAACACCGGCGCCAGGGTCGAGCCCCCGGCGCGGAAGATGCTCTCGCCCTGGTGCAGGGTGTTCCACCAGTCGACCGAGAACTTGACGATGGGCAGGTTGATCAGGCCGACCAGGGCCAGGATGGCGCCGGCGCGGCCGGCCTTGGCCTCGTCGTCGATGCTGGCGCGCAGGGCGATGTAGCCGACGAACAGCAGGAACAGCACCAGCACCGAGGTCAGGCGCGCGTCCCACACCCACCAGGTCCCCCACATCGGCCGGCCCCACAGCGAGCCGGTGACCAGGGCCAGGAAGGTGAAGGCCGCGCCGAGGGGCGCCACCGCCCGCGCGGCCGCGTCGGCCAGGCTGTGGCGGAAGATCAGGGCGAAGAAGCTGGCGCCGCCCAGGCACGCGTAGCTGAACATCGAGATCCAGGCGGCCGGGACGTGGATGTACATGATCCGGACCGTCGAGCCTTGCTGATAGTCCTCCGGCGCCGTGAAGCCGAGCCAAAGGCCGACGGCGACCAGGGCGACCGCGGCGACCGCCAGGATCGGCGCCGCCCAGCGCGAAAACGCCATGAACCGGTGCGGATTGGCCAGGGCGTTGATCATGGCCGGTCAATAGAAGCCCCGGCGCTCGCTAGCAATAGCGGGCGCCGGGGCCCTGCGACCACCTGTCGCTGGGGGGTTGGATAGGTGGCCGAAGTCGTGTGCGCGCCGCGCCGGCTCAGGCGGCGGGCGGCGGGCCGCCCATGGGGCCGTCGTCGGGAGGCCCGCCCATCGGGCCATGATGACCGCCCATGCCGGGGCCGCCCATGCCGTGGCGGCCGTGCATCATCGGCCCCATGGCGTCGAAGGCCTTCTGCTGGGCGGGCGAGAGCTGGGCGTAGAAGCGCTTCACCGCCTCGATGTGGGCGACCATGTGGGCGTGGTGCTCGTCCATCTTCGCCAGCATGCGGTCCAGGCGCTGGGGCGTGGTCAGGTGCTCGGCCTCGTCATGATCCTTGCGCATCCGCTCCATCATGTCGGCGGGCGGCTTCATGGAATCGAGGAAGGCGTGCAGGGCCCCTTCCTGATCCGGGCGCAGCTGGAGGATGTCGCGCAGGCGGGCGGCTTCGTGCTCCAGATGCCTGGCCATCATGGCGGCGTGCTCGGCGGGGTCGCCCCAGCCGTGGTGGTGGTGGCCTTCCTCGGCGCCGGCCGGCGGCGGGGCGGCGGCATGGTCCTGGGCCAGGCTTGCGGTGGCGAAGGCGAAGGGCAGCGCAAGGCCGCCCAGCATCAGGGCCCGCAAGGATCGTGCGGTCATCGGACTTCTCCAGTTCAAACTGGCGTCACCTTGGACCGGCCGTTTGTCCGGCGGATGACGCCGTCCTAGCGGATTGTTACACGCGTGAACGGGTCCGGTATCATTGACCTGCGTCACATTTCGTCGAGCGCGGGATCGGCGCGACTCAGGACTGGGCGTTGCGGCAGGCGCCGGCCATGGCGAACGGCGTCAGCGCCAGGGCGCCGGCGGCGTAGGCGGCCAGGAAGGCGAACCCCGGCGCCCACGGCAGCCCGGCCACGAAGGCGTCCACCGCCGCCCCGCCGAAGATCACCGGCGGCACCAGCAGGGGCAGGACGATCACCGCGATCAGCAGGCCGCCGCGGCGGCTGGCCAGGGCCAGGGCCGCGCCGGTCCCGCCCAGGCAGGAAAACGCCAGGCCGCCCAGGGCCGCCGCCGCGAACAGCAACGGGGCCACGGCGGCGGGGGCGCCGAGAGCGATGGCGGCCACGGGGGCGGCGACGGCCAGGGGCGCGCCGGCCGTGAGCCACTGGGCCAGGGCCTTGACCAGGCAGGTGACCTCCAGCGGCAGCGGCCCCAGGGCCAGCAAATCCAGCCCGCCGTCCTCGAAGTCACGCTCGAACAGCCGCTCCAGCGACAGGAGCGAGGCGAGGGCCAGGCACACCCATGAAAGGCCCACCGACACGGCGGCCAGGTGCGCGGGGTCGATGTTGGCCGACAGCGGCAGCAGGGTCACCGCGCCCGCATAGAAGCCGATCGCCAGCAGCGGCCCGCCGCCCCGGCCCCAGGCCAGGGCCAGCTCGCGCCGGAAGAGGGTCGAGAAGGCGCTCACGGCCGGCCCTCCCCTGCGATCTCGACGCCGCGCGAGGGCACCGGCAGGGGATCGTGCACCGCCGCCAGGATCAGGCCGCCCCGGGCCAGGTGCTCGGCCATCAGCTCGCCGAACAGGGCGCGGTGGGCGCTGTCGAGCGGCGCCATGGGCTCGTCCAGCAGCCAGAGGTCGCGCGGCGCCGCCACCACGCGGGCGAGGGCGAGCCGCCGCCGCTGGCCCGCCGACAGCTTGCGCACCTCCAGGTCCAGCAGCCGCGTCAGGCCCAGGATCCGCGACGCCTCCAGGGCCGCGTCCGCCGTTCCCCCCAGCCAGGAGACCTGGAACATCAGCTCGTCGCGGGCGGTGCGGCCGGTCTTCAGCCCGTCCTGGTGACCGACCATGTGGCAGCCGCCGCGGCGGGCGTCATCGGCCGGCAACGGGCCTTGCGGGCCCTCGAAGGCGATGTCGCCCGCCGCCGGGCGGATGAAGCCGGCGACGGCGCGCAGCAGGCTGGTCTTGCCCGCCCCGTTGGCGCCGGTCAGGGCCACAGCCTCGCCGCGCGAGACGCGCGCGCTCAGGCCGCGGAACAGCAACCGCTCGCCTCTCTGCAGGGCGACGTCCCGGATGACGAGGGATTCAATCAAAGCAGGGGTCCCGATGCATGGACGTAGTCGCCCCCTGCCGCTATGACACGCGCGGCCGTACGGGGGCGACGCCGCGCGGGGGCGGACGCTGTGTGTCCGCTTCGATCAGCGCGCGATCCCGTGACCGGATTTCGGGCGGCCTGCAACAGGGAAAGGACCCTCTCATGGCGTCTGTCGACAGCCTCAAAACCCGCCGCGACCTGAAGGTCGGCGGCAAGACCTATGCTTACTACAGCTTGCCGGCCGCCGAGGAAGCCGGTCTGGCCGGAATTTCCAGCCTGCCCGTCTCGATGAAGGTGCTGCTGGAGAACCTCCTGCGCAACGAGGACGGCGTCTCCGTCGGCGAGGACGACCTCAAGGCGATCGCCGCCTGGCTGAACAACAAGGGCAGCGTCGAGCACGAGATCAGCTTCCGCCCGGCGCGGGTTCTGATGCAGGACTTCACCGGCGTGCCCGCCGTGGTCGACCTGGCCGCCATGCGCGACGCCATGACCAAGCTCGGCGCGGATCCGGAGAAGATCAATCCGCTGAACCCCGTCGACCTGGTCATCGACCACTCGGTGATGGTGGACCATTTCGGCACCGCCAAGAGCTTCGGCGAGAACGTCGAAAAGGAATATGAGCGCAACCTGGAGCGCTACCGCTTCCTGCGCTGGGGCTCGTCGGCCTTCAACAACTTCCGCGTCGTGCCGCCCGGCACGGGCATCTGCCACCAGGTGAACCTGGAGAACCTGGCCCAGACCGTTTGGACCGCCGCGGCGGACGGCGGCGAGGTGGCCTATCCGGACACCGTGGTCGGCACCGACAGCCACACCACGATGATCAACGGCCTCAGCGTCCTGGGCTGGGGCGTCGGCGGCATCGAGGCCGAGGCGGCCATGCTGGGCCAGCCGATCCCGATGCTGATCCCCGAGGTCATCGGCTTCAAGCTGACCGGCGCCCTGCCGGAAGGCGCGACCGCCACCGACCTGGTGCTGACCGTCACCCAGATGCTGCGCAAGAAGGGCGTGGTGGGCAAGTTCGTCGAATACTTCGGCGACGGCCTGGCGCACCTGACGCTGGAAGACCAGGCGACCATCGCCAACATGGCCCCGGAATACGGCGCCACCTGCGGCTTCTTCCCGGTCAGCCAGGCGACCATCGACTATCTGAAGGCAACCGGCCGCGCCGCCGACCGCGTCGCCCTGGTGGAAGCCTACGCCAAGGCCCAGGGCTTCTGGCATGACCCGAGCGCCGCCGACCCGGTGTTCACCGACACCCTGGAGCTGGACCTCGGCACGGTGCAGCCGTCCCTGGCCGGCCCCAAGCGCCCGCAGGACCGCGTGCTGCTGAGCGACTCGGCGGCCAAGTTCAAGGAGGCCCTGGAGGGCGAATTCGCCAAGACCGCGGACACCGCCGGCCTGCGCTTCCCGGTGGGCGGCGAGGACTACACGGTGGGCAACGGCGACGTGGTGATCGCCGCCATCACCTCGTGCACCAACACCTCCAACCCCAGCGTCCTGATCGCCGCCGGCCTGGTGGCCAAGAACGCGGTGGCCAAGGGCCTGAAGGTCAAGCCGTGGGTGAAGACCTCCCTGGCCCCCGGATCGCAGGTGGTCACCGACTACCTGACCAAGGCCGGCCTCACCAAGCCGCTGGACGCCCTGGGCTTCAACCTGGTCGGCTATGGCTGCACCACCTGCATCGGCAACTCCGGCCCGCTGGCCGAGCCGATCTCCAAGGCGGTGACGGACGGCGACGTGGTGGCGGTCAGCGTCCTCTCCGGCAACCGCAACTTCGAAGGCCGCGTGAACCCGGACGTGCGCGCCAACTACCTGGCCAGCCCGCCGCTGGTGGTGGCCTACGCCCTGGCCGGATCGATGAACATCGACCTGGCCAACGAGCCGATCGGCAAGGGCAAGGGCAACAAGGACGTCTATCTGAAGGACATCTGGCCGACCAACGAGGAGGTCGCCGCCCTGCAGCGCAAGGTGGTCACCGAGAAGATGTTCGAGACCCGCTACAAGGATGTCTTCAAGGGCGACAAGAACTGGCAGGGGATCAAGGTCGCCGGCGGCCAGACCTACGCCTGGGACATCGGCTCGACCTACGTCCAGAACCCGCCCTACTTCGAAGGGCTGAAGATGGAGCCGGACCCGATCACCGACATCGTCGAGGCCCGCGTGCTGGGCATCTTCGGCGACTCGATCACCACCGACCACATCAGCCCGGCCGGCAACATCCGCAAGACCAGCCCGGCGGGCGAATACCTGTCGCAGCACCAGGTCAGCCAGGCCGACTTCAATTCCTACGGCGCCCGCCGCGGGAACCATGAAGTGATGATGCGCGGCACCTTCGCCAACATCCGCATCCGCAACAAGATCACCCCGGACATCGAAGGGGGCGTGACCAAGCACTTCCCCTCCGGCGAGACCATGGCGATCTACGACGCGGCCATGCGCTACAAGGGCGAAGGCCGGCCGATGGTGATCTTCGCCGGCAAGGAATACGGCACCGGCTCGTCGCGCGACTGGGCGGCCAAGGGCACCAAGCTGCTGGGCGTGCGCGCGGTGATCGCCGAGAGCTTCGAGCGCATCCACCGCTCGAACCTGGTCGGCATGGGCGTGCTGCCGCTGCAGTTCATCGCCGAGGGCTGGCAGCGCCTGGGCCTGACGGGCGACGAGATCGTCACCATCCGCGACCTGGAAGACATCGCCCCGCGCAAGCAGATCATGGTGGAGCTCTACCGGGCCTCGGACGGCAAGATCGCCCGCTTCCCGGTCCGCTGCCGGATCGATACGCCCACCGAGCTCGAGTACTTCAAGAACGGCGGCGTGCTGAACTTCGTGCTGCGCAACCTGGCCAAGGCCGGAGCGTAGGGATCAGAGGGCGTCTCTTCTCCCGCCGGGCGCGGGGGAAGAGACGCCATTCCCCGCTTTCACAGTTTAGTGAAAACGGTTCGGGGCAAAGTCCGATTAATTGCCGCCCGATGAAGTGGGCCGTTCTCTCGTTCCTGGCAGGCGCCGCCGCCCTGGCCGCGCCCTTCGAAGCCCAGGCCAGACATCTTCCGACAAAACCTCCCGTGGTGGTGGAGCTCTACACCGCCCAGGGCTGCGCCTCGTGCGGCAAGGCCAACGCCCTGGTGGCGGGCCTGGCCGACCGGCCGGGCGTGGTCGCCCTGACCTGGTCGGTGGATTACTGGGACTACCTGGGCTGGAAGGACACCTTCGCCCAGCCCGAATTCGCCGACCGCCAGCGGGCCTTCGACAAGCATTTCGGCCTGCGCGACGTCTATACGCCCCAGGTGATCGTGGACGGGGCGGCCCAGGCCTCCGGGGCGAGGCCCGACGCGGTGGAAAAGCTGATCCATGACGCCCGGCGCGCGCCGGGCCGCCAACCGACCTTGCGGTTCTATCACGGCGGCGAGCGGGTGGCGGTCGGGGCCGGCCGGGCCGCCTATGGTTCGGCCGAGGTCTGGCTGGTGCGCTATGACCCTCGCTCGCAGGACGTCGAGGTCAAGGACGGCGACAATCGCGGCCACACGGTCACGGTCCGCAATGTCGTGCGCCAGGCGGTGAAGCTGGGGTCCTGGCGGGGCAAGGCGGTCCAGTTCGTGTTGCCGGAGGGCGACGAAGGCTGGCGCACCGTGATCCTGGTGCAGGCCCCCAGGGGTGGGCGGATTCTCGGCGTGCTGCAGGGTCGGGACTAGACCTTCGCCATCTTGCCGGCGGCCTTGCGCCCCCTCCGCATCGTCGCTTCGCGCCGAGCCACCTTCCCCGCCACGCCCCGCGGCCTCGCAGGGGAGGAGACGCGCAAAGAAAAACCCCCG
>JAFEEA010000182.1 GCA_018241335.1 Pseudomonadota bacterium
GATGTCGACACTCGTGGTCAGGGCGTCGCAGGTTCCCGCCGCCACGCCGGGCCAGCGAACCAGCAGCGGAATGTGTCCCAGGGGCTCGTAGACCGGCACGCCCGGCTTTCCCCAGATGTCCTTTTCGCCCAGGTAGTGGCCGTGGTCGGTGCAGAGGATGACCACGGTGTCCTCGGCCAGGCCGTTGCGGTCGACGGCGTCCAGCACCTTGCCCAGCCAGTGGTCGATCATGCTGAGCTTGCCGCCGTAGGAGGCGCGCAGCTGGCGCGCCTGGCGCTCGGTCAGGATACCCTTCTCGATGGCGCCCTGCATGTAGGGCGGCCAGATCAGGTGCGGCCCCTCCCACTCCGGATCGTACTTGGAGGCCCAGGGCTCGGGGGTGTCGAAGGGCTCGTGCGGGTCGAACTCGTCGACGAACAGGAAGAAGCGGTCGTGATGGCCGGCGTTGTCGTCCAGCCACTGGGCGGCGGCGGCCATGGTGCGCGGGCCGGGGAAGTCGGCTTCGCCTTTGAACCAGCCGCGGCTGTCGTCATAGGGCATGTGACCGCGCCCGAAGCCGGGCGCGCCGGTCCAGCTGGGGTCAGGGCGGGTCTTCCACGCGTCGCCCTCGTGGCCGCGCTCGTATGACCAGCCCTTGAAATCGCAGTGGTAGTTCTCGCCGCCCGTCTCGAAGAGGTGCGGGTGGTCGCTGATCAGCTGGCTGACCACGCCGGCGCGGCGCAGTTCGTAGGTGATGGCGTCTTCCCAGATCTCCACCGAGCCCCAGGCGCGCCAGAGGAAGTCCAGGGCCCCGCACAGGATGTCGTGGCGCGCAGGCATGCAGGGCAGCGAGCCGGTGTAGTGGCGCGTGAAGCGGGTCGACTGCGCCGCCAGACGGTCCAGATTCGGGGTCTCGAACTCGCGTCCGCCATACGCGCCCAGCATATGCCGGTTGAGGCTGTCGAGCAGGATGACGACAGCGTTCCTGGGACCTTTCGGAGGGGCGTTTCGGGGCTTGTCTTGGGGCGTCGTCACAGCGCGCGGGTCTCCCTCGTCTTTCCCACATTCAAGGCCCCGAAGCCGGCGCGAAGGCAAGCGACGCGGCGCGATTTCGGGTATCCAGGGGCCGCTTTTCGAAGGGGACGCGAATGGCTGAGATCAAGACCGGCAAGATGGCCGCCAACGGGCTGGAGTTCGTGGTCGACGAATGCGGCGAGGGCGACGCGGTGGCGTTGCTGCTGCACGGCTTTCCGGAGAGCCGCCACTCCTGGCGCTACCAGCTGCCGGTGCTGGCCGACCTGGGCTGGCGGGCGATCGCGCCGGATACGCGCGGCTATGGCGGCTCCAGCCGGCCGATCGGCCGCGAGCAGTACAAGCTGGACCGGCTGAACGAGGACGTGGCGGCCCTCTTCGAGGCGGCGGGGGCGAAGAAGCGGCTGCTGATCGGGCACGACTGGGGCGGCATCATCGCCTGGGCCTACGCCATGGAGGGCCGCCTGCCGCTGGACGGATTGATCTGCATGAACGCCCCGCACCTGGCGGTGTTCGGCAACCTGATGCGGGCCAGTTGGCGGCAGCGGATGAAGTCCTGGTACATGGGCTTCTTCCAGGTCCCCTGGCTGCCGGAGGCCCTGACCACGGCCCAGAACGCGCGGGCCATCACCCAGTCCTTCACCCGTGAGGCGGTGGACAAGTCGCGCTTCCCGCCCGAGGTGACCGAGGTCTATCGCAAGAACGCCCTGATCCCCGGCGCCATGACGGCGATGATCAACTACTACCGCGCCAATGTCTTCGACATGGCCCGCTTCTCGGCCGGCGACGTGAAGCCCATCGACGTCCCCACCCTGCTGATCTGGGGCGAGTCCGACGGCTTCATGGGGGTCGAGGCCACCGACGGCTATGGACCCTATGTGAAGGACTTCTCCCTGAAGCGCCTGCCGAACGTCTCGCACTGGGTCCAGCAGGAGGCGCCCGAGGCGGTGAACGAGACCATGGCCGGTTGGCTGAAGGCCAAGGGGCTGGCGGGCTGACGAAAGCTTGGGCGCCCACGCCGGTCTTTATGGAATCCTTATGCCGGCGCGACGCTTTGCCCATTTCCTTCTTAGCCATGCGATCATAGCTGGCGGGTCATAGGTTCCGGCGCGCATCCGCGCCTTGAGAGGCGTCTTGTCCAGCCATACCGCCAAGCCGTCCGCCGGCCGTTTCGCCGCCCTGACCCTGGGGTCCGTGGGGGTGGTGTTCGGCGACATCGGGACCAGCCCGCTCTATGCGTTCAAGGTGGCCGTGGGCCAGGCCGCCCGCGCCACGGTGCGCGAGAGCGACATCCTGGGCCTGACGTCGCTGATGCTGTGGGCCCTGATCATCGTGGTGACGATCAAGTACGTCACCGTCCTGATGCGGGCGGACAACAAGGGCGAGGGTGGCATCCTCAGCCTCATGGCCCTGGCCCAGCACGCCCTGGGCGGGCGCACGCGAACGGTGCTGGCCCTGGGTGTCATCGGCGCGGCCCTGTTCTACGGCGACGCGATGATCACCCCGGCGATCTCGGTCTTGTCGGCGGTGGAGGGGCTGAGGACCGTGCCCCAGCTTGCCCACGACGTCACCACGCCAGTGGAGATCATCATCAGCCTGACCATCCTGGTGGCGCTGTTCCTGGTGCAGTCGCACGGCACGGCGCGGGTGGCCACCTTCTTCGGGCCGATCTGCCTGCTCTGGTTCGTGGCCATCACGGTGATGGGGGTCAGCCACATCCCCGATGCGCCCAAGGTGCTGCTGGCGCTGGACCCGACCCGCGGGGTGATGTTCCTGGCCAGGCACGGGGTTATCGGCCTGTTCGTGCTGGGCTCGGTCAGCCTGACGATCACCGGGGCCGAGGCCCTCTACGCCGACATGGGCCACTTCGGGCGCGGGCCGATCCGCGCCGGCTGGCTGGTGGTGGTCTTCCCGGCCCTGGTGCTGTGCTACCTGGGCCAGGGGGCCAGCGCCCTGCGCTATATCGCCGGGCCGGGCAGCCAGGCGGGGATCGCCGACCAGGACTGGTTCTTCCTGATGGCGCCGCCGGTGTTCCGCATTCCCCTCGTCATCCTGGCCACGGCCGCCACGGTGATCGCCAGCCAGGCGGTGATCACCGGCGCCTATTCCCTGTCGAACCAGGCCATCCAGCTGGGCCTGCTGCCCAGGCTCAACGTGCGGCGCACCAGCGAGGTCGAGGCCGGGCAGATCTACCTGCCGACCATCAACTTCCTGCTGATGGTGGGGGTGATCCTGCTGGTGGCGATCTTCAAGAGCTCGGACAACCTGGCCAACGCCTATGGCCTGGCGGTGACCGGCACCATGGCGGTGACCACCGCCCTGGCCTCGATCGTCATCCGCAAGCTGTGGAACTGGCCGGCGTGGCGCACGGCCCTGATCATCGCGCCCCTCTTCGCGGTGGACCTGGCCTTCTTCGCGGCCAATTCGCTGAAGCTGATCTCGGGCGCCTGGGTGTCGCTGGCCATGGGCGCGGCGGCGGCGGCGGTGATCGCCACCTGGATCCGCGGCACCCGCATCATCGGCGAGAAGGCCCGCCGCGACCGCATCCCGCTGAACGACTTCATCGCCTCGCTGGAGCGCCGTCCCCGGCCGCAGGTGCCGGGCACGGCGGTCTATCTGAGCCCCGAGCCGGACCTGACCCCCAGCGCCCTGATGCACAACCTCAAGCACAATGGGATTCTGCATCAGACCAACGCCCTGGTGACCGTGGTCACCGTCGACACGCCCCGCGCGCCGGAAGCCGAACGCGCCAGTTTCGAGCGCCTGTCGCCCTCCTTCGTGCGGGTGACCCTGCGCTTCGGGTTCATGGAGTCGCCCGACGTGCCGGCGGCCATGCAGAAGGTCCACGGCGAGGGCGCCAGCTTCGACCCCATGACCACCAGCTATTTCCTGGGCCGGCGGACCATCGTGCCCTCGCACGAGAGCGGCCTGAGGCGGCTGCAGGACCAGCTGTTCATCGCCCTGGCCCGCAACTCGGCCAACCCCAGCGACTTCTTCTCCATCCCGCCCGGCCGGGTGGTGGAAATGGGCCTGCAGGTGACGGTCTGACCCCCGCGGCCTGACACGGCGGCGCAAGCACCGCGCGCCCCCGTGTTTCACCGTAATTTACGGTGGGAGTGAGGTGACGGTCGGAGCAAGGAACGGGTCGCTGCTTGACGCCCCCTGCCCCCCTAGAACTCCCGCTTCATCTCCGCCCAGGCGCGGTCCAGACCCTCGCGGTGTTCCGGCGCGGCGATGGCGATGAGGGATCGGGCGCGGGCGTCCAGGCTGGCGCCGCGCAGGTCGGCGACGCCGTGCTCGGTGATCACCAGGTCGGTGTCGTCCCTGGGGATCGAGACCGTCGGCGAGGCGAGCCGCGGCACGATGCGCGAGATCGTCCCGCCCCTGGCCGTTGCCGGCAGGGCCAGGACGCCGCGGCCGCCGGGAGACCGCTTGGCCGCACGGGCGAAGTCCGGCGCGCCGCCGAGCCCGCTGACCAGCCGCCCGGCCTGCCACTCGACATTGGCCTGGCCGAAGAGGTCGACCTCCAGCGCCGAGTTGATGGCCCAGAGACGCTCGATGGCGGCCAGGGACGCCGGGCCGTGGGTGACCGTGGCGTCGGCGAAGGCGAAGGCCCCGCAGGCCCAGGCCATGAACTCCGCCGAGCCCAGCGCTAGGCCGGTGATGTGACCGCCTTCCGCCAACGCCCCTGCCTTGGCCAGGACGCGGTAGCCCTCGGTGACCATGCCGGAGCGGACCACCAGGCCGCGGCGTCCGGTGAGGCGGCCCACGGCCGCGGCCGGGGCTCCGCCGATGCCGGTCTGGATGGCGGCGCGGTCGGGCACGAGGCCGGCGACGATCGCGGCGATCGCGGCCTGGTCCGGCGCGGGCGGCGCCTCGACGCCGGTGATGAAGGGGCCGTCGGCCTCGATGGCGATGGCGATGGCCGAGCGCGGGATGGCGGGGCCGCGCGCCGCCCGCGGCAGGGACGGGTTGATGAAGGCCGCGACCTTGCCGGCCCGGGGCCAGACCAGGGGCGCGAAGTCGGCGCAGGGGCCGAAGCTGCACAGGCCCTCGGCGTCCGGCGGCGTCACCTGCAGGACGGCCACGTCTGGCGCCGGCCCATGCGCCATGGTGGCGGCGATCTGGGAGTAGGCCATGGGCGTGACGCTGACCCGGCCGGCCTCGAACGAGGCGCGGAAGGCCGGCGGCAGCATGAAGCAGCCCACCCGCGCCGCCGGGTTCAGGGCGGCGTAGTCGAAGTCGTTCATGCCCGGCAGGAAGCAGCCGATCAGGCTGGGGCCGTCCAGCGCCTGGGGCGCGGCCGCCAGCAGGGCGCGCAGGGCGAGGGGTTCGCCCACCCCGCCCTGCACATAGATGGTCCGCCCCGGCCGGAACTCGGCCAGCAGGGCCTCAGCCGTCATCAGACCGGATCGTAGGGGAAGACGGTGGCGCTGGCGCCCAGGTCGGTGAAGTCGTTCTTCATCGCCGGCAGGCAGACGTCGAGCAGGCTGCGCGGGTTCCAGCCCTCGGCGGCGGCCATCGAGCGCACCGGGCGCGGCTGGTCGAACAGCACCACCTCGTTGCCGCGCACGCCGAAGATTTGGCTGGAGACGTCCTTGGCGTCGGGGCTGCACAGGGCGACGGCCAGCTGGGCCACCTGGTCGGCGCGCATCGAGCGCTGCATGCGGCCCACCCGCTCGGCCGAGGCCTCGTCCTTGACCGGGATGGTGGCGATCATCCGCGTCCAGGCGAAGGGCGCGATGATGTTGGAGCGGATGTTCTTCATCGCCCCTTCCATGGCCAGGATGCGCGACAGGCCCATCACTCCCAGCTTGGCGGCGGCGTAGTTGGCCTGGCCGATGTTGCCGATCAGGCCCGAGGTCGAGGTGAAGTGGACGTAGGCGCCGTCCTGCTGGTCGCGGAAGTGCTCCACCGTGGCGCGGCTGACGTTGTAGGCGCCGCGCAGGTGGACGGCGATCACCGCGTCCCAGTCGGCGTCGCTCATCTTGTGGAACATGCCGTCGCGCAGGATGCCGGCCGGATTGATCACCGCGTGCAGGCCGCCGAACTCGTCCATGGCCTGCTGGACCATGTGGCGCACCGCGCCGATGTCGGTGACGCTCTCGGAGTTGGAGACCGCCTGGCCGCCCGCCGCGCGGATCTCGGCCGCGGTGGCCTCGGCCGGGCCGGCCGAGCCCTCGTCGCCGCCGGCCACCGAGCCGCCCAGGTCGTTGACGACCACCTTGGCGCCCTCGCGCGCGGCCAGCAGGGCGCACTCCTTGCCGATCCCGCCCGCGGCGCCGGTCACCAGCACCACCTTACCGTCAAGCACGCCCATCTGAGGTCTCCTGTGTTCGAGAGCCGGGGCCTATCGCGAATGTCGCCGGCGCTCAATGGTGACGCCGGGGACGGGGCGTCGGCCGGCCCATGACGAGATGTCCGGCGATGTGCGCAAGGCCCGCCGGAGGCCGGCGTGATAGGCAGGGGGCGATGAGGAGCCAGGCGGGATGATCGGATGGCGGCGCGGCGTCGCGCTGGCGGCAGGGCTGGGCCTGACCCTCGCGGCGGCGGCGGCGCTCTGGTACGCGCGCTTCCAGCCGGACCCACGCCGCTATGAGGTGCGCGGCGTCGACGTCTCGCGCCACCAGGGCGAGGTGGACTGGACGGCGGTGGCCGGCGACGGCATGCGCTTCGCCTATCTGAAGGCCAGCGAGGGCGGGGCCTACCGCGACCCCAGCTTCGCCGGCAACTGGACGGCGGCGCGGCGGGCGGGGCTGAGGGTCGGCGCCTACCACTACTTCACCTTCTGCCGGTCCGGAGCCGAGCAGGCGGCCAACTTCCTGGCCGCGACCCCGCACGTGGCCGACGCCCTGCCGCCAGTCCTGGACCTGGAGTTCGGCGGCAACTGCGGCCTGCGGCCGGGCCCCGAGACCCTGCGCCGCCAGATCGAGGCCTTTCTGGCCCCGGTCGAGGCGCGCGAGGGCAAGGCTGCGATCCTCTACCTGACGCCGGAGTTCCAGGCCGCCTACGCCGACGCCCTGCCCGACCGGCCCCTGTGGCGCCGCTCCATCGCCGTCGCGCCCATCGGCGGGCCCAAATGGCTTTTCTGGCAGTACCACAACCGGGGCCAGGTGAAGGGCGTCAAGGGTCCGGTGGACCTCAACGTCTATGCGGGCGGCGTCGCGGGCCTGGCGCGACTGGCGGGCTCTTGACCCCTCAATTCCGCTCACCCCGGCGAAAGCCGGGGCCCAGGCAAGACCCGCCGCGCCACCCACGGCTGGGACCGGAATTGCGCGCGAACACAGGCCCTCATCCTGTCCATTGAGACTCTTGCCTGGGTCCCGGCTTTCGCCGGGATGAGCGGGTCAAAGGGGGCCTAGGCGGTGCGTTCCGCCACCAGGTGGAGTTCATCGACCATGGCCTGGCGGATCAGGAACTTCTGGACCTTGCCGGTGACGGTCATGGGGAACTCGTCCACGAAGCGGATGTAGCGCGGCACCTTGTAGTGGGCGATCTGGCCGGCGCAGAAGGCGCGGATCTCGGCCTCGTCGGCGCTCTGGCCCGGATGCAGGCGGATCCAGGCGCAAAGCTCCTCGCCGAAGCGCGGGTCGGGCACGCCGACGACCTGGACGTCGGCGACCTTGGGATGGCGGTAGAGGAATTCCTCGATCTCGCGCGGGTAGAGGTTTTCGCCGCCGCGGATGACCATGTCCTTGATGCGGCCGACGACGTTGCCATAGCCCTCGGCGTCGATGACCCCGATGTCGCCGGTGTGCATCCAGCCCTCGGCGTCCACCGCCTCGGCGGTCTTTTCCGGATCGTCCCAGTAGCCCAGCATGACCGAATAGCCGCGCGTGCAGATCTCGCCTGGGACGCCGCGCGCCGTGACGGCGCCGTCCTCGCCGACGATCTTGACCTCGAGGTGCGGCTGCACCTTGCCGATGGTGGAGACGCGCCGTTCCAGCGGATCGTCCGGGCCGGTCTGGAAGCTGACCGGGCTGGTCTCGGTCATGCCGTAGGCGATGGTGACGTCGACCATGCCCAGGCG
>JAFEEA010000183.1 GCA_018241335.1 Pseudomonadota bacterium
CGTCAGCTCCTTGGACACCAGGTCCACCCAGTCGAACTCCTGGCCGATCGGCAGGCTGTCCAGGATCAGGCCGGCGCGCTCGCGCACCACCGGGGCCATGGTCGCCAGGTTGGCCGGCGCCAGCGTCGGGCTGACCGCCTTGCGGGCCGGGCCGTGCTCGGGCTCGTCCATGGTGATGAAGCCCGCCCCGCCGCCGCGGCGAGGCTCCTGGCCGATGGCGCGCAGGGCCGCTTCCTGCTGGGCGACGTTCTCGAGGTTGGCCAGGCCGATGCCCTCGGCCGACGAGAACACCTCGTGGTTGGTGTCCACCGCCATGATGTCGTCCCAGCGGGTCAGCGACCAGTAGGGACCGTACTCGCTGTCCGGAGTGAAGTGCACCGGATCCTCGCGGCGCAGGCGCTCGAACACCGGCCAGATGGTGTCGTCCTGGAAGCGCTCGGTCTTGCCCGGGTTCAGCGCCTCCAGCGGCAGGGCGGCGATGTCCTCGGCGGCGGCTTCGACTTTCACGGCGATGTTCATGGCGGCCTTCCCTTGTCGTCCCGCGCCCTCGTTGGACCGGCGGCGAGGTCCCACGGCGAGACCAGCCGGCGCGGCTCATGGGCCGCGGCGCGTTTCGAGGTGACAGTGTGCCTCTCGCGACTGCATGTCAACTGCTGTTGACTTAGTCTCGCCCCCTCCCCGACCGCCAAAATTGAGCGCTTGGTTCCCCTCGCGGCACGGCCGTACAGTTCCTGAAACGCAAAAGCGTGAGGAGACGACCGTGCGGGACCTGATCATCCGGAATGGC
This sequence comes from Pseudomonadota bacterium, assembly GCA_018241335.1. Taxonomy (GTDB): domain Bacteria; phylum Pseudomonadota; class Alphaproteobacteria; order Caulobacterales; family Caulobacteraceae; genus Acaudatibacter. The sequence continues at coordinate 788 of JAFEEA010000183.1, forward strand.
CTCATCGTGGACGGCACGGGCGCGGCGCCCTTCGTGGGCGACATCGCCGTCGACGGCGACCGCATCGTCGAGGTCGGCAAGGTCACGGGCCAGGGCCGACGGGAGATCGACGCCAAGGGCCAGATGGTCACCCCCGGCTGGGTCGACATCCACACCCACTACGACGGCCAGGCCACCTGGGATGCGGTCATGGCGCCGTCCAGCTGGCATGGCGTGACCACCGCCATCATGGGCAACTGCGGCGTCGGCTTCGCCCCGGTGCGGCCCGACCAGCACGACTTCCTGATCGAGCTGATGGAGGGGGTCGAGGACATTCCGGGCTCGGCCCTGGCCGAGGGCATCGACTGGAAGTGGGAGAGCTTCCCGCAATACCTCGACGCCCTGGAGGCCAAGCCCCGCGCCATCGACGTCGGGACGCACGTGCCGCACGGCTCGATCCGCGCCTATGTGCTGGGCGAGCGGTGCAACACCGACTACGTGCCCAACGACGCCGAGATCGCCGAGATGTCGCGCCTGGTGCGCGAGGGCGTCGCCGCCGGGGCGCTGGGCTTCTCGACCTCGCGCACCCTTCTGCACAAGGACAAGCACGGCGTCCACGTGCCCGGCACCTTCGCCGGCTCGGACGAGATGCTGGCCCTGGGCCTGGCCATGAAGGGGCTGGAGCACGGCGTCTTCGAGATGGTCTCCGACCACCTGGGCGACGAGGACGAGTGGACCTGGGTCAAGGACTTCGCCCACCAGACCAGCCTGCCCGTGACCCTGGTGGCGACCTCCGCCGGCGCCTACGAGGGCAACAAGATGTACAACATCGCCGAGGAAGCCCGCGCCCAGGGCATGGACATCCGTCCGCAGATCGCCGGGCGGCCCACCGGCGTCCTTCACGGCCTGACCTCCAGCTTCAACGTCTTCTCCGGCCATCCGACCTACCGGCGCGAACTGGCCCACCTGCCGCTGGAGGAAAAGGTGGAGGCCATGCGCCGGCCGGAGATCCGCGCCGCCCTGCTGGGCGAGCAGAGCGCCATGCGCGCCGGCGCCATGTCGCGCGGGCCCGAGCAGCTGCTGTGGCTGGTCTTCCCCCTGGGCGAGCGGCCCAACTACGAGCCCAACCGCGAGGACAGCGTGGCGGGGCTGGCTGAGGCCGCCGGCGTGCCGCCGCTGGAGATGATGTACGACCTCCTGCTACGCGATGGCGGGCGCGAGCTCTTTTACCAGCCGCTGGGCGCCTACGGCTCCTACAACTTCGACTTCTTCCGCAAGAACATGGAGCACCCCAAGGTGCTGTTTGGCCTCTCCGACGGCGGGGCCCACTGCGGGGTGATCGCCGACGCCGGCATGCCGACCTTCATCCTCAGCTACTGGGGCCGCGACCGCGTGAAGGGCGACCGCTTCCCGGTGGAGTTCCTGGTCCGCAAGCTGACCAGCGACACCGCCCGCGCCTACGGCCTGCGCGACCGCGGCGAGATCAAGCCGGGCCTGCTGGCCGACCTCAACGTCATCGACTTCGAGGCCCTGCGCCTCTTCCGGCCCGAGGCGGTCTACGACCTGCCGGCCGGCGGCAAGCGCCTGGTGCAGCGGGCCGAGGGCTATCGCTACACCATCAAGTCCGGCCAGGTGACCTTCGAGGACGGCCGCCACACCGGCGCCCTGCCCGGCGCCCTGGTCCGCGGCGGCCGCGAGGCGAAGATCCTGGCCCACGCGGCCGAATAGGCGGCGCAATCGCGGCTTGCTCGCCGCCACGTCAGGGGCGTCACACCGGGCGCCAAGAACCCGGGAGACGCCGCCATGGCCAACGCCTTCGAAACCGCCTGGACCTGCTTTGAGGTCACCCTCGAGGGCCGCGTGGCCCACATCCGGCTCAGCCGGCCGGACGCCTTCAATTCCATGAACCGGGCGTTCTGGAACGAGCTGCCGGCCATCGTGGGCGACATCGACGACAACGCCCGCGCCCGGGCCATCGTCATCTCCTCCACAGGCCGCCACTTCTGCGCCGGCATGGACCTGGAGAACTTCGCCGGCGTCGGCGGCGGGGCTGAGCCGGCCAAGGCCGACCGCTGGACCCTGGCCGAGGCCTCGCGCGGGCATCTGCGCTCGCTGCAGGACGCATTCTCCTGCCTGGACCGGGCGCGCATGCCGGTGATCGCCGCCATCCAGGGCGGCTGCGTCGGCGGCGGGGTGGACCTGACCAGCGCCTGCGACATCCGTTACGCCAGCGCCGACGCCTTCTTCTGCATCCAGGAGATCAACATCGGCATGACCGCCGACGCGGGCACCTTCCCGCGCCTGTGCAAGCTGATCCCGCAGGGCTGGGTGCGCGAGCTGGCCTACACGGGCCGGCGCCTGCCCGCCCAGACCGCGCTGCAGATCGGCCTGGTCAACGCCGTACTGCCCGACCACGACGCGGTGGTCGCCCACGCCCTGGCCACCGCCGCCGAGATCGCCTCCAAGGCGCCCCTGGCCGTGGCCGGCTCCAAGGTGATGATCAACTACGCCCGCGAGCACGACACCGAGTCGGCGCTGGACTACATCGGCGTCTGGCAGACCGGCATGTTCGCCGGCCCCCACATGGCCGAGACCTTCCAGGCCAAGCGCGAGGGCCGCGAACCGGTGTTCCCCGACCTGGTCCCGATCCGGCGGGGGATGTAGCGGCTAGGCCCGGTCCGCGCCGCGCCAGCCCAGCCAGCAGACCGTCAGCATGATCAAGTTGCCGGCCAGGTCCGCCGCGAAGCCGAGGTCGCTCAGGGCCGGCGTCACGAACCGGAACCAGCCGTCGAAGGCCAGGAACGGCATGAGGCCGACAGCGTAGGCCGCGAAGGTCGCGCGGGTGAACCGCGAAAACATGGCGAAGAGGCCGGAGATCAGGGCCTGCGACCCGAACCCGCCCGCCAGGATTGGCGCGATGGGCGCGGTGGTCTGGAACTCGGGCCGGAAGCAAAGGGCCAGGACGCTGGCCGGCGCGACCACGCACCAGCCGCCCAGGACGATGAACACGGCGCCCAGGCCGTACTGCAGCGTTCGCGTGGACAATTGCGCCCTCCCTCCGACGGCGACCAGGCGCTGACACCGGATCGATGCCGCATGCGCCAGCACAACCCTGTTCGCCGCCCCGGACAAGGGCGCGACGCCCCCCTTGCGCGCGCCCGCCCCGGCTGCCACCCCTGCGGCTCCACACCACCCGGGACCCGCGTGACCCCATGGACATCTTCGTCGGCGGCGGGGGCGATGACCTGAGCTGGCTGGGGCTGGGCGTGGTGCGCGACTATGCGGCCGATCACGCGGCGCGCACCGGCCGGCCCACCCTCTACCTGCCCAATGCGCGGACCTTGCGCCTGCGCCGGGCGCTCGAGTTGGCGGCGCGCCGGGGCGCGGCCGTCAACATCGTGGGGCACAGCTGGGGCGCGATCGACGCTTTCGAGGCGGCCGTGTGGGCGGCGGGGCGCGGCCTGGCGGTGGCGAACCTCGTCACCCTGGACCCGGTGAGCGGGCCGCTGCGCCGCCCTTCCGCCTGGCGGGGCGGCGCCTTCTGGCTGAACGTCACCCTGGACCCCGAGGCGCCGGACCCCTCCGACCGCCTGACCCGCCGCCGCCCCTTCGCCCACAAGCCCTCGCGCCTGCCCCTGGCCGACGCCGACCTGGCCGTCACCCTGGACGCCAACCACTGGGACGTTGAGACGATGATGCGCCTGTCGGGCGCCAGGGCGCGGATCGAGGGGTGAGGGCGGCGCAACTGCAGGCGTCGACGCCCTGATGCGTCTCACAGCAGGAAGCGGACCTGTCGAGAGTCTGAAATGGGTGGGGAGCGGACCATGGTCCCGTTCTGTACTTCTAACGCTTAGGGCGTCGCTGCGTATGCCGCCATCAGCGCCTCAAAACGAGTTCGCGTGAACCGATAGACGACCATGGTTACGGCGAAGATCAACAATGTTCCGATAGTCACGGCACGCTGGGACGGCTTCGACATCCCATTTACCTCGATGAAGATCGCGGCGGCCGTCCCGAGACCGCAGAGAAGCGCAAGCGAGACCTCTGTGTTGGCTATCCACGCGCCTTCCTTCATGACCCTTTCGGGAATTTCTTGGCCTTCAGCTTCGCGAGTTTGCTTGGCGAGTAGCATCAGTCCCACGGCCGTAGCGCCAAGAAGTGGCGTGCTTAGAGGCGGAAGCGGCGGACTGAACCACGCGTCGAGCACCAAGCCTGCAGCAGTTGCCGCCATTCCGAAAAAGGCGATCCAGCGGGACTTGTTGGTTGGCGCACGAGCCATTCGCCGACGGTAGGGGACGATCCCCCTAGTCCGCAAGCGCACGCACTGGAGGTCCACTACGGGTGGGTTGCAGACGTTGTGTGGGGTGAACACAATCCGTTCGCCTGGCTGACCCACCGAAGGTCCGAGAAGGGTGGAAGGCGGCCCCTGGCTTCTGGCGGGAAGCTGTACTTGCCTGCCTCAGCCCACCCCTCGCTCTTTCACGTACCGAGGCTCGGGTGGGGGTGAAAGTCAGAGCGAGTCAGACACGCCCAGGGCGCGCAGCCGCTCGCAGACAGCCGCCGCGAGCTGTGGCTGATCAATGATGAGGTCGAAGGCACGGCCCCCCGGTCCCCTGAAGCTTACGACCCCATCGGCGTTCAATGCGTAGTCTTGAAGAGTGAGGCCGTGTCCGAAGAGGTAGCTGTCGACGTCGGGGATGGGTTCGTTTGCTATGCGATGGCGTTCGCGCTTGGTGCGCATGGACACATCCCTTCTGACCCAGCTTCGCCGAGGGTGCCGACTAACCTTGAGGTCGGCAATGGGTCGGTTCCTTCCCTCGCCGCCCGGCCCGGAATCGGACGTTCGCGGCGCGCCGGCCGGCCATACCCTATACGGCGCTCTCCGAAGATCCCGCCTGGTGCGGCTAGAGGGACTCGAACCCCCACGGTTGCCCGACGGTACCTAAAACCGTTGCGTCTACCAATTCCGCCATAGCCGCAGGCAGGAGAGCCCTCCTACCGCGCCCAGCCCGCTTACAGCAAGCGACGCGCCCACCGGAGCGTCCTTCTTTCCCTTGCGACCGATCCGGGTAAGTCTCGGCCCCTCGCCTGGGGGATTCCATGAGCTTCATCACCCGCCGCAAGCCGCTCGGCGTTCCGCAACCGGCCCAGGGCGTTAGCGGCCATGGCCTGCGCCGCACCCTCTCGTGGCCGCACCTGGTGGCGCTGGGCGTCGGAGCCATCGTCGGCACCGGCATCTATACCCTGATCGGCATCGGGGCCGGGATCGCCGGGCCGGGGGTGATGCTGTCCTTCGTCATCGCCGGGGCGGTCTGCGCCTTCGCGGCCCTGGCCTACGCCGAGATGGCGACCATGATCCCCGAGGCCGGCAGCGCCTACACCTACGCCTACCACGGCGCCGGCGAGGGCTTCGCCTGGGTGGTCGGCTGGAGCCTGATCCTGGAATACACGGTGGTCGCCGCGGCCGTCAGCGCCGGCTGGTCGGCCTCGGTCTCCAGCCTGATCGAGCAGTCGCACTGGCCGATCCCCGCCGCCCTGCTGGCCGCGCCCGACGCCGGCGGCGTGGTCAACCTGCCGGGGGTGCTGATCGCCGCGGTGGTCACCGCCATGCTGCTGGTCGGCACGCGCGAGAGCGCCTGGGTCAATGTGGTGCTGGTGGCGGTCAAGCTGACGGCGCTGGCGGCCTTCATCGCCTTCACCCTGCCCCACTTCGACGCCTCACACTTTCGCCCGCTGATGCCGTTCGGCTTCAACGCCCACGTCGATCCGGACGGGGTCAAGCGCGGGGTGATGGCCGGGGCGGCCCTGATGTTCTTCGCCTTCTACGGCTTCGACGCCATCTCCACGGCGGCCGAGGAGGCGCGCAACCCGGCCCGCGACCTGACCATCGGCATCGTCGGCTCGATGCTGCTGTGCACGGCGATCTACATGGTGGTGGCCGCCGCCGCCCTGGGCGCCTCGCCCTACGACGTCTTCTCCAGGAGCGGCGCGCCCCTGGCCTTCGTGCTGAAGACCCTGCACCAGGATTTCGCGGCGGCCCTGATCGCCGGGGCGGCGGTGCTGGCCCTGCCGACGGTGATCATGGTCTTCATGTACGGCCAGACGCGGGTGTTCTTCGCCATGGCCCGCGACGGCCTGTTGCCGGCCTTCATGGCCCGGATCGGGCCCCGCGGCGTGCCGACCTGGGTGACGGTGTTCACCGGTGCGGTGGCGGCGATCATCGCCGGCTTCGTGCCGCTGAAGGAGATCGCGGAACTGGCCAACGCCGGCACCCTGCTGGCCTTCGTGGCCACGGCCGCCTGCATGATGATCCTGCGCCGCACCGCGCCGACGGCCGTGCGCGCCTTCCGCTGCCCGGCGCCGTGGCTGGTGGGGCCAGCGGCGATCGCCGGCTGCCTCTACCTCTTCGCCAGCCTGCCGGCGGCGACGATGATCCGCTTCGCGATCTGGAACCTGATCGGGATCGTGGTCTACCTGGCCTATGGCCGGGTGAAGAGCCGGCTGGCCGCGGCGTAGGCGTGGGGCGGCGGAACGCCCCGACCTGTTCCAATCGCAATCCTGGAACCGTCACCCCCGGGCGTCAGTCCCGGGGGGACCATGAACACGCGAGGACGTTTGGCGCGCTTCGAAGGGCGCGCCAGGGCAAAGCCTCGCCGTGCGCCGCTTCGCGACCCCATGGATGAGCGCGTATGGGTCCTCGGCACAAGGCCGAGGATGACGGCGGAACGGAACCTGGCTCGCGCCTAAACTAGCAGCGCTTCACCCAGTGGTGGTGCGTCAGCACCATCTTGCAGGCGCCGCCGCCGGCGTGGTGGCGGCCGTGGTGACGACCCGTCGAGGCCGCGGCCGCGCCGTGGCGGTGACGGCCGTGATGGCGGCCGGCCTTCTCCGTCGCCGCGGCGGCGTGGTGGCGGCCGCGATGATGGTGGCCCTTGGCGGCCGGGGCCGCGGCATGGTGGCCGCGGTGGTGGCGTCGCGCGTGGTGAGCCGCCGGCTTGGCCGGGGCCGCCGCGTGATGGCGGTGATGGTGATGGGTGCGCGCCTCGGCGGGGGCGGCGACCAGGGACAGGCTCGCCACGGCCAGGGCGGCGGCGATCGCCGTCTTGAAGGTCTTGATCATGCGTCTCTCCTGCGCGGCCCCGCCTTACGGGCAGGGCTTCGGCGCGTCATCGGGCCCGTTCCCACAGCCCTTTCAATACCTCAGGCACCCGCCCCGGCAAGTCCTCACTGATCAGGCCGGGGCCAATGGCCGCGCC
>JAFEEA010000184.1 GCA_018241335.1 Pseudomonadota bacterium
TGGGGCTGACGGTCTTGCGCTGGGCGTCGTGCTTGGGCGGGTCCATGGCGATGAACATCGGCATGGTGAAGTCTTCTTCCATGTCGCCGATGGTGATCGACCCTTGCGACGAGAAGACCTCGTGGTTGGTGTCGACGGCCATGATGTCGTTGTACTTCATCACCGACCAGTACGGGCCGAACTCATCGTCGACGGCGTAGTGGACGGGGTCTTCCTTGCGAAGGCGCTCGAAGTACGGCCACAGGGTGTCGGAGCGGAACAGCTCCGGATCCGCCGGCTTGATGTCCTCCAGCGGCATGGAATAGGCCTTGTCGCGGGCCGCGCGGCGGATGTCGTTGCCTGCGTCGTCCATGGTCTCTCTCCCGGTGGCGCCCGCGCGCCTTGAATAAGTTGACGGCTGCGTCATCTTTGCCCTGAGACGCGCTTCAGAGCAAGTCGCATCTTAACACCGATCAGGCCTTCGATGTCGCAATCCAGCCGTCGATGACGCCGTCGAGGACGTCCAGGGGCACGCGCCCGCAACCCAGGCCTGCCTCGTGGAAGTCCCTGATATCGTAGCGTGCGCCGAGCGCCGCCTGGGCCCGGGCGCGGGCGTTCACCCAGACCGTGTGCCCCAGCTTGTAGGAACAGGCCTGGCCGGGGTTGGCGCAGTAGCGCTCCACCTCCCGCGTGGCGAAGCCGGGGGCGTCGCCGTCCAGGTCCACGAAGTACTGGATGGCCTGCTCGCGGCTCCATTTCAGGTGATGCAGGCCGGTGTCGACCACGCAGCGCCCGGCTCGGAACAGCTGGAAGCGCAGGTAGCCGATGCGCCCCAGCGGATCGTCGTCATACATGCCGAGCTCGTCGGCGAGCTGTTCGGCATAGAGGGCCCAGCCCTCGGCGTAGCCGGAAAAGCCCAGGCTCTTGCGGATCAGCGGCAGGTCCTTGTTGGAGAGGGCGAGTCCCCCCTCCAGCTGGTGGCCGGGCAGCCCCTCGTGGAAGACGGTGGTGGGCAGCGACCACTTCGGCCACTCGGCCGTGTCGTGCAGGTTGAAATAGACCAGGCCCGGGCGCGAGCCGTCGAGGGCCGGGCCCTGGCTGAAGGCGCTGGCGGCGCCGGCCTCGGTGGCGGGCGGCACGCGGCGGACCTCGAAGGCGTAGGGCGGCAGGCGCTTGAAGGCCTTGGGCAGGCGTGGGCGCACCGCATCGAGCTTGGCGTTGCAGTAGGCGATGGCGGCCGCCTTGCCCTCGTCGGTGTCGGGGAAGAAGGAGGCCGGGTCCTTGTAGAGCGCGCGCACGCGCTCGCCGACGGTTCCCTGGGTCAGGCCCTGGGCCTTCAGGAGGCCGTCGAGGCGCGCGCCGATGTCCTTGGCCTGGTCGAGGCCAAGCTGGTGGACCTCGTCGGGCTTGAGGCGCGAGGTGGTGTTGGCCTTGAGGGCCGCGGCGTAGAAGGCCGGGCCGTCCTTGATCGCCCAGACGCCGGCGTCGTGGCGGGCCTGAGCGCGCAGGGCGCGGGTCTGGTCGGCCTGGCGCGCCAGGGCGGGGGCGATCTTGGCGTCGTAGATCGCCGCCGCGTCGCGGGCGTAGTGGTCAGGTAGTCCCTTGGCCGCGGCGCGCCGGGCGATGGACGTGACCAGCAGGGACTGGCCCGCCGGCTTCTGCAGGGCGTCCATCTGGGTCAGGGTCGTGTCGAGCAGGAAGTCCGGCGGGACGACGCCCAGGGCCGCGTCGTGCTTCTGGCGGGCGGTCTGCTGGTCGAGCTGGACGGCGAAGGCTTCCAGGCGGGCCAGGTAGGCGTCGGCGTCGGCGGCGGTCTCGATGCGGTGCTTGGTGTCCAGGAAGTCGGGAACGGACTGATAGGCGCCCGACTGCTGGCTGATCACATAGGGCGTCGGGCCATAGGCCTGGCCGCCGAAGTCGAAGGCGTTGATGCTGGCGGCCGTCTCGCGGGTGTAGAGCACCGTGTCCAGGTTGACCTTTTCGGCCGGCGTCAGGGCGGCGCGGTCGACCGCGCGGAGCTGGGCGAGCTGGGCGGCGTTGACGGCGCGGGCGCGGGCGATCCCCTCGGCGGAGTCGTCGCGCAGCCGGGATTTCAGATCCGCGTTGGCGCCGGTGTCGAGGCCGAGGTTGGTGGCGCTTTCGGGGTTCTGGCGCAGGCCAGCCTGGAAGAAGTCGTCCAGCATCGCCGAGAGGCGCTGGCCCTCGGCCGAGGCGCGCGCCGCCGCGGGGGCCAGCACCGCCAGGGCCGCCCCGCCCAGGATCATCTCACGCCGATTGAACGCGCCCAATTTCGCCATGCCGGCCTCCCACTCTGGAGTCAGACCTTCCGTCGGCGGTGCGACGCACGCAAGGCGCGAGGATCGCCAAAGGCGGGCCGCGATGATAATTTCGCGCCAGGGGTGAGCGTGAATGGCCAGCGCAGAACAACTGCCCGACCTGAAGCCGGACAGCGCCACGGCGGCGCCGACCTGGCGGGCTGCCTATTCGGATCGCACCAGCGCCCTGATGGCCGCCTTCAGCCAGCTCGCCTACCGGCCCATGCCAGGCGAGGACGTCCCGCCCGCGCCAGACGGCGAAGACCTGAAGACCTTGCTGGCGGCGGGCGGGTTCGAACTGAGGGCGACCTTCAACCACGACGACACCCAAGCCTATCTGGCGGTGCGGCCCGACCAGTTCGCGGTGCTGGCGTTCCGTGGCACGACCGACCTGGCCGACTGGAAGATCAACCTGGACCTCGAGCGCCAGGAAGCGCGGTTGCGCGCGGACGCCAGGGCGCGGACGGGGCAGGGCCTGATCGTGCAGCGCGCGGCGCCGTCCGAGCCCGCCGCGCCGGAGGTCAAGGTGGAGGGCGCGCAGACCCTGGCGGCGCCGATCCAGGCCGGTCGGGCGGCCCTGCAGCGAGGCCAGGGCGCGCCGGATGTCCAGGTGCACGCCGGCTTCCTACGGGCCTACAACGCCGTGCGCGAGGCGGTGCTGGCGGCCGTCAACGCCAACGTGCCGGACAACCTCGGCCTCTACGTCACCGGCCACTCCTTGGGCGGGGCCCTGGCCCAGATCGCCTCGGCGGCGCTGGAGCGGGACAACCTGGCGGCCTGCTACACCTTCGGATCGCCCCGGGTGGGGACGAGCAATTTCGACGTGGTGGTCAAGTGCCCGCACTATCGGGTGGTCAACGACAACGACGTGGTGCCGGGCATCCCGTTCCCTTCGCCGTGGGGCTACCAGCACAGCGGCGATGCGCGGCTGATCAAGCCGGCGCTGAGGGACCGCTCGATCCTGCGGCGCGGCCGCGCGGCCATCGTGGAAATCTCCATCGCGCTGTTTTCATTCGTGATCGCCGTGTTCGGCAACCGCATCTTCGTGATCGACCAGCACATGATCTGGAACTATCGCCGGCACCTGGAAGGCATCGCCGACGCCAAGAGCCGGCAAGTGGCCGGCAGCCCGCCGTCCCAGCGCCTGCCGCCCAGGTGAGGTCGGCGCCAAGGCCGAGGTTGCCTGGCGCGGGCCGAGGCCGCATGTAGCCGCCATGGCCACACCCGTTCCCCCGACCCCCCGCAAGGATCCCAAGCGCATCGAGCAACTGGGCCGCGTTCGCGTCGACGACTACGCCTGGATGAAGGACGACAACTGGCAGGCGGTGCTGCGCGACCCCAAGGCCGTGCGCGCCGACATCCGCGAACACCTGGAAGCCGAGAACGCCTATGTGAAGGCGACGCTGGCCGGGACCGAGGGCCTGCAGGCGACCCTGTTCGAGGAGATGAAGGGACGCATCAAGGAGGACGACTCCTCGATCCCGACCCCCGACGGGCCCTACGACTACTACAGCCGCTTCGAGCTGGGGGCGCAGCACCCCAAGCATGTGCGCCGGCCGCGCGGCGGCAATGAGGAGCTGGTGCTGCTGGACGAGGAGGCCGAGAGCCACGGTCACGCCTACTATGAAGTCGGCGCGGCGGCGCACAGCCCCGACCACGCCCTCTACGCCTGGGCCGAGGACGCCCAGGGCTCGGAATACTACCGCATCCTGACCCGCGACCTGGCCACGGGCGAGGCCGTGGGCGAGCCCATCGAGAGCGCCTACGGGGCGTTCGCCTTCTCGGCCGACAGCCGGTGGATCTTCTGGATCTGGCGCGACGAGAACGCCCGCCCGGCCAAGGTCTTCCGCCGCCCGGCCCGCGGCGGCGAGGACGTGCTGGTCTACGAGGAGCAGGACGATGGCCTGTTCCTGGGCGTGCACCTGACCTCGGACCGCAAGTTCCTGCTGATCACGGCCGAGAACCGCGAGGTCAGCGAGGTGCTGGCCATCTCCTCGGACGATCCCACCGCGGAACCCCGGGTGGTCGAGCCGCGCCACGACGATCGCCGCTACGCCATCGACCACTGGACCGACCGCTGGGTGATCCGGACCAACGCCGACGGGGCGCAGGACTTCAAGCTGATGGTCTCGACCGCCGAGCTGCCGGCCAAGGCGACCTGGACGCCGCTGGTGGACCACAAGCCCGGACGGCTGATCGCGGGGTTCAGCCTCTATGCGGGCCACCTGGTGCGGCTGGAGCGCGAGAACGCCATCGACCGGCTGGTGGTGATGGACCGGGCCGGGCCGGAGCACATGATCGACTTCGCCGAGGAGGCCTACGCCCTCAGCCTCGACGACGGCTACGAGTACGACACCACCCTGACGCGGTTCGTCTACCAGTCGCCGACGACGCCCCGGCAATGGTTCGACTACGACCTGGCGAGCCGCCAGCGCACCCTGCGCAAGACCCAGGAGATCCCGTCCGGCCACGACCCGGCCCGCTATGAGACGCGCCGCCTCTACGCCACGGCGCCGGACGGCGAACAGGTGCCGATCACGGTGCTGATGCTGAAGGGCCAGAAGCTGGACGGCTCGGCGCCGCTGCTGCTCTACGGCTACGGCGCCTATGGCTTCCCGCAGGAGCCGACCTTCTCGATCCGCTCGCTGAGCCTGGTGAACCGGGGCTGGATCTGGGCCAACGCCCACGTGCGCGGCGGCTCGGACAAGGGCTGGGGCTGGTTCCTGGCCGGGCGCAAGTTCGCCAAGAAGAACACCTTCACCGACTTCATCGCCTGCGCCGAGCACCTGGTCGCCCAGGGCTACGGCCAGGCCGGGCGGATCGCGGCCTACGGCGGCTCGGCCGGCGGCATGCTTATGGGGGCGGTGACCAACCTGCGGCCCGACCTGTGGGGTGCGATCATCGCGGCCGTGCCGTTCGTCGACGTGCTGAACACCATGAGCGACACCAGCCTGCCCCTGACCCCGCCGGAGTGGCCGGAGTGGGGCAACCCGCTGGAGGACGCGGCGGCCTACGACTACATCGCCAGCTACGACCCCTATGAGAACGTGGCCGCCAAGCCTTATCCGGCGGTGCTGGCGACCGGTGGGCTGTCGGACCCGCGGGTGACCTGGTGGGAGCCGCAGAAGTGGACCGCGCGCCTGCGCGAGAGGACCACCAGCGAGCGGCCGATCCTGCTGAAGATCAACATGGACGCCGGCCACGGCGGGGCGTCGGGCCGGTTCGAGTTTCTCAAGGAGATCGCGCTCGACTACGCCTTCGCCATCTGGGCCATCGAGGGAGGGGAAGCCGATGCGGATTCGTCCAGCGACTGAGGCCGACGCGGCGGCGGTGGCGGCCATCTATGGCCACCACGTGCTGAACGGCTTCGGCACCTTCGAGGAAGAACCGCCCAGCGTCGAGGACATGGCTGGGCGGATCGGCGCGGTGCTGGCGCGCGGCCTGCCCTATCTGGTGGCGGAGGATGAGGCCGGGGCGGTGATCGGCTTTGCCTACGCCGGCCCGTTCCGGCCCCGCGCCGCCTATCGCTTCACGGTGGAAGACAGCGTCTACATCGCGCCGGAGGCCATCGGCAAAGGCGTCGGCAAGGCCCTGGTGGCCGTGGTGATCCGGCTCTGCGAGGCCATGGGCCTGCGGCAGATGGTGGCTGTGATCGGCGACAGCGGCAACGCCGGCTCCATCGGCCTCCACCGCTCCCTGGGCTTCAAGGACGCTGGGGTAGGGCGCTCGCTGGGCTACAAGCACGGGCGCTGGGTGGACATCGTCTGGATGCAGCGCGACCTCAACGCGGGCGACGGCGCGGCGCCGGACGCGGCCGGGCTCGACCTCAAGGGCGGATGAGATAGACTGAGGCCATGCGCGGTCGCTTCTTCCTGGCCCGGTTCATCGCCCTCCTGATCGCGGCCCTCGGCCTGCTGGGACCGGGCCTGCCCGCCCATGCCTCGCCCGCCGCCGCCTCGGCTGTGGCCGCCATGCCCGCCGACTGCCCGATGAACGATCATGCCCGCAAGCCTTCCGACGGACCGGCGGGGATGGCGGCCGGGTGCGCGTGCTGCTGCGCGGTCGTGGCCGGCCTGCCGGACATCCCCGGCGCGGCGCCGCCCTCGGTCGTGCGCCTGGCCATGGCGCCGACGCCGGTGCTGACCGGCGGACCCGGCCGCTCGATCCCGCCCGCCCTGGGGCCACCCCGATCGGAACGCGATCTCCGCGCGGCCTGAGCCGCCTGTCGCCGGCGCCTGAACCTGGGCGCCGTGATCCCTGTTCCTTTTTCCGGAGGGCCCTTCGCATGCCCACGACCCCGCGCGCGCGCCTCGCCGCCGCCAGCGTTCTCTCGACCCTGTTCCTCGCCGGCCACGCCCTGGCCGAGGACCCGCCGGCTCCCGCCGGCCACGACATGAGCCAGATGCCCGGCATGGACATGTCCAAGCCGGCTGCCGATACCTCGCGGGGGGCCGACCCATCGCCGAAGACCACCCCGCCGGCGGAAGCTGGCGCCGCCATGGGCGGCGGCATGATGCAAAGCCCGTTCGGCGACTACCTGATGATGCGCGACGCCTCCGGCACCAGCTGGCAGCCGGATTCCACCCCGCACGAGGGGGTGATGACCATGGCGGGCGGCTGGATGGTGATGGGCCACGCCCTGATCAATGTCGTCCACGACGGCCAGGGTGGTCCGCGGGGCGGCGACAAGACATTCGTGGCCGGCATGATCATGGGCATGGCCCAGCGGCCGCTGGGCGGCGGAACCCTGGGGTTGCGGGCGATGCTGAGCCCCGATCCCTTCATGGGGCCGTCCGGCTATCCGCTGCTGCTGGCGACTGGCGAGACGGCGAACGGGACCACGGCCCTGATCGACCGCCAGCACCCGCACGACCTCTTCATGGAGCTGTCGGCGAGCTACAGCCATCCGCTGACCCGCGACCTCGGCCTCTACATCTATGGCGGCCTGCCCGGCGAGCCGGCCTTCGGGCCGCCGGCCTTTATGCACCGGGCGTCCGGCCTCGACAGCCCGGAGGCGCCGATCAGCCACCATTGGCTGGATTCCACCCACATCACCTTCGGCGTCGTGACGGTGGGCCTGGTGGGCGACAACTGGAAGGTGGAGGCTTCCGGCTTCAGGGGCCGCGAGCCGGACCAGCACCGCTACGACATCGAGACGCCGCATCTGGACAGCGTTTCGGCGCGGGTGTCCTACAACCCGACGCCGGAGTGGGCCCTGCAGGCCAGCTGGGCGCATGTGGTCAGCCCCGAGCAGCTGGAGCCGGATGTCGACGAGACCAAGGAGACGGTCAGCGCCATCTATTCGCGGCGGATGTTCGACGAGGGCAGCTGGACGACCACCCTGGCCTATGGCCACAAGTCCCTGACCCATGGACCGTCGCTTAGCGCCGTCCTGCTGGAGAGCGCCCTGAAGCCCGATCCGCGCTGGACCTTCTTCACCCGCGCCGAGTGGGTCGAGGAGAACGAGCTGGCCCCGGGCGTGCACCCTGTTGGCAAGATCAGCCTGGGCGCCATCCGCGATTTCGCGGTGGCCTCGCACGTCAAGGTCGGGGTCGGGGCCCTGGTCAGCGGCTTCGCCCTTCCGGCGGCGCTGAAGGCGGCCTACGGCGGCCCAGTGGGCGGCATGGCCTTCCTGCGGCTGAAGCTGGAGTAGGGGCGGCGGGCGGCGGAACCCCTCACCCTCCCAATCGCTGCGCGATCGGGCCCCTCCCTCTCCCTCTGGGAGA
>JAFEEA010000185.1 GCA_018241335.1 Pseudomonadota bacterium
GCCGCCCCGGCCGGCGAGTCGTCGTGGTTGATCACATAGGCCTTGACGCCCTTGCTCTTCAGCCGCGCCGCATAGGCGTCGAACTTCTCCAGCGGGATGTTGATGGCCAGGTGGTTCATCGAGGCGTGGGCCGTCACCGAGCCCTTGCCGCGCACGTCCTCGTGCATCGAGGCGACGCCGGGGGCCACGGGCGGCGCATCAGGGAACCAGAAGAAGGCGATCAGGGCGCCGCCGCCGCAGTCGAAGAAGAAGTGCTGGCCGCGCCCGTTGGGGAACTCGATGGTCTTCACCAGCGGCATTTCCAGGACGTTCTCGTAGAAGTCGACGGTCTCGGCCATGTCGCGCGCCACCAGGGCGACGTGGTTGACCCCCAGGTACTGCATCCGCTCTTCGGCCATCGTGTCCTCCCTGGACCTTTGGCCGGATGGTACTCCCGCCTTTCGAAGGCGCCAGCGGAGATTCCGCGCCGCCGGACAGGCCAAAGAAAAAGGCGGCGCCCTTGCGAGCGCCGCCTGATCCTGAACCTCGCGGTCCGAAGGGGCCCTTAGGCCTCTTCGGGTTGCTTGGCTTCCTGCTTGGCCGACAGGTCCTCGCCGGTGACCTGGTCGACGACCTTCATCGAAAGGCGCGTCTTGCCCCGATCGTCGAAGCCCAGCAGCTTGACCTTCACGGCCTGGCCTTCGGTCAGGACGTCGGAGACCTTGTTGACGCGCTCGTTGGCGATCTGGCTGACGTGAACCAGGCCGTCCTTGGCGCCGAAGAAGTTCACGAAGGCGCCGAAGTCGACGACCTTGACGACCTTGCCGTCGTAGATCTGGCCCACTTCCGGCTCGGACGCGATCGACTTGATCCAGTCCATGGCGGCCTTGATCTTGGCGCCGTCGCTGGCGGCGATCTTGATCGTGCCGTCGTCGGCGATGTCGACCTTGGCGCCGGTGGTGGCGACGATTTCGCGGATCACCTTGCCGCCGGTGCCGATGACTTCCCGGATCTTGTCGAGCGGGACGCTCATGGTCTCGATCTTGGGGGCGAACTCGCCGACGTCCGGACGGGCGCCGTCGATGGCCTTGGCCATTTCGCCGAGGATGTGAATCCGGCCGTCCTTCGCCTGGGCGAGGGCCTTCTTCATGATCTCCTCGGTGATGCCGGCGATCTTGATGTCCATCTGCAGCGAGGTGATGCCGTCGGCGGTGCCGGCGACCTTGAAGTCCATGTCGCCCAGGTGGTCTTCGTCACCCAGGATGTCCGACAGGACCGCGAAGCCGTCCGATTCCAGGATCAGGCCCATGGCGATGCCCGACACCGGCTTCTTCAGCGGCACGCCGGCGTCCATCAGGGCCAGGGACGAACCGCAGACCGAGGCCATCGACGACGAGCCGTTGGACTCCAGGATCTCGGAGACCAGGCGCAGCGTGTAGGGGAACTCTTCCGGCGCCGGCAGCATCGGGCGGATGGCCCGCCAGGCCAGCTTGCCGTGGCCGACTTCGCGGCGGCCCGGCGCGCCCATGCGGCCCGTCTCGCCCACCGAGAAGGGCGGGAAGTTGTAGTGCAGCATGAACTTCTCGAAGTACTTGCCTTCGAGGGCGTCGATCATCTGCTCGTCGTCGCCGGTGCCCAGGGTGGCCACGACCAGGGCCTGGGTCTCGCCGCGGGTGAACAGGGCCGAGCCGTGGGCCCGGGGCAGCACGCCCACTTCCGAGACGATGTTGCGCACCTTGTCGACCGTGCGGCCGTCGATGCGAATGCCGGTGTCGAGGATGTTGCGGCGGACGACGTCGGCCTCAAGCTCCTTGAACACGCCGCCCAGCTTGGCCGCGTCCGTGCCGTCGGGATTGGCTTCCGACTTGGCGAACTGGGCCAGGGCCTTGGCCTTGGCGGCGGCCACGGCGTCCTGGCGAGCGCCCTTGGCGACGATCTTGTAGGCCGCGGCCAGGTCCGCGCCGATCAGGCCCTTGATCTGGGCCTTCACCGCGTCGGTGTCGTCCTCGGTGAATTCGAAGGGTTCCTTGGCGGCGTGCTCGGCCAGTTCGATGATCGCGTCGATCACCGGCTGGATGGAGTTGTGGGCGAACATCACGCCGCCCAGGACCTGCTCTTCGCTGAGCTCCTGGATCTCGGATTCCACCATCATCACCGCGTCCGACGTGGACGCGACGACGAGATCCATCTTGGTCTCCTTCATCTGGTCCAGGGTCGGGTTCAGCACGTACTCGCCGTCGATGAAGCCGACGCGGGCGCCGCCGATCGGGCCCATGAAGGGCGCGCCGGACAGGACCAGGGCGGCCGAGGCGGCGACCATGGCGACGACGTCGGGATCGTTCTCGAGGTCATGGGCCAGGACGGTGGTGACGACCTGGACTTCGTTCTTGAAGCCCTTGACGAACAGCGGGCGGATCGGACGGTCGATCAGGCGGCTGGTCAGGGTTTCCTTCTGCGAGGGTGCGCCCTCGCGGCGGGGGAAGGAGCCGGGGATCTTGCCCGCGGCGTAGAACTTCTCCTGGTAGTTGACGGTCAGGGGGAAGAAGTCCTGACCGGGCTTGGCGCTCTTGGCGTAGACGGCGGTGGCCAGCACCATGGTCTCGCCATAGGTGGCCAGGACGGAACCGTCGGCCTGGCGGGCCATGCGGCCGGTTTCGAGGGTCAGCTTGCGGCCGCCCCACTCGATGCTCTTGCGCTTGATGTCGAACATGTTGGATTTGCTTTCTTATCGGTCCCGAAGGCCCATTCCCTCGGGGGCGGACAGGGGCGGTCTGGCTTTTGAGGGCGGTTCCGGAGGTCCTCTCCTGCGACAGGCGGATGAGGACTGTCCTTGAGCCCTCGGCGTATAGGTCGGGCCACATGGCCCTTTGGTCATTCCGGCCGGCCGGCCTGTCACGGCGGCGGCGGGAACGTCTTCTAACGGCTTAATTGCACAAAACGCGCCCTCGCGCATCCGCGGACCGCGGTTGGGCGGTCACGAGGCGGCGAGACGGCGCGCTAAGGCGTTTCAGCGAAGGGCCAACTAGCGACGCAGGCCCAGGGTCCCGATCAGGGCCGTGTAGCGGCCTTCGTCGGACTTCTTCAGGTGATCCAGAAGGGACCGGCGTTGCGAGACCAGCTTCAGCAGGCCGCGGCGCGAGTGGTTGTCCTTCTTGTGGGTCTTGAAGTGTTCGGTGAGGTTGGCGATGCGCTCCGACAGGATCGCGACCTGGACCTCGGCGGACCCGGTGTCGCCGGCGGACCGGGCGTGGGTCTCAATCAGTTCGTGCTTACGCTGCGGCGTAATCGACATCGGCTGTTCTCCGCTCAGGTGAGATTGAAGACCCGCGTGGGATTGAGCCGTCCCGCGCGCATCTCGCACAGGGCCACCAGCCGACCTCCGTGCGTGGCGGAAACGGTTCGGGATGCGGCGAGCCGCGCCTTCAGCGTTTCGACCTGGCGGGGGAGGAGAACGACCGATCGTCCCTGCGTCAGTCGGAAGGCGTCTTCGGCGGTCAAGGCCAGGGCCGGGATGTCGTCCAGCGCGGTCTCGACCGGAAGCAAAGCCTCCAGAGCGGCGCCCCTATTGCACAACTCTTCCAAGGATTCCAGCGTAATCGCCCGATCCTCGGTGAAGCCGCCCACGCGCAAACGCCGCAGGGCGCTGACGTGGGCGCAGGCGCCGAGGGCCTCGGCCAGGTCGCGGGCCAGGGCGCGGACATAGGTGCCCTTGCCGCAGTCGATCTCGATCTCGACGTGGTCGGCGTCCGGCGCGTCCGTCACCCGGGCGGCGTGGATCACCACCGTGCGGGGCTCCAGCACCACCTCGACGCCCTCGCGCGCCAGGTCGTAGGCCCGCTCGCCGTCCACCTTGATGGCCGAGAAGGCCGGCGGGACCTGCTGGATCTCGCCCACGAAGCGGGGCAGCACGGCGGCCACCTGGTCCAGGGTCGGGCGCACGTCCGAGGTCGCCGTCACCGCCCCCTCGCGGTCGAAGCTGGCGGTCGCCGTCCCCCAGGCGATGGTGAAGCGATAGGTCTTGTCGGCGTCCATCAGGAACGGGACGGTCTTGGTCGCCTCGCCCAGCGCGATGGGCAGGATGCCGGTGGCCAGCGGGTCCAGGGTGCCGGCGTGACCGGCCTTCTGGGCGTTGAACGCGCGGCGCACCCGGCCGACGGCGCTGGTGGAGGTCAGGTCCAGGGGCTTGTCCAGGCACACCCAGCCGGAGACCGCGTCCCCCTTCTTGCGGCGGGCCATCAGGCGTCGCCGTCGTCGGCGCCGTCGCCCGCGTGCTCGACGTCGCGGCGGATGCGCGGGTCGTCCAGCAGACGGTCCATGGCGGCGGCGGCGTCAAAGCTCTCGTCGTGGATGAACTTCAGGTCCGGGGTGAACTTCATGACGATCATGTGGCCCAGGCGTCCGCGCAGGAACCGCGCGGCCTTGTTCAGCCCGTCCACTACCTCGGCGGCGTGCTCGCCCCCCAAGGGTTCGACGAAGCACACGGCGTGCTTCAGGTCGGGGCTCATGCGCACCTCGGAGACGGTCACCGAGGCGCCGTTCAGGGCCTCGATCTCTTCCTCGCGCAGGATCTCCACCAGGGCGTGGCGCACCAGTTCGCCCGCGCGGAGCTGACGTTGCGAGGGACCGGCGGCGGCGGCGCGCCGGTCGTTGGGGCGGTGGCTGTGTCGGGACATGGTCTTCATCTTCGAGGCCCCGGCCGGCGGATCGAACGCAAGGCGCGGGAAAGCGCGGGTCTCTAGTCCCCGGCGCTTGCCTTGGCAAGTCAGCGAAGCCGCGCCCTCAGCCAAAGGTCCAGCTTCAGGCCCTGGGGCAGGACGTCCAGAACGGGCGTCGTCGGCAGGCCGGCGGCGTTGAGCAGTTCGGCGGTCCAGTGGTTGCAGAGGTGGACCAGGCTGAAGGGCTGGGTCGCGGCGAAGAAGCCGGTGTCCGGCTGGGGCGGGGCGGCAAGACGGATCGGGGCGCCGGCGCCGTCCCGCGCCAGGCTGGCGTCGATGTGCGCGGCGATAGCGGCAAGGCCGGCCGGCGAGACGGCGATGCGGCGCACCCCGTCGGCGTAGACCCGGTCCGGGCTGGACGCCAGGCCGTCGAGGCGCAGGGCCGAGGCGTTGCCGGGCCAGAAGAGCGATCGCAGCCCGTCCGCGGCCCGGCGCGGGGACATCCCTTGCTCGATGAAGAAGCGCCGGTCGCCATAGCCCACCATCACCCAGGGCCGGTTCGAAACCGCCGCCGCCGCGCGCCCGGCCAGATGGCCTGCCAGGGCCTGGGCCGGCAGGGCGAGGTCGGTGTGAAAGCCGTTGTCCACCAGGTAGATGCTCTGCGCGCCGCCCGCCGGAGCCGGCCACAGGCGCGCGTCGCCCGGCCGGGCGGTCGCCAGGGCCGCGAGCACGAGGCCCAGGAGCGCGACACCCGCCAGGGGCGAAAGCCGCGCGCGCGGCCCGTCTCGACGCGGCCCCATGATGGCGCCCTCCGGTTGCGTGACGCCCAACCATGGTTGCGTTCGGCCCTCGCCGAAAGGCCCAAAGACGACATGGCGAATGCCAGGTTTGGGCTATCGCTGGTCGACGAAATAATGCAAACACACCCAGTGCGGGTGCACGATTGCCTCCGTGCGCCGGGTGCGTGAGTAGGGTGGGGATGAGCGCGCTAGTACAACCGCAGTTGGCCTCGACCGACGACGAGGGCGAATTCCCGTTCGCCCCGACGGACTATGTGCTGCACCTGCTGGCCGCCATCGTGATGTTCCGCGACGCCGCCCTGGACGCCGAACTGAAGCCCCTCGGCCTGAACATCGGCCGCTTTCGCACCCTGTCGATCCTGGTCCGCTGCGGACCGTGCACCATGACCGAGCTGTCGTCCTACGCCGCCGTCGACCGCACCACCCTGACCCGGGTCGCCGACCACCTGGTGGCGGAGGGGCTGGTGCGGCGCATGGGGGCCGCCCACGATCGCCGGCAAGTCGTCCTGGACCTGACCGAGGAAGGGCGCGAGCGCCACGCCAGGGCCTTCGAGGTGATCGCCGACTGCAATCGCCGCATCGGCGCCGGCGTGCCGGAGGGCGAGGTCCGCCAGGTGGCGCGCCTGCTGACCGCGATCATCCGCAACCAGACCAGCAATCCGGCCACCCTGGCCAGCCTGCTCGACTTCGCCCGCGAGTAGCCCGTGCCCGCCGGCAAGCCGCCCGTTCCGTACCAGTCCGATCCCAAAGGGGAGTTTCCTTTGGCCCCGCTCGATTACGCCATGCACCTGACGTCCTCCATCGGCCTGATGCGGGACAGCGCGCTCGACCAGGGCCTCAAGCCCCTTGGCCTGTCGGTCAGCCGCTATCGGGTGCTGGGGGTGCTGGAGCGGTTCGGCGTGTGCCGCATGACCGACCTCTCCAACCTGACGGCGATGGACCGCACCAGCCTGACGCGGATCGCCGACCATCTGGTGGACAAGGGCCTGGTGACGCGCGCCTCGAACCCCAAGGACCGCCGCCAGGTGGCCCTCGACATCACGGAAGCCGGCCGCGCGGCGCACCGCGACGCGGTGGCGGTGGTGCTGTCCTACAACGCCCGGATCCTGCACGGCATTCCCGAAGCCTTGCAGCGCGAGAGCGCCCGCACCCTGCGCGCCATGGCGGCCAACCTGGCCCCCAACGCCGGCGCCCGCGACGGCATCATCTACTACGCCGACCCGGCCAACGATAAGGATTGAGGGGCGCCGTCCCATCCTTCGAGGGGTGAAAATTGCCCCGCCCGGCGTCGTTCGCCCGGTTTGGCGCCCCCTGTTTCACCGTAGTTTACGGTCAACGGTTCATCGCGGTTTGGAAGATTATTGCGATCCGGGCTGTTGGGATGGCTGAACGCGAACAATTAAGGAACATTCGACGCGATGTCGAGACTCGCCGCTACTTCCAGATCGGCTTGCCGGCGCCCGGCAGGCCCATGGCCGCCCACTTGTCGCTGACCGCCCGCACCACGTCCTCGTCCATGCGGATCTCGGTTCCCCATTCGCGCTTGGTTTCCGGCGGCCACTTGTTGGTGGCGTCGAGGCCGACCTTGGACCCCAGGCCGCTCTCCGGCGAGGCGAAGTCCAGGTAGTCGATCGGGGTGTTCTCGATCAGGGTGATGTCCCGGGCCGGGTCCATGCGGGTCGAGAGGGCCCACATCACATCCTTCCAGTCGCGGGCGTCGATGTCGTCGTCCACGACGATCACCCACTTGGTGTACATGAACTGGCGAAGGTAGCTCCAGACGCCCATCATCACGCGCTTGGCGTGGCCGGGATAGGCCTTCTTCATCGACACCACGGCGATGCGATAGCTGCAGCCCTCGGGCGGCAGCCAGAAGTCGGTGATCTCCGGGAACTGCTGGCGCAGCAGCGGGATGAACACCTCGTTCAGCGCCTCGCCCAGCACCGAGGGCTCGTCGGGCGGGCGGCCGGTGTGGGTGGTCAGGTAGATGGGGTTCTTGCGCATGGTGATCGCGGTGAGGCGGAACACCGGGAACGGCTCGACCGAATTGTAATAGCCGGTGTGGTCGCCGTAGGGGCCCTCGTCGGCGTAGTCGTCCAGCAGCACCTCGCCCTCCAGGACGATCTCGGCCTCGGCGGGGACCAGCAGGGGCTGGGTCCTGGCCTTGACCAGCTCGACCTTGGACCCGCGCAGCAGGCCGGCGAACTGGTATTCCGACAGGGTGTCGGGCACCGGGGTCACCGCGGCCAGGATCGTGCCCGGGTCGGCCCCGATCACCGCGCAGGCCGGCAGGGGGTCGCGCTTGCCGGCGGCCTTCCAGCGCCTGTGATGCTGGGCCCCGCCTCGGTGGGCCAGCCAGCGCATGATGGTGCGGTCCTTGCCGATCACCTGCATGCGGTAGATGCCCAGGTTGAAGTCGTCCGAGCGCTCGTCGCCCGGCCCCCTGGTCACCACCAGGGGCCAGGTGATCAGCGGCGCCGGCTCGCCCGGCCAGCAGGTCTGGATCGGCAGCCTGGAAAGGTCGATGTCGTCGCCGGTCAGCACCACCTCCTGCACCGG
>JAFEEA010000186.1 GCA_018241335.1 Pseudomonadota bacterium
GAGGCCCAGGCCCACCGGCGGATCATCAAGACCCACCTGCCGCTCGACGCCCTCAATTTCTCGCCCAAGGCCAGGTACCTCTACGTCGGCCGCGACGGCCGCGACGTGCTGTTCTCGTTCCACCACCACCACAGCCAGGGCAACGCCCTGTGGTACGAGCTGCTCAACGACACCCCCGGCCGCGTCGGCCCGCCCATCGACCCGCCCGACCCGGACGTGCGCCGCTATTTCCGCACCTGGCTGGAGCGCGACGGCTTCCCGATCTGGTCGCTGTGGGAAAACGTCGCCACCTGGTGGGCGGCCCGCGACCTGCCCAACGTCAAGCTGGTCCACTTCAACGCCCTCAAGGCCGACCTGGCCGGCCAGATGCGCGAGATCGCCGAGTTCCTGGACATCGACATCCCCGAGGATCGCTGGCCGACGATCGTGGAGCACTGCGGCTTCGACTACATGAAGTCCCACGCCGCCAGCGTGGCGCCCCTGGGCGGGGCGATCTTCGACGGCGGCGCCGAGACCTTCATCAACAAGGGCGTCAACGGCCGCTGGCGCGACGTGCTCTCCGCCGACGAGGTCGCCGCCTACGAGGCCGAGGCCCTGCGCCGCCTGGGCCCCGACTGCGCCCGCTGGCTCGCCACCGGCCAGGGCGCCTGATGGACGCCGTCACGGTCCGGCGCGCCGGGCCGGCCGACGCCGACGCCGCCCTTCGGCCAGGCTTGTTCCCGGAGTCGCCAATGCCCCGCCTGCTGCTGGTTCTCGCCCTCGTCGTCGCCGTCGGGGGCCCCGCCGCGGCGCGGCCCCGCACGCCCCCGCCGATCGAGATCAAGGTCGTCGTCCTGACCACCTTCGAGGCCGGCGCCGACGCCGGCGACCGCCCCGGCGAATTCCAGGCCTGGGTCGAGCGCTATCCCCTCACCCGCACCCTCAGCATCCCCGGGATCGAGCGCCCCGCCCGCCTCTCCGCCGACGGTGTCCTGGGCGTCGTCACCGGCACCCGCGGCCGCGCCCGCGAAAGCGTCGCCGCCCTGGTCCTGGATCCGGAACTCGACCTCTCCCACGCCTACTGGATCGTCGCCGGCATCGCCGGGATCGACCCGCGCGCCGGCTCGATCGGCAGCGCCGCCTGGGCCCGCTGGGTGGTGGACGCCGACCCGGCCTTCGAAATGGACGACCGCGAGATCCCCGCCGGCTGGCCCGAAGGCCTCTACCCCCTCGGGACCCGCCGACCCGGCGCCAAGGGCCCGCCCACCGACGCCAGCGAGATGGTCTGGCGCCTGAACCCCGGCCTCGTCCGCTGGGCCTATCGCCTGACCCGCGACGTCCCCCTGCCCGACAGCCCCGTCCTCGCCGCCGGCCGCGCCGGCTACCCCAGCGAACCGGCCGCCCTCGCCCCGCCCCGCGTCTTCCTCGGCGATGTCCTGGCCACCACCCGTTTCTGGCACGGGGCGCGGCGCACCCAGTGGGCCCGCGACTGGGTCAAGGCCTGGACCGACGGCGACGGCGCCTTCGCCATGACCGACTGCGAGGACCAGGGCGTGCTCGACGTCCTGGCCCTGTTCGGCCGCGCCCACCGGGTCGACCCGGCCCGCGTCCTCGTCCTGCGCACCGCCAGCAACTATTCGCGCGAGCCCGACGGCGCCGATCCGGCGCTCAGGTTCGCCGATGGCGGCGCCCTGGCCGGCTTCGACGCCGCCTGGCGCGCCGGCTCGCCCGTCGTCCGGGCCCTGGTCGCCGGCTGGCCCCGCTACCGGACCGCCCCGCCCGACGCCGGGCCGGACTGAACGGATCGTCGATCCGCCAGCAGCCGGGCCGTGCTAAGCTTCCGCCCGTGCCCGCGACCGTCTACTCCGCCCGCCTCGGCGCGATCGCCGACAGCCAGTTCGACGCCGCCCTCGCGGACGCCGGGCTCGGCCGCTTCGTGGCCGCGTCGAGCCCCTCGGACGGCCTCTTCGGCCAGAACGTCTACCTGACCTCGACGACGGGCGAGTTCGTCTTCCGCGGCGCGCCACACTGGTATCAGGGCGGGCCCAACGACGCCTGGCAGTTCCCCAAGGAGCGCCTCTACGCCGACCTCCTGCACAACCACACCCGCGTCCCCGTCGCCTGGCCCCAGATCCTGGACGACAGCCGCAAGCACTTTCCCTGGCCCTACCTGATCATGCCCCGGCTGCCCGGCGTCAGCCTGGCCGCCACGGGCGAACTGGAGGCCTTGCCGCCCGAGGAGCGCCTCGCCGTCGCCCGCGCCATGGGCGAGGCCCTCGCCGGGCTGCACGCCCTCGCCTGGCCCTTCAGCGGCGACTTCGATCCGGCGGCCCAGGGCCTGGTCCCCTACGAGGGCGGCTACCGCGCCCACCTGGCGGGCGAGGTCCGCAGGCTGCGCGACGAAGGCCGCCAGGACGGCCTCCTCTCCGCCGACGACGAGGCCTGGCTCAACGCCCTCCTGGCCGCCGACGCGGTGACGCCCGAGCCGGACGGCGGAACCTACATCCACAACGACTATCACCTGGGCAACGTGCTGCTCGCCCGCCAGGGCGCCAACGGTCACGCCGAGCCGCGCTGGGCGGTCACCGGCGTCGTCGACCTGATGACCTCGGCCTTCGGCGATCCCGCCGCCGACCTGGCGCGCCTCGCCTTCGCCTTCCTCGACCGCGACCCGCCCTGCGCCGGCGCCTTCCTCGCCGCCTATCGCGCCGCCGGCGGCCCCGCCCACCCGGGCGAGCCCCGCCTCGCCCTGCTGGTCGCCTACGAGCGCCTCCTGATCTGGAGCTATTTCAAGCGCCCGGACGTGGACGCCGACTGGCTGAAGGGCCAGGCCTTCACCGCCTGGACCCGCCGCTACCTCGACCGGCTGGCGCTGCTGCTGGCCGAACCGGGCTGAGGAACGCGCCGACCAGCCCTGCTCACACCGCCCGCCCGTCCGCGTGGACCGGCTTCAGCGCGCGCGGGTCGACGCCGTCCAGGCAGTTGGCGTTGATCACCGCGATGGAGCCCATGGCGAAGGGCTCGATCCCGCAGGTGCGGCAGAACATGTGCCGGCCCTGGTGGCGGTTGAAGGTATAGGTCGTCAGGGCGTCCTCGCCGGTCAGGATGTTGAGCTTGTCCAGGGCCGTATAGCCCCACACCGCCCCCAGCTTCTGGCAGCGCGAGCAGTTGCAGGTCCGCGTCACGTCCAGGTCTACGTCGACCTCGAAGGTCACCGCCCCGCACTGACAGCTTCCGGTGTAGCGCCGCTCGCCCATGCCAAAGCCTCCTTGCGCGATGGTCATGCCCGACGTTCGCCCTGGCAAGGCCCGGCGCGCGCGCCTTTAGCGTGATTGCGGTTGCACGGCGCCGCTTGGCGCGTCAGTCTCGCGCCAGGCCTTCACCCCTGGGAGTTGAGATGGACTGGCGGCTTCGGAATGACGGCGATCGGCTGGTCGCCTCGCCCACGGGCCGGGTCGACGAGGACAGCTGGAAGGCCTTCAGCACGCACCTCACCGCCGCCGTGCGCGACGCCGTGGCCGCCAAGGCGCCCCTGGTCATCGACCTGTCGGGCCTGGAGTACATGACTTCCAAGGGCCTGCGCGCCCTGACCATGGCCAAGAACGAGGCCCGCGGCCAGGTCGCCATCCGCCTGGCGGCGCCCAACGAGACCATGCGCCGGATCCTGTCCATCAGTCGCTATGACATGCTGTTTCCCGTGGTCGACGACGTCGACCAGGCGGGCTGAAGGGGCGCTGAAACATGCTGGTTCGTTTCTGGGGCACGCGAGGCTCCCTGCCGGTCGCGCCGCACGCCGACGTCGCCCTCGCCAAGGTCGCCCGCGCCCTGGTGGCCGCCGGCGGCCGCCGCTTCGCCGACGAGGCCGAGGCGGCCAAATTCGCCCGCGCCGAGCTCGACTTCGCCACCTACGGCGCCTTCGGGGGGGCCACCCCGTGCGTCGAGATCGAGGCGGACGAGGACGCCTTCGCCATCTGCGACATGGGCTCGGGACTGCGCGACTTCGGCCTCAGCGCCACGCGCCGATGCGCCGAGGGCCATCCGCGCGTCTACCACTTCTTCCTGTCGCACCTGCACTGGGACCACATCATGGGGTTCCCGTTCTTCCGGCCGGCCTACGAGACCGGCGCGCGGATCGTCATCCACACCGGCCACGCCGACGCCGAGGCGGCCCTGCGCCGCCAGCAGGAAGCGATCTCCTTCCCCGTCCCCTTCGACGAGCTGAAGGCGCATATCGAATTCATCGTCCACCGCCCCGAAGAGTCCTTCGAGGCCGCCGGCATGGAGGTCAGCCTGGTGCGCCAGAGCCACGCCCGGGGGTCCTTCGGCTACCGCTTCGACCGGCCGGGCAAGGCGGTGGTCTATTCCACCGACGCCGAGCACAAGCCCGAGGACATGGACCTGGAGGAGGACGTGGAGGCCTTCTTCGCCAACGCCGACCTGGTCATCTGCGACACCATGTATTCCCTGGGCGAGGCGGTCAGCCTCAAGCAGGACCTGGGCCATTCCTCCAACGTCGTGGCCGTGGACCTCTGCCACAGCGCCGGCGCGCGGCGCCTGGCCCTCTTCCACCACGAGCCCAGCTACTCCGACGCCGACATCCAGCGCATGCACGAAGAAACCCTGCGCTACGAGGAGGCCGTGCGCGGGGAACGGCCGAGGCTCGAGGTGCTCTGCGCCTATGACGGGCTCGAAGTCTCCCTCTAGGGCGCCGCGGGAGCTCGACGCCGGCGCCCGGGGGCGAGCGCGGCTGGCGGGGCTCGCGGCGGGGCTGGCGGCGGCGATCCTGGTCCTGGCCCTCGGCCCGCGCCTCAGCCGCCCGCTCTACGACCTCTTCCAGACCCTTTCCCCTTCGCCCCCGGCCTCGCGCCAGGTGCAGGTGGTGGTGATCGACGCCGACAGCCTGCAGGTCGTGGGCGGCTGGCCGTGGAGCCGGTTTTACCTGGCGAGGCTGGTGGAGGAGATCTCCCGCCGTGGCGCCACGGCGATCGGCATCGACCTCCTGATGCCCGAGCCCGACCGGCTGGACCCGCCCCGCTTCGCCGACCTTTATGCCGAGCTGTCTCCCGCCGCCGCCAAGGAGGTGCGCGCCCTGCCCTCGATGGACGCCGTCTTCGCGCGGGTTGTGGGGCGAAGTCCCGTGGTCCTGGCCCGCGCCGGCATCCGCGCCCAGTCCTTCGACGCCCTCGACCAGAACGCCGCGCCCTCGCCGCCGGAAGCAACCTTCTCCGGTCCCCTGCCCCCCGGCGTCGCGAGCTTCCCCCGCGCGGTCTCCAACCTGCCGATCATCGACGGCGCCGCCCTCGGCCACGGCCTCGTCAACGGCGATCCGGACGAAGACGGCGTCGTGCGCCGCGTGCCCCTGGTCGCCACCGTCGCCGGCGCCCCGACGCCGGGTTTCGCCCTGGAGCTGGCGCGCATCGCCAAGGGCGCCGATCGCATCGATCTCGTCACCCGCAGCGGCCATCTCGCGGCGATCCGCCTTGGCGACCGGCAGGTTCCGGCCTCGCCCGAGGGCCAGTTGGCCCTGCAGTTCGGCGACTGGCGCCAGATGCATGCGATTTCGGCCGCCAACCTGCTGCGCCAGGGCCTTCCGGCCGACCTCTTCAAGGGCCAGATCGTCCTCGTCGGCCTGACCAGCGCCGGCACGTCGGACGTGGTGCAGACGCCCCGCGCCGCCGAGACCTACGGAGTCTTCGTCCAGGCCCAGGCCGTGGACGCCATACTGCGCGGCCAGGGCCTCAGCCGTCCGCCCTGGGCCGCTCCCGTCGAATGGGTCCTGGGCGTCCTCCTGGCCCTCGCCGCCGCCGTCACCGTGCCCCGGGCGTCCCTGGTCGCCATCGCCGCCGCCGCCACGGGCGGAGCCGCCGCCGCGCTCGGCGCCAGCTGGGGCGGCTTCCAGGCCGGCCTCATGCTGGATCCGTTCCCCGTGCTGACCCCGGCCGCGGCGACCTCGGCCGCCATGGTCACCATCCTCTTCGTCGAGGGCCGCGCCCTCCAGGCGCGCCTGCGCGCCGCCCTGGAAGACCAGCGCGTCAAGGCCGCGCGGGTCGAGGGCGAGATGGCCGCCGCCGCCGACATCCAGTCCGGCATGCTCACGCCCCGCGACGAGCTCGCCGGCCTCTCGCCCGACGTCGACATCGACGCCGTCCTCTACCCGGCCCGCAACGTGGGGGGCGACCTCTACGACGCCTTCATGCTCGACCAGGACCGTCTCTGCTTCCTGATCGGCGACGTCACCGGCAAGGGCGTGCCCGCCGCCCTCTTCATGGCCCTCTCCAAGTCCCTGGCCCGCAGCTTGCTCGACCGGCACGCGCCGGACCTCACCGCGGGCGTGGCGGCGATCAACACCGAGCTGTCGCGCGACAATCGCGAGGCCATGGCCCTCACGCTGCTGGTGGGCGTCCTGAGGCCCGCCGACGGCCACATCGACCTCGTCTGCGCCGGCCACGAGAACCCCGTGGTCGTCGGCCCGGACGGCCAGGCCCGCGAACTGACCCTGCGCGGCGGCCCGCCCCTCTGCGTCGATCCCGAGTTTCCCTATGAGGTCGAGCCCTTCGACCTCGCCCCCGGCGAGACTCTGCTCGCCTTCACCGACGGCCTCACCGAGGCCCAGAACCCGGACGGGGCCTTGCTCCCGCATGACAAGCTGATGGCCATGGTCGGCCTCGCGGGCCTGGCCCCCGACGCCGCGGGCATGGTCGACCAGGTCGCCGCCGCCGTCCGCGCCTTCGAAGCCGGCGCCGAAGCCAGCGACGACCTCACCATCCTGGCCGTGCGACGCCCACAAGCCCCCTGACCTGGCGCCCCCCAAAACCCGCTCATCCCGGCGAAAGCCGGGACCCAGGCAAAAGCCGGCTCAAAGCCCCATCGCCCGCCGCCCCGGCGCGGGCCGAAGGCTCAACCACAAAGCACACAAAGCACACGAAGGCGCCGCGCCAGCCGGGCCGACGGCGCGATCTCTTGGTGTGCTTGGTGTGCTTTGTGGTCACGCTAACCATCCTGCCCGCCGAGACCTTTGCCTGGGTCCCCGCTTTCGCCGGGATGAGCGGATATGGACGCGATCCTAGCGGACGATCACCTCGACCCGGCGATTGGCCGGTTCGCTGACGCCATCGCCGGTCTGCACCTTCAGGTCCCGCTCGCCGCGCCCGGTCACCCGGGCGTCCGCCACCGGCAGGCCCGCCTGCGCCAGGGCGGAGCGGACCTCGACGGCGCGGTCGAGGGACAGCTTGTCGTTGCTGGCCGCGTCGCCGGTGGTGTCGGTGTGGCCGGTGATCTGGACGTCGGAGGCCGGGCCGATGGCCTTGCGCAGCGCCTCCAGGGTGGCCGCCGACTCCGGCGCGATCTGGGTGGTGCCCTCGATGAAATAGAGGGTGAAGACCTGCGGCGGCGCCGGCATGGCCGACAGCAGGGCGTCATAGTTCGTGCTCAAGGGCCTCGCCCGCACCGGCCCGGCGCCCAGGGCCGCCTCGGTGTTCGGCTGGGTCAGCTGCCCGCGCTCGGCCTCGCTCCTGGGATCGAACAGCGCCACCCCGCCGGTGGGCGCGCCGTTCTCCCCGCTCAGCAGCGCCACCCGGCCACTGGCGCAGGCGCTCAAGGCGACCGCCGCGCCCAGGCAGAGCGCCAGCCCGGCGCGGCGACCCGCGGCGCCGTTCATGGCCCGACGTCCACGACGAAGCGCGTGCCTCGCGCCGCCAGCAGCGAGGTCGGCGTGCGCACCCGCATGGCGTCCTTGTTCTCGTGCGCGATCTGGCCCGAGACGACCGCCAGGGCGCCGCGGTTGACCGTGGTCAGGGACCGGCCGGCGTGGGTGGTGTCGTTGAACTCGAAGGCGCTGAGCGCGATGGAGCTGTTCGGCCCGACGGCGAAGCGGCTGTTGTCGACGAAGGTCACGCCGATGCGCCCGCCGGCCCCGGTCTTCAGCACGTCTGCGACCTGCAGCACCTGGCCGGCCGCGGCCGGCAGCACCGCCTTGCCGCGCACCACCTGGGCCACGCC
>JAFEEA010000187.1 GCA_018241335.1 Pseudomonadota bacterium
GCGGAAATCGACAGGCTGCGCCGGTTCGGCGAAGCGCGAACGTTCGCCGACGGCGAGGCTCTGTTGACCGTGGGCCGCCCGGCCGACGCCTTCGTGGTCATCCTGTCCGGACAGGTGCGCATCTCCCAGGCGGACCAGATGGGCCGCCGCCACACCGTCGTCACCCACGAGCCGGGGGCGTTCATGGGCGAGGTCGCCCAGCTGTCCGGCGCGCCCTCCCTGGTCGACGCCAACGCCGTCGGGAAGGTCGAGGCCCTGATGCTGGCGCCCGAGCGCCTGCGCGCCGTGCTGGTCGCCGAGGCGGAACTGGGCGAGCGGATCATGCGCGCCCTGATCCTGCGCCGGGTCTCCCTGCTGGAGTCGGGCGCCGGCGGGCCGGTGATCATCGGCCATGTCGGCAGCGGGGACGTCCTTCGGCTGATGGGCTTTCTCGAGCGGAACGGCTACCCGAACCAGCACCTGGATCCCGCCACGGACCCGGAGGCCCGGACCCTGTTGCAGCGGTTCGACGTGGACGAGGCTGAACTGCCCATCGTGCTTTGCCCTAACGGCGACCTGCTGCGAAATCCCAGCGAGACCCAGCTGGCGCGATGCCTGGGCATGGTCGGCCCGATAGACCCCAACCGCGTCTACGACCTGGCGATCGTGGGGGCCGGCCCCGCGGGCCTCGCCGCGGCGGTCTATGCGGCGTCGGAGGGGCTGTCGGTGATGATGTTCGACAGCCGGGCCTTCGGCGGCCAGGCCGGCGCCTCGGCGCGGATCGAGAACTACCTGGGCTTTCCCACCGGCATCCGCGGCATGGCCCTGATGGCCCGGGCCTACAACCAGGCGCACAAGTTCGGAGCCGAGACGGCCATCCCCGACACCGTGGCGCGCCTCACCGACGGCTGCCCCGCCGCGGGCGGCCGCTACAGCCTGGTGCTGGACAGCGGCGAGACCGCCTCGGCCCGCGCCGTGGTCATCGCCAGCGGCGCCCGATATCGCCGCCTGGATGTCGCCAACCTGGCCGACTTCGAAGTATCCAGCGTCCACTACTGGGCCTCGCCGCTGGAGGCCAAGCTCTGCAAGGACCAGGAGGTGGCCCTGGTCGGGGCCGGCAATTCGGCCGGCCAGGCGACCGTCTACCTGGCCGCCCACGCCGCCAAGGTCTGGCTGGTCTGCCGGGGCCGCAGCCTCGCCGACAGCATGTCGCGCTATCTCGTCGACCGCATCGCCGCCCTGCCCAATGTCGAGGTCCTGACCGAAACCGAAGTCACGGCGCTCGACGGTCACGCCGGAGACCTGGCCAGCCTTCGCTGGCGCCACCGGCGCACCGGCCAAGAGACGTCGCGCGATCTGCGCCACCTGTTCCTCTTCATCGGCGCCGAACCCAATACCGGCTGGCTGAGCGACTGCGAAGTCGCGGTCGACGCCAAGGGCTTCGTCCATACCGGCCCCGGCGCGGGCGCGGGCCGCGCAGGCCTGGAAACCAGCCGCCCCGGCGTCTTCGCCATCGGCGACGTGCGGGCCGGCTCCATCAAGCGGGTGGCGGCGGCGGTGGGCGAGGGGGCCCAGGTGGTCGCCGCCGTCCACGCCTTCCTGGGGTCAGGCGACCCCATGGCCGTCCCGGCCCCGCACACCTGACAACGCAGGGAGGTCCGCCCCATGCCCGACTACTGCTCTCACGGCGACGCGATCCGCAAGGTCACCCCCAGCGCCCTTGGCTGCGAGGAATGCCTGAAGATCGGATCGGTCTGGCTGCACCTGCGCCTGTGCCGGACCTGCGGCCACGTCGGCTGCTGCGACGACTCCCCGAACAAGCACGCCACCAAGCACTTCCACGCGACTCGGCACCCCATCATCGAGGGCTACGACCCGCCGGAGGGATGGGGCTGGTGCTATGTGGACGAGGTGATGCTCGACCTCAGCGACGACATGACCCCGCAGCGGGGGCCGATCCCGCGGTACTACTGAAGCGCCTGGCTGGTTAAGCCGCGGCAGCGCCACGCCGCAGGGCCGCCAGCCGATCCTGGAACTCGGCCGCCTTACCCGCCAGCCTCGGACGCCAGCCGTCCGTCGCGGCCCCCGCCAGGGCCAGGGCGTAGCCATAGCCCACCGACGGCTCCAGCTCTTCCGGCCGCGTGGCCTCGAAGACCCAGGTCAGCATCACCGCCGCGAACGTCAGGTCCAGGTTGCGGGTGACCAGCTCGACATCCATGTCCGGCCGCAACGCCCCCTCGCGCACGGCCGCCGACACCAGGGCCGTCCAGAAAGCCTTGCGCTCGGGGGTCAGCAGGGCGGTGCGTTCGTCCTTGCCGCTGGAATCCAGCAGGGCGGTCCACAGGGTTTTGTAGAAGTCCGGGTCCTCGGCGTAGTAGCCGATGGTGATCGACACCGCCTGGAAGATACGCTCCACCGCATCGACGCCCTGCAGGCGCGAAAAGCGTTCGTGGAAATCCTCGATGTCCTCCAGCAGGGCCAGGACGATGGCGCGCTTGGAGCCGAACAGGTTGTAGGGCGTCGACAGGCTGACCTCGGCGCGCGCGGCGATGGCGCGCATGGAAAGGCCGGTGTCGCCGGTCTCGCGGATCAGGTCCCGCGCCGCCGCCGTGATGCGCCGCCGCCGGTCCGCCTTGCCTTGTTCGCGCTTGGTCATGGGCCCCCCACAGGTCCGGCGCCGCGATCGGCGCTTGATCGGACTTGGAACACGTTCTTAAGACGAAGGCCAAGAGGAACAATCACCAGAAGGGGGTCCACATGGGCCAGTCGAGCGGCCGCAAGGCGATCTTCATCACGGGCGCGGCCTCGGGCATGGGGCTGGAGACGGCGCGCCTGTTTCGAGAGAACGGCTGGTTCGTGGGCGGGTATGACGTCAACGCCGAGGGCTTGCAGCGCCTCGAGGCGGAGCTGGGGGCCGACAACTGCATTGTCCGGCGCCTGGACGTCACCAGCCGCGACGACTACCGCGCCGCCCTGGCCGAGTTCGGCGCCGCCACCGGGGGCCACATGGACGTGCTGTTCAACAACGCCGGCATCGGGCGCGGCGGCCCGTTCGCGGACCAGCCGTGGGAGGACGTCATGGCCGTGGTCCAGACCAACCTGGTCGGCGTCCTGATCGGCATCCACGAAGGGATCGGCCTGCTGAAGGCGACCCCTGGGTCGCTCTGCTTCACCACCTCGTCGTCCTCGGCCACCTACGGCATGCCCGGCATCGCCGTCTATTCGGCCACCAAGCACGCGGTGAAGGGGCTCTCCGAAGCCCTGGCGGTGGAGTTCAAGGCCTATGGCGTGCGCGTCGCCGACGTCCTGCCCGGCCTCATCGACACCCCGATCCTGCCGCCCGGCGCCGCCGCCAATGCGCCCAAGGAAGGCATGTTCCGCGCCATCGCCCCGGTCGAGGTCGCCAAGGTGGTCTGGCGCGCCTACCACGAGGACAAGCTGCACTGGTACGTGCCGCCGGAAATCTACGACCTCGACAAGGCCGCGACCCTGGCCCCCGAGCAGACCCGCGACCAGATGGCCGCCGGCTCGCTGTTCCACAGCCTCAACGAGGCGGGCGCCCAGGCGGGAGACTAGGTCGCCGGCCGCGACTAGGCGGTCGCGCCCGCGGCCAGCCGGTCGATGTCGAGCTGGGGCGAGAGGCCCAGGGCCGTCATCAGCTCGTCGCGCTCCGGGCCGACCTTCGGCGGGTAGGCGGCGGCGTTGCGCTTCTTGCCCTTGGCCCAGTAGCCCAGGATCTTGGCCAGATTGCCCGGCCGCTTCAGCCAGGCGTCCGGATGCTCCAGCATGTGGAAGCCGCGCAGCGCCTCGCGCAGCAGGGCGACATCGGATCGCGTGGCGATCGCCACCCCGTCCTCGAAGAAACTCTTGAGGACTCGGGCGGCCAGCTTCGGCTTGTAGCTGGGGGTCAGGGCGTGGCGGGCCCTGCGAATGGCCGCCCGGTCCTGCGTCAGCATGTTCTGGTAGTAGGGCTTTATCCCCGCCTCGATCGCGGCCCCGTAGGCCACCGCCCGTGCGGCCGGGTCGCGCGCCTTGTCCAGCACGTCGCGCAGCAGATAGGCGCTCACCGCGGCGAAGGAACAGCCCCGGCCATAGAGCGGATTGGTGCGCACCAGGCTGTCGCCGATGGCGAACAGGCCGAGGGCCGCCGGCTTGCCTTCGGGCGCGAAGTCGCGCCAGCGGCTGTGCAGGTCGCCCATGCCGAACACCCGGCTGACCGGCTCGGACCGTGCGGGGTCGACCCACGGCGCCATGCCAGGCAGCAGGTTCATGATCTGGTCGAAAGTCTCCGGGCGAACGACCGCCTTGCGCATCTCCATCTCGATCTCGGGCACGCACAGGGTG
Source organism: Pseudomonadota bacterium (assembly GCA_018241335.1). Classification (GTDB taxonomy): domain Bacteria; phylum Pseudomonadota; class Alphaproteobacteria; order Caulobacterales; family Caulobacteraceae; genus Acaudatibacter. The sequence continues at coordinate 4,324 of JAFEEA010000187.1, forward strand.
ATCGAGAAGCAGCCGTTGTCGGCCGGGAAGACGCCGAACTTCAGGAAGCCGAGGTCCCCGGTGCCGGGCAGTTTGCCGCGCGGCGGCTCTGCCTGACCGGGCAGCAGACGGTAGTGGCGCGTGAAGTAGAGGATACCGGCCGTCTCGGAGGCCTCGGAGATCGTCGCGCCTTCGGCGACGAGTTGCTCGGCCACCTGGCTGGTCCGCCCACCCGCGTCGATCACGATGTCGGCGCGCAGCTCGCGCGGGCCGCTGGCGTCTTCGCCGCTCAGGCCGGTGACCTGCAGGGCCCCGTCCGGCCGCCGCTCGGTGAGCAGCTTCTGGACCCAGAAGCCCGAGACGATCCGCAAGTGGCCCAGGTGCTCCACGTACCGGCGCATGATCAGTTCCAGCGTCGTGCGCCGGCTGGTCAGGACGGCCATGTCCGCGTCGCCCGCCTGGGCCTGGTATCCCTTGCGCAGGGTATCGGTCAGCATGTCGACGAAGCCGATCTCCCGGCACCCGGCCTCCAGCAGGTCCTTGAGCAGACCCGGGTGCTCGGCCTTGATCAGCGAGCGCAGCCTGGCCAGGAAGGCGTGGCTCTGGCGCAGGTGCCCGACGCCACGCCGGTTCCAGTCCTTGAAGGCGTCATCCGGATCGCCGGAGGGCGGCGGCTCGTCGCGCTCGACCAGGGTCACCTGCCGCCCCGTCGGCGCCAGGGCGAGGGCCGTGCACAGCCCCGCGATTCCCGCGCCGATCACCAGCACATGTTCGTCCGCGTCTTGGTTTGCGCCCTGCGTCATGACTTGTCCGATTGATCCCCGGCGCCAAGGCTAGCGAAGCGCGCCGCCCGGCGATACCGATTTTTCGAACGCATTCTGATTTCCGCTTTACGCCGCCCTTCCGCCTCGCCAAGGTCGCCGAAACAAAGGACCCAAGGGAGCGCGCGATGCGGGCGGTGGTGCGACGGAACAAGCAGCTGGTCTGCGCCGACATCGAGGAACTGACCCCCGGCCCCGGCCAGGTCCTGGCCAAGACGCTCTGCTGCGGCATCTGCGGGTCCGACCTGCACGCCCTGCATTCCTTCGAACACATGCTGGAACTGGGCCAGAGGTCAGGCGGCGGCGGGGTCGGCGGCGGCATCGACCCAAGCGCCGACATCGTCTTCGGCCACGAGTTCTGCGCCGAGATCCTCGACCATGGCCCGAGTTCGGCCAAGACGCTCAAGGCCGGGACCCGGGTCGTGACCGTCCCGGTGATGATGACCGCCACCGGCGTCGACACCATCGGCTATTCCAACCGCTATCCCGGCGGCTTCTCCGAACGCATGCTGCTCAGCGAGCCGATGCTGCTGGAGGTCCCCAACGGCCTCTCGGCCGTCCAGGCGGCCATGACCGAGCCCTTCGCCGTGGGCGAGCATGCGGTGGCCCAGTCGGCCGCCGGACCGGATGCGTCCCTGCTGGTGGTGGGCTGCGGCCCGGTGGGCCTGGCCGTGATCGCGGCGCTGAAGAGCCGGGGCCTTGGCCCCATCGTGGCGGCGGACTTTTCTCCGGCGCGCCGCGCCCTGGCCGAGGTCATGGGCGCCGACGAGGTGATCGATCCGGCCGTCCAGTCCCCGCACGCCGGCTGGTCTGCGCGCGGCGTGCCCACCACCTTCGCCGAACGCGCCATGGCCCAGATGAGCGGGACGGGCAAACGCGCGGTGGTCTTCGAGTGCGTCGGCGTGCCTGGGGTGCTGCAGTCGATCGTCGAGGGCGTCCCGGGCGGCGCCCAGATCATCGTCGCCGGCGTCTGCATGGCCACAGACAGCATCGAGCCGTCGCTGTGCATCAACAAGCAGCTCGATTTCCGCTTCGTGCTCGGCTACTCGCCCCAGGAGTTCGCCGCCACCCTGCACAACATCGCCGAGGGCCGCATCGACGTGCGCCCGGCAATCACCGATACCGTCGGTCTCCAGGGCGTCGCGGGCGCATTCGCGGCCCTGGCCGACCCCGAGCGCCAATGCAAGATCGTCGTCGACCCATCGATGTAGAGACCGCCGGCCGTCGTCTGGCGGCCGACAACTTTGACAGTTCTGTCAGCACAGGGTCGTTTTCATGCCCTTGGGGCTCGATATTTGGGGCGCGGCGCCTTAAGCCGATTGGGCGCGTCTCGCGCTGTTGAGAAACGGAATAGCCGCCGTCATGGCCAAGCAACTGGCGAAGAAGGGCCTCAAGGTTGTGGACGCGTCCGCGCCCGACGACTTCCTGCGCCTGGATGTCCAGCTCTGCTTCGCCCTCTATCGGGCGACCAACCTGGTCACGCGCCTCTACCGGCCGATGCTGGAGCCGCTGGGCATCACCTATTCCCAGTACCTGGCGATGATCGCCCTTTGGGAGGAGGCGCCGCAGTCGGTGGGCGCCCTGGGCAAGCGGCTGAACCTGGATTCGGGCACCCTGACCCCGCTCTTCAAGCGCCTCGAGAAACTCGGCCTCGTCAGCCGCCAGCGCGATCCCGTGGATGAGCGGCGCGTTCTGGTCGACCTGACCGACGCCGGCCGGGCCATGCGGGCGCGGGCGGCTCACATCCCCCTGGATGTCCTCGGCCAGCTGCCGCTCAGCGTCGAGGAGGTTGTCGCTCTGCGCGGCATGCTGGAAAACCTCAATGCGGGCCTCTCGGCGGACGACGACAGCGACGTCGCCGCGGTCAGGGCGGGCTGATCGTCGCGCGTCCGACTTCGGCGCGCGGCCTGCAAAAATAATTCTTGGAACGTGTTTCGATCTTGGGCAGATTGCGCCCAGGACGGCCTAACGGATCGCTGATAAGTTTACGTTGACGTAAACGTAACTTCGAACTAGCGTTTGAAATCGAGGGGCAAAGACCCCGAAGGTTCCAGGGAGCAGACATGACCAGCGAGCTGCGCCGCCCGGCGCGCACCTTCACCATCCGCCAGCTGTGCCGCGAATTCCAGACCACGCCGCGCGCGCTGCGCTTCTATGAGGACAAGGGCCTGCTGTCGCCGGCGCGCCAGGGCCTCAACCGCGTCTATTCCTACAAGGACCGCGCCCGCCTGCAGCTGATCCTGCGCGGCAAGCGTGTCGGCCTGGCCCTGGCCGAGATCCGCGAGATCCTGGAGCTCTACGGCAAGGGCGACGGCGAGGCGGCCCAGAACGCCAAGGCCCTGCGCAAGTTCCGCGAACGGATCATCGCCCTGGAGCAACAGCGCGAGGACATCGGCCACGCCCTCGACATCCTCCAGAAGGCCTGCTCGACCCTCGAAGAGCAGCTTTCCCGCGTGCGTCCTGACCTGCTGCCCCAGGCCGAGGAATACGACCGCATGGTCCGCGCCCGGGTCGACGGTCACCACGAACCTGCCTTCATGCGCTAGAGGCGCTCGCGCCGGCGCCCGTTCGCGCGGCGCCGGCGATCGCCGCCCACATTCGGATCACGGGGCCCTGGCCCTGGCGGCAAAGCTCCCGTATGGGCTCGAAGCCCATCGCCCTAGGAGCCGTCGCCGATGTCCACCGCCCTGCCGTCCCAGACCCTCGACCAGGTCTTCCGCGCCGCCCGCACGCGCAACGGCTGGACGCCGCAGACGGTCTCCGAGGCCCTGCTGCGGGAGGTCTATGACCTCGCCAAGTGGGGGCCGACCTCGGCAAACGCTTCGCCGGCCCGCTTCGTCTTCGTGACCAGC
>JAFEEA010000188.1 GCA_018241335.1 Pseudomonadota bacterium
GCTGCAGCTCGGCCAGGCGGTTGCCCACGCAGCGGTGGATGCCGAAGCCGAACGAGATGTGGTGGCGCGGCCGCTCGCGGTCGATGATGTAGGCGTTCGGGTTCTCGATCACCTCGTCGTCGCGGTTGCCCGAGACGTACCACATGACCACCTTGTCGCCCTTCCTGATCAGCTTGCCGTTCAGCTCGAAGTCCTGAAGGGCGGTGCGGCGCATGTGGGCCAGCGGCGTCTGCCAGCGGATGGTCTCGGAGACCATCGAGGGGATCAGGCCCGGATTGGCGCGCAGCTTGGCGTACTGGTCGGGGTTCTGGTTCAGGGCCAGCACGCTGCCGGTGATGGTGTTGCGGGTGGTGTCGTTGCCGCCGACGATCAGCAGGATGACGTTGCCGTGGTACTCGCGCGGCTCCATGTTCCGCGTCGCCTCGCCATGCGCCAGCATGGAGATCAGGTCCCCCTTGGGCGGGGCGTTGATCCGCTCGTTCCAGAGCTGGGTGAAGGCGGCGAAGCATTGCTGGACCAGCATCTGCTTCTCTTCCATCGACTTCAGGAAGCTCTGCCCGGGAACCGCCGTGATGGCGTCCGACCACAGGGTCAGCTTGCGCCGGTCCTCGAAGGGAAAGTCGAACAGGGTGGCCAGGGTCATGGCCGTCAGCTCCATCGACACCTTGTCGACCCAGTCGAACTCCTCGCCGATCGGCAGGCCGTCCAGGATCTGGCCGGCGCGTTCGCGGATCAGCGGCTCCAGGATGGCGAGATTGTGGGGGCTGACGATGGGGCTGACGGTCTTGCGCTGCACATCGTGCTTGGGCGGGTCCATGGCGATGAACATCCGCAGCGGGTCTTCCGAGCCGCCTTGGCCGGCGATGGTGATGCCGCCCAGCGACGCTTCCGACGAGAACACCTGGTGGTTGGTGTCCACGGCCATGATGTCGTTGAACTTGGTGATCGACCAATAGGGGCCGTAGTCGCTCTGGGCCGTGTAGTGGATCGGATCCTCGCGGCGCAGGCGCTCGAACACCGGCCACATGGCGTCCTGCTGGAACAGGGCCGGCTGGGCCGGGTTCAGATCGGCCAGGGGAATGGAATAGGCGGCCTCGCGCGCTTCCTTCGACACCGTCACCGATCCGTCCGCCATGGTTCCCGCCTCACGCTTATCAGGGTTCAGTTGCGCGGAAGATGACGACCGCGTCACCCTAAGTCAACCGGGGGTGACATTCGGTCCACGGCCTCGCGAGCGGCGAAGCAAAGGGTCCACGAACCTCACCGCTGTAACGGCGTGAATGGGATGTCGCCCGTCCTAGCGCTGGGTCCGGTCCTCGCGGGTGCGCACGATCACCGACTGGCTGGCGGTGGCCATCAGTTCGCCGTCCTCCGCGAACATGTACATGGCGCCGTGGGCGAAGCCGCCGTGGATGCCGTGGATGCGGATGTCGCAGAGCACCCACTCCGTCGGCACGATGTGGCGGATGCGGATAGTGTTATCCAGGCTGTTGCCGCCGCCCGATTGGCCCAGCGCGCTGCCGATGCCCGAGGGCACGTGGTCGGCGATCACCGCCAGCATGCTGGCGTCGATGGCGTAGCGGCTGTCCGAAGGTTTGATCCACAGGATCAGCCGACCGTCGTCCTCCGCCTCGCCGGCCCGCACGTCGCCGTAGAGCCCCTTTGCCACGCGGGTGTCGATGCGGCTGTGCAGATCCTCTTCCTCGCCCCGCCAATGCTCGCCCACCGGGCAGTCCAGCGGCGGCGGCACGTCTGGGCGCTGGACCCACTGGCGGGAGATCTCGCTCGGCCGGCTGCCCAGGGCGGCGTTGACGGTCAGGATCTCCTTGTCGTCCACATGGCTGACCACCCGGGCCTGGGTGTTGTACTTGCCGGCGTTCGGCACCCAGACATCCAGGTCCACCACCTGGGGCGGGCGGGCGTAGCTCAGGTACTGGGCCGTGGCCCAGATCACCGGCCGCTCGCAGGTCCGCTCCATGGCCGCGATCGCCGAGGCCAGGCCCACGCCGCCGAACATGAACATGTTCCCCGGCGGCCCGACGCACACCTTCGGCGTCAGCGGCAGGTACCAGCGGTGCGGATTGTGGGTGGCGCGCAGATCGAAGAACAGGTCGGACATGGAGGCTCACAGGGTTTGACGGCGGCCGCGACCGCGACGGGCGGCCCCCCCGACGCGCGACCTGCCGCCTCCATAGCTCCGCTGCATCGCAGCATCCAGTGTCGGCGCGTCCTGGGGCCTAGGCAGCCTTGTCGCGCCCGGCCGCGGCGTCCCATTCCGCCGGGGTCAGGTTCTCCACCGCCGCCGCGCGACGGTCGAAGGTGAAGCCGCCGACTCCGTGCCGCCCCAGGCTTTCCCACTCGCCCTCGCCGGCCTTGTGCACAAATTGCTCGGCCACCAGCCACGCCTTCACCGGGCGCAGGCAGACCAGGCACCCGGCGACCATCGCCGGCAGGGCCGTCGCCAGTTGCAGCCAGATCGGCGGTTGGAAGGCCACCGCCGTCCAGCCCCACACCGCCACCACCAGCAGGCTGACGCCGCTCATCACGAAGAAGGCGGGGCCGTCGGCGGGATCGGCGAAGCCAAAGTCGAGGCCGCAGGCCTCGCAGGATTTCGCCAGGGTCAGATAGCCCGCGAACAGCCGCCCCTCGCCGCATCGCGGACAGCGACAGCGAAGGCCGGCGGACAGGCTGGAAGGCGAGCGATAGGCGACGGCGGCGGGTTGCATGGACATGAGGATCCGATCTCCATACAATGCATGGATTGATACATACATTGTGTCTATAATGTATGTTTTTCGGAACAGATCCACAAGCATGTCCGGCAAAGACGCTTCATTCCGCTGGCTTGATCGCGCCCGCGATGCGCCGGGACCGATCTACCTGGCCCTGGCCCAGGCGCTGGAGGCCGCGATCCGAGACGGCGAGCTTCAGCCGGGGGATCAGCTGCCGCCCCAGCGCGCGGTCGCCGAACGGCTGGGCCTGGACTTCACCACCGTCACGCGGGCCTACGGCGCGGCAAGGGCGCGGGGCCTGGTCGAGGGGACAGCGGGGCGCGGCACCTTCGTGCGCGCCCGGGCCGACGAGGACGACGCCGGCCTGGTCGATCTCTCCATGAACCTGCCGCCCCCGCCCCAGGGGGTCTCTCTGGGCGCCCTGCTGCGCGACACCACCCGCGTGGTCCTGGAGCGGGGCGATCCGGCCACACTGATGTCCTATCACCCGGGCGCGGGGACCCTCGGCCAGAAGGTGGCGGCGGCTGCCTGGCTCGCCCCAGTGCTCGGCCAGGTCGCGCCCGACCGGGTCCTGATCGCGCCGGGCGCCCAGGCGGCCCTGTCGGCGGTGCTGGAGGCCTTCACCCGGCCGGGCCAGGCGCTGGTGGTCGAGCCCCTCACCTATCCGGGCCTCAAGGCCGCCGCCGCCCTGCACGGCTTGGCCCTCATCCCCTGCCCGGTGGACCGCGAAGGCTTCGTCCCGGCCGAGCTCGAGCGGCGCTGCGCGGGTGCGGACGTCGCCGGCGTCTACCTGGTCCCCACGGCGCAGAACCCCACCGCGACGGTGATGGACTTGGTTCGCCGCCGCGACGTGGCGCGCATCGTCCAGGCCGCCGGAGTCTGGCTCATCGAGGATGATCCCTACAGCCGTCTGTTCGACACGCCCCTGCCAGGCCTCGCCACCCTGGCGCCCAACCGCGCATTCCACATCGCCACCCTCTCCAAGACCCTGTCGCCCGGCCTTCGCACCGCCTTCGTGGTCCCGCCGCCGGGCGACGCGGCAGCCCGCATCGCCGAAGCGCTGCGCGCCACGGCCCTGATGCCCGCCCCCCTGATGAGCGCCGTGGTCGCCAGCTGGATCCGCGAGGGCCAGGCCGACGCCCTCCTGGATGGCGTGCGGCGCGAGGCGCGGGCGCGTCGGGCCCTGGCCGCCGAGCTGTTGCCCCAGGCCATCGGTCCCGCGGAGGCGATTCACGTCTGGCTCGACCTGCCCCGCCATGGCTCGGCCGCGGGCTTTCGCCTGATGGGCCAGTCCCGCGGACTGAGCCTCGTCACCGCAGACGCCTTCGCCGTCGACGGCGCCGATCCCCGGCCCGGCGTGCGCATTTCCCTCGGAGGTCCGGCCAGGCGGTCAGTCCTCGGCGCCGCCCTGTCGGCCCTGGCCGACCTGACGGACGGCGACCGTGCGCCCGGCGCTGGCGGGGGCGCCGATCTCGTGGTGTAGGGGCGCGAGCAACCGCCCCGCGCCGCAGCCGTTGTGTCGGTCTGGCCCGCCGTGCAGCTTGTACGGCGAGGAACAAGGAACCTTATGGCGCTGCGCCTCATCCAGCTGTCCGACATCCACTTCGGCTTCGAGAACGCGACCGCGGTGGACGCCGCGACGGCCTACGTCCGGCGCACGCCTTTCGACCTGCTGGCGATCAGCGGCGACATCACGCAGATCGGCTCGGAGATCGAGTTCGCCAAGGCCGCCGCCTGGCTGGCGGCCCTGCCCGGCGCGAAGATCGCCACCCCCGGCAATCACGACACGCCCTGGGCGGGCCTGGTCGAACGCATGCTCATGCCCTGGGAGCGCTACGATCGCTGGATCAGGCCCCACGCCCCGGCGACCTTCGATACGCCGAGCCTGGCGGCGCTGTCGGTCAACAGCGCCCGCGGCTGGCAGATCCGCCTCAACTGGTCCAAGGGCGAGATCTCCCGCGCCCAGGCGAAGGCGGCCGCGGCGGCCCTGGAAGCAGCCCCGTCCCGTGCGCGCCGGGTCGTCGTCGCACACCACCCGCTGGTGGAGTTTCCCGGCGAGCCCATGACCGGGCGGGTGCGCGGCGGCCGGCGCGCCGCCGAGCGCCTGGCGCTTTCGGGCGCCGATCTCGTCCTCAGCGGCCACGTCCACACCCCGTTCGTCCAGGCCCTGCCCTTCGGCGACCGGCGGACCTTCGCCGTCGGCGCGGGCACCCTGTCGCGGCGCGAAAGGGGCGAGCCGCCGGGCTTCAACGTCATAGACATCGACGGCGACGCCCTGACGGTCGCCGCCATGGCCTGGAACGGGCGAACCTTCCACATCGGCCATGCCTGGGAGGTGACCTTGAGGCCCATTGCGGCTAGGCCGGAGACGGAGGCCTGACATGGCGACGACGACAGCGAAGCCGCGCGCGAAGACGAGCCGGGCGGGCAAGGCCGCCCGCGCGGCCCTGGCCGGGCCGGTCACCGCCGTGCTCAACACCGCCAGCGGCAGCGTCGGGGCCGGCGCGGCCGCCCAGATGAAGGCCATCTTCGAGGCGGCCGGCCTCGGCCACGCCAGGATCGTCGAGGCCGGGCCGGACGACATCGAGGCGGCCGTGGCCGACGCCGTGGCCAGCGCCGGCGTGATCATCGTCCTGGGCGGCGACGGCACCATCCGCACCGCCGCCGGCTCCTGTGGGCGGTGCCGCAAACTGATCATCCCCCTGCCCGGCGGCACCATGAACATGCTGCCCCACGCCCTCTACGGCGCGCACCCCTGGGCCCGGATCCTGGCCGATACCCTGGCGGCGCCCACGGTGCGCACGGTCAGCGGCGGCCGCATCGGCGGCCAGACCTTCTATTGCGCCGCGATCCTCGGCGCGCCGTCCCTGTGGGCCGATGCGCGCGAGGCGGTCCGCCACGGCCATCTGATCGAGGCGGTGAAGCGGTCGGCGGTGGCCCTCGAGCACAGCGGCGAGCCCTTGAGCTACGCGCTCGGCGAAGGCCCGCGGGGCGAAGCGCAGGCGGTGGCGGTGATCTGCCCCCTGGTCTCCAGCGCCCTCAGCAGCGACACCCCGGCGCTGGAGGCCGCCGCCCTGGACCCCGTCACCGCGGCCGGCGTGTTCAGCCTGGCCTACCACGCCGTCTTCGACGACTGGCGCAACGACCCGTCCGTGCGCCTCGCCCGGGTTCGGCGCATCGACCTCGCCGCGCCCGGCCGCATCCCCGCCATCCTCGACGGCGAGAAGGCCCACCTTGGCCGCCGAGGCCGCGTCGCCTTCATGCCCCGGGCCTTCCGCGCCCTTGTTCCGGCGGGCGCGGCGGCGTGACCGGCGACCTCAAGGCCGCGACCGGGCGGATCGAGGCCCGGATGCTGCTGGCCTTCCTGGCCATCGTCGTGGCCCTGGTTGGCTTCGCGGCCCTCGCGGCCGAGGCGCGCGAAGGCGACATCTTCCGCATCGACCGGGTGTTGCTGCTGGCCTTCCGGGACCCGGGGCGGCTGGATACGCCTGTCGGTCCGCGCTGGGTGCGCGAGGCGGCGCGCGACATCACCGCGCTTGGCGGCTTCACGGTCCTGACCCTGATCTCGGTCAGCGCCACCGCCATGCTGCTGGTCCATCGGCGTCGGCTGCAGGCGGCCGTCTTCGCCGGCACGGTGATCGCGGCCGAGATCGCCTCCAGCGTCCTCAAACAGACCGTCGATCGCGCCCGACCCGAGCTCGTGCCGCACCTGGACCTGGTCTATTCGGCCAGCTTCCCCAGCGGCCACGCGATGATGTCGCCGGTGGTCTACCTGACCCTGGCGGCGGTGCTGGCGGCGGGCGAGCGGCCGCGCGGGGCCAAGGTCATGTTGCTGGGCGGCGCGGCCCTGCTGGTGCTGGCGGTGGGGATCAGCCGCGTCTACCTGGGGGTCCACTGGCCCACCGACGTGCTCGGCGGCTGGGCCCTGGGCTCGGCCATCGCCCTGGCGGCGTCGATCATCCTGGTCCGCGCCGCGCCCCGCCCGCTCGACGCCGCGGCGATCGCGGCGCCGGACTAGATTTCGGCGCGAACGCCGGCGATCAGGCGACCGGTCCCTCGCGCGGCGCGAACAGCATGGCCAGCAGGATGCCCGCGCCCAGCCCGGTCACGGCGGTGGCCACCGGCGGCAGGCCGCGGCGGGGGCTGGAGACGAGGCGCTGGGGCAGCACGTCCATCGCCCGGCGCTCCAGGGGGCGGCCCTTGGACGCCAGCGCCTCCAACCCGCCATGCAGCGCCCGCTCCACCAGCGTCAGTCCGGCGTCGAGGCCCTGGGCGGACTGGCTGACCGTGCTCTCGGCGCGGTCTTCGGCCCGGCGCACGGCCCTGGAAGCGGACTTGCGGGCGGCGGTGACGCCGGCCTTGGCGGCCTTGAGGCCCAGATCGGTTGCGAGCGGCATGGGTTCGCCCTTTCTGCGGTTGAGGTCCCAGGCGGCAAACGCCTCGCCGCCCGGCCCGTTCCCGCCCTTCGGTCTCAGAACCCGCGCGCGTCCAGCCAGGCGCCGATCTCGCCCGCCGCCTTGGGCAGCAGGTCGCGGCGCGAGGTGTAGTAGTGGTCGGCCCCCTCGATCTGCACGATCGCCTTGTCCTTGGACGCGACGGCGTCGAACAGGCGCTGGGCGTGGCTGGGCGTGCAGGCGAGGTCGGCGGTGTTGTTGACCACCAGCACCGGGCAGGAGATGCGGCCGGCGTTGATCTCGCCGTTGGCGCGGCTCTCGTCATAGCTCCACTGCGACAGCCAGGAGCGCAGGGTCGTGAACCGGCCCAGGCCCACCGGCCCGTCATTCACCAGCCGCGGATCGCCCAGGTAGCAGGTGTGCGGCGCCCGGTCGGACGGGTCCTGGGTCGGGTCGGTCCAGCGCACGTCGCACATGGTGCCCTGGACCACGAAGCAGCGTTCGCCGTCCGGGTCCCCCTTGGCCTTCAGCTCGGCCAGCTGCGCCTTGGCCCAGGCGGTGATGCGCCGGTTGCGGGCGATCTGGGCTTCGCGGAAGCGGGCCACGAAGGCGTCCGTATAGGGCGGCTGGGCCGGACAGGCCGGGTCATAGATGTTCAGCGACGGGTCCCGCTCGAACGGGCGCGCCTCGTCCAGGATCGAGGGATCCATCCACTCGGTCATGGTCACCGATCGGCTGATGTGCGCGGCCAGCAGCAGCACCCCGTCGGCCGGCTGCAGCCCCGCCCCCA
>JAFEEA010000189.1 GCA_018241335.1 Pseudomonadota bacterium
GGCGCCCGGCACGGCTACGCCCCGCCCGACATGCCGGTCTACAACCGCGAAGCCTCAGAGCGGCACTGGACCGAGATGCTGAAGCTGTTCGACGGGGTGCTGAAGGCGAAGGTGGCGGCGTAGGAGGGGCTCTTCCACCTCCCTCCTTTCCCCTCACCCACCGTCACCCCCGGGCGCAAGTCCCGGGGGCCCATGAACGGGTGAAGCGCAGTCGCGAGCGGCAGCGGAGCGTCGCAGGCGGCGACCGCCCGCGTGTGACGCGCCCTTCGAAGCGCGCCACTCGATCTCACGTGTTCATGGACCCTTGGGACTGACGCCCAAGGGTGACGACCTGGAGTGGGAAACGTCGCCCCAGACGCAGAAAAGGCCGGCGTCGCCGCCGGCCTTTCTCAAAAATCGCAGAGGCTGGAGGCCGGTCAGGCCGCCGGCTGGGCCGCGGCGAGCTTGGCCTTGACCTGGCGCTTGATCTTGAGCGCGCGGGTCGACAGCTCTTCGTCGCGGGCCTTGACCAGGAAAGCGTCCAGGCCGCCGCGGAAGTCCACGGTGCGCAGGGCGGCGTTGGTGACGCGCAGACGGAAGGTCTGGCCTAGCGAATCCGAAGCCAGGGTCACCGGCGACAGGGCCGGCAGGAAGCGGCGCTTGGACTTGATGTTCGAGTGGCTCACGTTGTGGCCGACCATCGGGCCGACACCGGTAAGCTCGCAACGACGCGACATCGCTTATGACCTTAGCAAAGAAATAGGATCGGGCGGGACAGGTCCCGCTCGGGAGGGCGCGGTATAGTCGAAGGCGAGGCGCACAGTCAAGCGCGCGGCGTCATTTCCACCCCGCCGCCAGGCGTTCGTGCAGTTCGTCCAGGGCCGCGCGGTTGCTATCCCAAGTGAAGCGCGGACGCGCCGCCTCGTAGCTCAGCCACGCACAGTCAAGGTGCTCGTCCGACAGCCGAGGCTCCGCGCCGGCCGGCACGGCCGCGCCGAAGGCGTATTCGGGGATCGTCACCACCTCGGGACCCCAGAGGGCGCTGGCCGCGAAGATGTGGGCGGGGATTTGGGCGCGGGCGCTCAAGGCGATGAGGTCGGCGACAAGCCCAGTCTCTTCCCGCAGTTCACGCCGGGCCGCCTGCAGGGGCGTCTCGTCGCCCTCGCCGCCGCCGGCCACGGCCTGCCAGGCCTCGGCGTCGGCGCGGCGAAAGACCGCGTACTCGTGGTCGCCCGACCGGCCGCCCGGGGCAGGCCGGTAGCACAGGATGAGGACCTGGAACGGGGCGCGGGCCATGGCGGCGATTCCTCCGGCGCCGACCGTCCCGGCGCGCACAAATCGATTGTGTCGAAATCATGCACAGATACAATATGTTGTGCGGAACAAATCCCGAATCGGGCGAAGTAACCGATTCGGTCCCGATTCGTTTCGCCCCTGTTCAGGGTCGCCGATCCGGCCGCTAAAGGCCGCTTTCGCGGTGGATAACTGGCCGCGGTTGTCAGTCACCGAGTCTTGGCCCACATCAAGGACATGAGCGTACTCCACACAGGACAGGCCCCTTCGCGGCTCGTGGCTGTGTTGGGGCCCACCAATACCGGCAAGACCCACCTGGCGGTGGAGCGGATGCTGGGCCACGCCTCGGGCATGATCGGCCTGCCGCTGCGCCTGCTGGCCCGCGAGATCTACGACCGCATCGTCAAGCTGCGCGGCGCGCGCTCGGTGGCCCTGATCACCGGCGAGGAGAAGATCGTCCCGCCGCGCGCCGTCTATTTCGTCTGCACCGTCGAGGCCATGCCGCTGAACCGGGAAGTCGAATTCCTGGCGGTGGACGAGATCCAGCTCTGCGCGGACCCCGAGCGGGGCCACGTCTTCACCCAGCGCCTGCTGCATGCGCGCGGCAAGTACGAGACGATGTTCCTGGGGTCGGGGACGATGGCGCCGCTGATCCGGCGGCTGTTGCCCAAGGCCGAGATCGTCACGCGCGAGCGGTTCTCCACCCTCAGCTACGCCGGCTCCAAGAAGCTGACCCGCCTGCCCCGGCGTTCAGCCGTGGTCGCCTTCTCGGCCGACGAGGTCTACGCCATCGCCGAGCTGATCCGCCGCCAGCGCGGCGGGGCGGCGGTGGTGATGGGCTCGCTCAGCCCGCGCACCCGCAACGCCCAGGTCGCCCTCTACCAGGGCGGCGAAGTGGACTTCCTGGTCGCCACCGACGCCATCGGCATGGGACTGAACATGGACGTCGACCACGTGGCCTTCGCGGGGCTGCGCAAGTTCGACGGCAAGCGCACGCGCTATCTCTATCCGCAGGAGGTCGGCCAGATCGCGGGCCGCGCCGGCCGCTTCAAGACCGACGGGACGTTCGGCGTCACCGCCGCCTGCGAGGACATGGACGACGACCTGATCGAGGCGGTGGAAACCCATCACTTCCAGCCGGTGGAGACGGCGGAGTGGCGCAATTCCAGCCTGGACTTCCAGTCCCTGGGGAACCTGCTGCGCTCGCTGTCGGCGCCGCCGCCGCGGGAGGGGCTGAAGGCCTCGGAGGAGGCGCTGGACGAGACCACCCTGCGCCTGCTGGCCGCCGACGACCAGGTGACCGCCCGCTGCCGCGACCGCTCGGCCCTGTTCCGGCTGTGGGACGCCTGCCAGACGCCGGACTTCCGCAAGACCACGCAGGAGGACCATGTCCGCCTGGTGCGGACGTTCTTCGACTACCTGACCGAGGGATCGCGGCGTGTGCCGGACGACTGGATGGCCGGCCAGATGCGCTTCCTGGACCGCACCGACGGCGAGATCGACGCCCTGTCGACGCGGCTGGCCGGGGTGCGGACCTTGGCCTATGTCGCCAACCGGCCGGACTGGCTGGTCGACGCGGCGCACTGGCAGGGGGTGACCCGGGCGCTGGAGGACCGGCTGTCGGACACCCTGCACGAGAAGCTGATGGCCCGGTTCATCGACCGGCGGACCAGCGCCCTGATGCGGGGCCTCGGCCAGGCGGAGGAGCTGCTGGCGGGGGTGGCGGGCGACGGGTCGGTGACGGTGGAGGGCCACTTCGTCGGCAAGCTGCGCGGCCTGCGCTTCGACCTGGCGCGGGGATCGCACGCCCTGGAGGACAAGGCCCTGCGCGCCGCCGCCCAACGCGCCGTGGGGCCGGAGGTGGCGAGGCGGCTGGGCAAGCTGGCGGCCGAGGACGACGACGCCTTCGCCCTTGCGCCCGACGGGGCGGTGCTGTGGCGCGGCGAGGCGGCCGGCGCCCTGGCGAACGACCGCCCGTTCAGCCCCCAGGTGCGGCTCTACGGCGAACTGGGACCTGAGCCCGCACGGGCGCGCGCCGCGCGGCGCCTGGAAGCGTTCATCGCCGCCGAGGCTGGGCGGCGCCTGCCGGCCCTGAAGCGGCTGGAGGAGGCCTTGGCCGGCGGCGCCCTGAAGGGCCTGCCCAGGGGCCTGGCCTATCGTCTGCTGGAGGCCGGCGGGGTTCTGGCCCGGCCGGCCGTGGAGGGGGACCTGAAGAGCCTCAGCCAAGCCGAGCGGAGGGCGCTGAAGGCGCTGGGCGTGCGGGTCGGCCCCTATGCGGTCTACCTGCCCGGCCTGCTCGGAGAAGCCGCCCGCCCCTTCGCACGGGCCTTCGCCCTGCAGGCGGCCGGCGACTGGCGCCCCGCCGGCGAGGGTCCGCAGCGCCTGAGCGGCCAGTCGCCCCGGGCCCTGGGCTTCCTGGGGCTGGCGGCGACCGGTCAGTGGGCAGTTCCGGTGCGGCAGCTGGACCGG
The DNA here is from genome assembly GCA_018241335.1 of Pseudomonadota bacterium. Taxonomy (GTDB): domain Bacteria; phylum Pseudomonadota; class Alphaproteobacteria; order Caulobacterales; family Caulobacteraceae; genus Acaudatibacter. The sequence continues at coordinate 3,742 of JAFEEA010000189.1, forward strand.
CTGGACGAGCTGCTGCGCGGCGCAGCGCGCGAGGGTCAGGGCGTACTCTTCTCCGACCAGGCGCGCGAGGAGCTGGGCTGGAGCGAGGCCGAGGCCCAGGGCGTTCTGCAAGGCCTCGGCTACGTCCTGGTGGGCAAGCCCGCGCTGGGCGAGCCGCATTTCTGGCGCCGCCGCGAGGCGACGACGGCCACGGCCCCCATGCGTCCAGTCCGAACCAACCCGCATTCGCCCTTCGCCGCCCTCGCCGCCCTCAAGGCCGCCCCGCCCCGCCGACGTCGCCGGCGCGGGCCAAAAGCCGCCGCAAAGCCCGCCACCCATGGCTGAGGACGGCTGCCGCATCGACGTCTGGCTCTGGCGCGCCCGGTTCTTCAAGACCCGGTCCCTGTCGGCGAGGATTGTGGACGAGGGCCGCGTGCGCCTGACGCGGGCCGGTGCGGAGAGCCGCGTCGACAAACCCTCCCGCACGGTCAAAGCCGGGGACGAGCTGGTCTTTGCCGTCGGCGGCCGGCTGACCGCTATCCGCGTGGAGGCCCTGGGCGAGCGGCGCGGCCCCCCAGCCGAGGCGCAGGGCCTCTATTCCAGGCTTGCCGATCCGGAGTCGTCAGCATGAGGCGGTTGTCGATCCTGGCGCTGGCGACGGCGATGGCGGCCTCGACCGCCGTGTCCGCCGCCGCTGCGCGGCAAGGCTCGCCTGAGGACCGGACGTTCCATGTCCGGCTTGAGCGTGGAGCCTGCTTTGGAACCTGTCCCGTATACAGCGTCGACGTCGCCGCCGATGGCGCGGTGATCTTTCGGGGCCGGAAGTTCGTGACCTGCGTCGGCGAACACCGCTGGCGGATATCGTCAGGCTCCGTCCGCCGCTTGATGGCCGCCGCCGACCGCGCCAACCTTTTTGCGCTCCGCGACGAGTATCGCGGCCGCATGACCGATATGCCCGAGTTCCGCCTGGAGGTGACACGCCACGGCCTCACCAAACGGCTCGTCGACTATGCCGGGGGCAGCGCCGGCATGCCGGCGACCGTCACCGACTTGGAACAGGCCGTTGACGAAATCGCCGGAACCAGAGCCTGCGCAACGCGATCAAGGCGCTGAATTCCGGCTTCCTCGCCAGCCGCGCGGGCCCGCTGTCAGCTTTCCTGGGGACTGCATCAGCGCGCCGCCATTGACATCCGCGCCCGGGACCGGAAAAAGACGGCGCCCGTATCGGGGGCGCATTCCCGGATTCCCAAGACCCGTCCATGACCTACATCGTCACCGACCCCTGCATCAAATGTAAGTTCATGGATTGCGTCGAGGTCTGCCCCGTCGACTGCTTCTATGAGGGCGAGAACTTCCTGGCCATCAATCCGGACGAATGCATCGACTGCGGCGTGTGCGAGCCGGAGTGCCCGGTCGACGCCATCAAGCCCGACACGGAAGACGATCCGGACGGCAAGTGGCTGAAGCTCAACACCGAGTACGCCAAGGTGTGGCCGAACATCACGGTCAAGGGCACGCCCCCCGCCGACGCCGCCGACTTCGAGCGCGAGACCGGCAAGCTGGAAAAGTACTTCAGCGAGAAGCCCGGCCACGGGTCCTGAGCGGCCGCAAAAGCAGAACACTGTTATGCCGGTTGAAATGACAGCCGGCGCGCAACAACCTTCACCGGGCGAGTCGGTTCGCCCCGCCAGCGACGGACAGCCCTGAAAGGGTTGCGGAGTCTGGGCCTTCCGGGCCCTGACGACGCAAGCCTTTAAATCCGCTCGCTTTTGTGCTATATGCTGCACCCGACGTAGCGGTCGTGGCCCAGGAAGGGCCGCGCGCCTTGTCGCAGCGCGCCGAGAGCTCGTCAAAGCATGTCTGATCGAAGGCGGATGGTGTCTTAGAGGGTTGTGCAAGACCCGGAAGCAAAGCGTTTCCCGCTCCACGCGGGCGGGAACCTTTTGCCTTTTGGACAAAGCTTAACGAGTCCCGGGGTGGTGGGAACAGAAGAAAGGACTTCACGAATGAGCACGAAGATCGAACTGGAATTCACGGTCGGCGATCATGTCGTCTATCCCGCGCACGGGGTCGGGCAGGTGCAGGCGGTCGAAACCCAGGAAGTGGCCGGTCTTTCGCTCGAAGTCTATGTGATTACCTTCGACCACGAGAAAATGACGCTGCGCGTGCCGACCAAGAAGGCCAAGACGGCTGGCCTGCGCCCCCTGGCGGAAGGCAATGTCGTCTCCCAGGCCCTGACGACGCTGAAGGGCCGCGCGCGCATCAAGCGCACGATGTGGAGCCGCCGCGCCCAAGAATACGAAGCCAAGATCAACTCCGGCGATCTGATCTCCATCGCCGAGGTGGTGCGCGACCTGCACCGTTCCGACAGCCAGCCCGAGCAGTCCTACTCAGAGCGCCAGCTCTATGAATCGGCCCTCGACCGCATGGCCCGCGAAGTCGCCGCCATCGAGCGCATCGACCGCGACGCGGCCATCACCCTGCTGCACAAGTCGCTGGTCAAGGCGGTCGCCGCCTAAGCCATCGAGGCGGACGAGACACAGAAGCGCCGGATCGCAAGATCCGGCGCTTTTTCGTTGCGCGCCTGGCCTGGTCGAAATGGCCCGCCCTTCAGGCGGCCGCGCCGAAGCGGTCCACCACGTCCTTGAGCTTGGCCTGGTTCACCGGCTTGGCCAGCACCGGCACGTCGGCGAAGCGGCCGTCCGGCAGGGCGCCGTAGCCGGTGGCGAAGGCGAAGGGGATCTTGCGGGCGGCCAGGAACTCGGCCACCGGATAGACCAGCTCCCCGCCCAGGTTGACGTCCAGCAGCGCCCCGTCCGGCGCGGAGCCGCGCTCCAGCCATTCCATCGCCGAGCGGATGGAATCACAGGACGCCACCACCTCGCAGCCAAGGTCGGTCAGAAGGTCCTCGATGAGCAGGGCGACCAGCCCCTCATCCTCGACGATCAGCACGCGCGGCGCCATCAGGCCAGACCGATGCGGTGCGACAGGGGGGTCGTCAAGCGGAAGATCACCCCGCCGGGTTCGAACGCCAGCCGCGCCGCGCCGCCGAGGTCCCGCGCCAGGGCCCGTTCGATCAGCCGGCGACCGAACCCCTGGCGGGTCGGCGGAGCCACCGGCGGGCCGCCGCTCTCGCGCCATTCCAGGGTCAGCTTGCGGGGCTCCTCGGCCATGTCGACGCTCCAGCGCACAGCCACTCGGCCGCCCTCGACACCCAACGCCCCATGCCGGGCCGCGTTCACCGCCAGCTCGTTGAAAGTCATATGCAGGGCCAGCACCGTCTCGGGGCGCAGGTCGATGCGCGGTCCGCCGATGCTGATGCGCCGCCCGTCGACGCCGCCGAACGGCTCCAGCGCCACGCCGATCACCTGGGCCAACTCGGCCCGCCCCCATCCGCCGCGGGTCAGAAGTTCGTGGACGCGCGACAGGGCGCTCAAGCGCGCCTCGAGCGCCTCGTTGAAGGCGGTCGGCGACTCGGCCGTGCGCAAGGTCTGGTCGGCGATCGACTGCACCGACGCCAAGGTGTTCTTGCAGCGGTGATCCAGTTCGCGCAGCAGGAACTGACGCCGCTCGAGCGACTCGTTCAGCGAGGCGTAGAGCCGCGCGTTCTCCAGCGCCGCGGCGGTGGCCCGGGCCATCACCTGAAGCTTCATGATCTCGTCGGGAAGGGGCTGGCGCGGCTGCGCCCAATAGGCGCCGATGGCGGCCACCGGCTCCTCGCGCGATCGCACCGGCGTCATCACCAGGCTCTTCACGAAGGTCGGGCGATAGGCGTCGTGGGGCACCCGCTCGTCCTGGTAGATGTCCGGGATCACGGCCGTCTGGTTGTTCAGCATCGCCCAGCCGGAGATGCAGGCCGTCAAGGGAAAGCGCCGGCCCTTCCACAGGGGACCGATGGCGTCCTCGTCCAGGTACCAGCACTTGTCTTCGTCGCGTAGCACGAAGGCGACGCCGTCGGCGCTGGTGATGCGCCGCGCCGAGGAGCGGATGACAGCGGCGATCTGTTCGACAGTCCGGGCGCCGGCCAGGTTCTCGATGGTTTCGACCAAGGTCAGCAGCGCCGCGTCTTCCCCGGCGTCCGCAGCCAACATCGAGACATCATCCGGCATGGCCGCCTCTACTCTACTCAGGCGCATAGAGCCTAACACCGTCGCTCGCTGGGCGTCATCAAATTCTAGCG
>JAFEEA010000018.1 GCA_018241335.1 Pseudomonadota bacterium
CCCTCATCCGTCAGGCTGTTCGCCTGACACCTTCTCCCGCAAGGGGAGAAGGAAGAGTTCAGCGCCCCCTGCGCCAGATCGAATAAAGACCGTAACGCCCGCCCTCTTCAGACGGACACCAGTATGACCGATCAAGCTTCCCCCCGCGTCTGGTTCATCACCGGCGTTTCCTCCGGCCTGGGCCTGGCCCTGGCCAAGGCGGCCCTGGCGGCCGGCGATGTCGTGGCCGGCACCGCCCGGCGCGAGACCGACCGCGCCGCCTTCAAGGCCCTGGACCCCGAGCGGGCGCTCGGCCTGGTGATGGACGTGCGCGACGAGGCGGCGGTGCGCGCCGCGATCTCGGCCGCGGAGGCCCGCTTCGGGCGCATCGACATCCTGGTCAACAACGCCGGCTACGGCCTGATCGGGGCGCTGGAGGAAACCAGCCTGGCGGAGATGCGCGACCAGTTCGAGGTCAACGTCTTCGGCGCCATCGCGGTGATGCAGGCGGCCCTGCCGGGCATGCGCCGGCGCCGGGCCGGCGTCATCCTGACCATCACCTCGGTCAGCGGCCTGGCGGCCTGGGGCGGCACGGCCACCTACACCGCCAGCAAGTTCGCCCTGGAAGGCGCGACCCAGTGCCTGGCCCAGGAAGTGGCCGAGCTGGGCATCAAGGTCATCAACGTCGCCCCCGGAGGCCTGCGCACCGACTACGCCGGCCGCTCCTTGGTGCTCAGCGAAAAGACCATCGACGACTACGACGGCCAGGGCCACCTGCCCCGCCGCATGCTGGTGGCCGGCGCCGGCCACGAGAACGGCGACCCGGACAAGGCCGCCGCGGCCATCCTCAAGGTGCTCGAGGCTGAAACCCCGCCCATGCACCTGCTGCTGGGCGCCGACGCCGTCCACTACGCCACCCAGGCCGCCGGCCGCCTGCAGCACGACCTCGGCGAGTGGATCGGCCTGACCACCTCGATCGCGGCGGACTGAGGCCGGCCGCCAGGCGCGCCCGCCGCGGTAGCCTCCCCTCGCCATAACGCAAGAATATCTGGCGGCGACCATCGTTTCTGTTATTCTCGAATTGTGGAATTGAAGTCGCCGCTCGCCCCGCTGGATACGCCAGACGTCTGGCTGGGCCCCGACATGGCCCAGAGCGCGGATTGGCGCTACGTCTTCACACCGGCCGACATCGACGAGCTTCTGGCGGCTTGGCGCGCCGCCGGCGACAACGATTGGCGGGAATGGACCCGCGACGACTTCCCGCTGCCGACCCTCGCCCCCCGGATCGCCGGCTGGATGCGCGAGCTGGACCGCGGGCGCGGCTTCATCCTGCTACGCGGCTTCCCTGTCGACGATCATCCCGAGGCCGTCTGCACGGCGATCTACTGGGGCCTTGGCCTGCATATGGGCCGCGCTGCGTCCCAGAACACCGACGGCGACCTGATCGGCCACATCCGCGACACCGGAGCCGACCCCAAGGCCTATGGCGTGCGCCTCTACAAGACGCGGGCCGAGCAGGACTTTCATACCGACGGCGCCGACATCATCGGCCTGTTCTGTCTCAAGCCGGCCAGGCGCGGGGGCGTCAGCCGGATCGTCAGCTCCGCCGCGATCTTCAATCGCCTGCTGCGCGAGCGGCCCGATCTCGCGCCGGTGCTGTTCGAGCCCTTTCCCTTCGACACTCAGGGCCAGCACAAGCCCGGCGGCCAGCCCTGGTTCGAGATGCCGCTCTGCCGTCTGGAACAGGGCCGGCTGAGGCTGTTCTTCATTCCCTGGTACATCCGCGAGAGCCAGCAACATCCCGCGGCGCCGCGCCTCTCGGCCGCCCAGCAGGAGGCCATCGCCTTCATCGAGAGGGCGGCGAACGATCCCGCCTACTACCTCGACATGGATTTCAGGGCGGGCGACCTGCAGTTCCTCAAGAACGCGTCGATCCTGCACAAGCGGACCGAGTACGAGGACTGGGACGCGCCGGACCTGAAGCGTCACCTGCTGCGTCTATGGCTCGTCGAACCCACCTTCTCCGGCGGCGACGAGGCCCTTCGCAAGGGCGTCTCCTAGAGCATTTTCTGCGCCGAACCGGCGTCCACTTCGGCGGAAAATGCTCTAGGTCGCCGGCGGAATGAGCAGGCGCCTAACGCTCAGCATTTTGAGCCATGCGCGGGCCGTCTTCGCAGCCCCGTGCGACCCGCGACCGCGTACGGACAACCGCCGTATCAACGGTGATCTTGAGCGGTCGAATCAGAACGGCTTGTCGCCGGCCACGGTGACGCGGAAGCCTGAGCGGGTCTGCGGGAAGTAGTCCCAGGTCGCCAGGTGCTGGGTGCAGCGGTTGTCCCAGAACGCCACCGAGTGCGGCCGCCACTTGAAGCGCACGTGGAAGTTCGGGTTCTGGACGTGCTGGTAGAGGAACCGCAGGATCGCGTCGCTCTCGGCCTTGTCCACCTCGACGATCCGGGTCGTGTAGGACTGGTTGACGAACAGGCTCTTCTTGCCGGTCACCGGATGGGTGCGCACCACCGGGTGAACGTTACAGGGGTACTTCTTGTCCACGTCGGGGAACAGCGGCCGGTAGACGTGGTCGGCGTCGTGCACCGCGGTCAGCCCCTCCAGATAGGCCTTCATGCGGTCCGACAGGGTCTCGTAGGCGGCGTACATGCTGGCCCACAGGGTGTCGCCCCCCACCGGCGGCACGGTGTGCAGATAGAGGATCGAGCCCATCGGCGGCTCGGCGTCGCAGGTGAGGTCCGAGTGCCAGTTCTCGCCGGCGATGAACTTGGAGTCGGCGTCGGCGTGGATAGCGACGATCTCGGGGTGGTCAGGCAGGCCGGCGACGCCGGAATGGATCGCCAGTTCGCCGAAAGCCCGGCCGAACGCCTTGTGGCTCTCGTGGTCCAGCGGCTGGTCGCGGAAGAAGATCACCTGATGCTCGGCGATCGCCAGGGCGATCTCCTCCAGCTGCCGGTTGGTGGGCTGGCGAAGGTCGACCCCGTGGATCTCGGCGCCGATGCGCATCGTCAGGGGGCGGACCTCCAGCACTTCGTAAGCCATTCTCTCGTGTCCTCGGATCTCGACCCAATCGCTATCTGAAATTTCAGAAGACGCAAGCTAGTCGCCGAAGGGGTTGTCGCCATAGACCGGCGCCGCCCGGGCGGGACCGCTTCCGGCCTCGGCCCGGCCGCAGACCGCCAGGGCCGTCAGGGCGAAGATCAGGGTGCTGTCGGCGAGGTCCCGGGGGCTCGGCCGCCAGCGCTTGAAGCCGGTGGTGATGGCCGGAATGCGCTGCATGTTGAAGACGTTGTGGTCGCGCCACATGCTGGAATAGACGCTGGCCGCCCGCTCCACCGGCCGCCCGAGGGTCAGGCGCGTGGCCGCATCGACCGCCCCCACCAGGGGCGCCACCGCCGCCGCGTCGGCCTCGAAGCCATGGCGCGCCATCACCGGCTCGATCTCCACCTCGCCGAGGTTCGCCTCGCGGACCAGGGCCTCCAGCTGGTGCAGCACCTCGGTCACCGTCTGGCGCGGGGTCAGCCCGACCTCGAGGTAGACATTGCAGACCTCGGTGCCGGCTCCGAAGGCGTAGGGCACCCCGCCCCGGATGGCCGCGATCTGGGTCTTGGGCGTGGCGACGCCGCCGGCGGACTCATAGGTGTTGCGCACCTGGTACTCGCGCCCCCACCGGTTCAGCGCCGCGATCAGCCCGCCCAGGCGATAGATCGGGTTGGGATGGTCGGCCGGGTCCTCCGGATGGGTCAGCAGGGGGGTGAAGATCGCCTCGCCCAGCACCCTGATCCGGAACACGGCATAGCCGCAGCCAACCCAGGTGAGGCCGAAGTCGCAACCCTCCGCGGCGATGGCGAAGTCGGGCGCCACCCCGCCGTGGTGGAACAGGTAGTGCGCGCCGATGTCCTTGCCCATGTAGGCGATGCCGCGATGCTCCTCGATGGGCTCGGGGCCGATCTCGCCGGGGCAGGCGGTCAGGTACATCTTGCCCGACAGGTCGACGCCCGCCTTCTTCAGCGCCTTGGCCGCCATCAGGAAGCAGCTCATCGGCCCGCGGTCGTTGGCGATGGGGTAGCCGTACAGCACCCCGTCCTGGAGCCAGCACTCCTGCCACTCGCGGTTCTTCAGGGTGGCCGGGCGGAATTTGTAGGCGTCCAGGTCCGGGTCCCAGGTCGGCGCTTCGGTGTCCAGGTGGGCGGTGAACAGCAGGTTGCGCCCCGCGCCCTTTCCGCCCCAGGTCCCGATGATGTTGTTGCGCTCGGGCACAGCCCCGACCTTGCGCGGGTTGAACCCCTCGCGCTCCATCCAGTCGTAGACGAAGTTCCCCGCCGCCAGCTCGTGGCCGGCGGGGCTGGGGATGTTGCCCAGGTCCAGGGCGAGCTGCGTCAGCTCCTCGACATCGATGGCCGCGGCGATGGCCGCGCGGTCCTCATCGGTGACGGCGCAGGGCGCGGGGACATTGAAGGGAAAGGCGCCGTCGGCCATGCGTCTGCTCACTCACTCTCGCCAGGCGGCCAGGACCTGGTCGGAGGTGACCAGCATGGCGCAGTTCAGGTCCAGGCTCTTCAGCGCGCCCTCATGCAGGTCCGGCTCGTAGGCCGCGCAGGCGTCGCTCGCCACGAACACGTGGTAGTCCAGGTGGAAGGCGTCCCGCACGGTGCTGTCGACACAGCACTCCGTGGTCAGGCCGCAGACCACCAGGGTGTCGATCCCCCGGGCCTTCAGGGCCGCGTCCAGGTCCGTGCCGTGGAACGCCGAATATCGCGTCTTGGGAACCACCAGCTCGCCCGGCGCGGGGGTCGGGCCGTGGAAGTCAGCGCCCGGCTGGCCTTCCCGGCAGAGGTTGCTGTCGTCCTCGGGCGAGCCGCCGCGGCGGCGCATGCGCTCCTTCCAGGCCGGCGAGTCCGTCTCGGGGCGGGTCTGCAGGCCGACGAAGATCACCGGCGTTCCGGCCGTCCGCGCGCCTTCGGCCAGGCGCTGGGCGGCGGCCAGGGCCGGCTCGACCACGCTCATGTCCATGCCCGAACGGCCCAGCACGCCTTGCGGCGAGGCGAAGTCCACCTGCATGTCGATGATCACCAGGGCGCTTCGCGACGGCGCGATCCAGGCCGCCAGATCGTCCTTGGCCGACGTCCCTGTTTCGGCGCGCGTGTTCACCACACCTTCTCCCTCAGGCCCGGCAGAATCTCGGACCCGAACATCTTCAGGCCCTCCACATAGTCGGGGAAAATCAGCATCAGGCCGTCAAGCTCGCAGTAGGTCAGGAACGCCTCGATCTTCTCGGCGCAGGTGGCGGGCGAGCCGACCGCTGTCTGGGTCATGAACGCCCCCTGGTTGGTGGCCAAGGTCGACAGGCGCTCGGGCGGCACGCCCCAGCTCTGCAGCATGGCGATGATCGCCGCCATGTCGGCCCCTTGCGCGTACTTGTCCACCAGCGCCTCGGCCTTGGCGTCGCTCTCGGCGTAGATCAGGGTGCACATGGCGTAGGTCTTGATCGAGGTTCCCATCTCCTCGGCCGCCGCCTTGGCCCGGCGGCTGGCGTCGCGGCGCTCGTCCGGCGTGCGCCCGCCGATGAAGCAGGCGTCGCTCTCGCGCACCGAAAAGCGGAAGCCGCGGTCGGACATGCCGGCGCAGATCAGGTCCGGGCGCGGCCGCGACAGCGGCTTGGGGTCCGAGACGCAGTCCTTCATCGTGAAGTACTGGCCCTGGAAATCGACGCTGGGCTCGCTCCACAGCCGCTTGACGATGGTCGTCCACTCCTCGGCCAGGGCATAGCGGTCGTCGTGCGACAGGTTCGGGTTCCAGGCCCCCATCTGGTCGAATTCGTCCTTGTAGGCGCCGGCCACGATATTGAGCCCGGCCCGCCCGCCGCTGATGTGATCCAGGGTGGTGATCATCTTGGCCGTCACGGCGGGATTGTGCAGCAGGGTGTGCACGGTCGCCCACACCCTCACGCGCTTGGTGGCCTGGGCGATGCCGGCCATCATCATCAGGGACTCCATCGAGGTGCCCCAGTGGTTGGTTTCGCCGCCGAAGCCGCGCCACTTGCCCATGGACATGACGAAGTCCAGCCCCTGCTCGTCGGCGGTGACGGCCGCCTCCAGGTTCTGCTTCCAAAGGCCATCCAGCGTCGGCGTGGTGCTGGAGATGATCCAGCCGCCGTTGGCCACGGGCAGGAAGACGCCGAAGTCGTGTCGCGTTCCGGGGCTGTCGTACATGGCAGTGGCTCCTTAGGCCGCGCGCTTGGCGAGGGCGGGTTGGGATTCATCTTCCAGGGCGGCGGACCGGGCCACCGGCCGCTTGTGCGGCGGACGCATGAACAGGGTCGCGACGCAGATCACCAGGATCACCGCCGCATAGATTTGGAACGTCGGCGCGAAGCTGCCTAGCCGGTCGCGGATGAAGCCGCCGATCAGCGGACCCAGCGCGGAAACGGCGCCCACCAGGCAGGTCAGGGCGAAGATCTCCAGGTTGTGCCTGCGGCCATAGTAGTTCAGCAGCAGCACCGTCACCGCCAGCACCGTCAGGCCGAAGCCCAGACCTGTCCCGATGGCGTAGATGACCATCAGCGGATAGGAATTGGCGACGCTCAGCACGCCGGATCCCAGCACCTGCATGGCCAGGGCGAAGACCAGGGTGTGGCGCGGGTCGATGCGGTCGCCCAGCAACCCGCCGCCGGCGCGGCCCAGAACCTGCATCAGGGATTCGAAGCTCAGCATCGCCCCCGCCGCGGTAGCCGCCACGCCCAGTTCGGTCAGGTGGGCCACGGACAGGCTGGCCACCGTGACCCCGCACAGCAGGTGGCTGAAGTAGGCCGCCAGCAGGACGTAGAACTGGGGCGTCGCCAGGGCCTCCCTGACCGTCCAGTCCTCCCTGGTGCGCCAGATCGGGCGAGCCGCGGGTCCGGCTTTCGCCTCGGCGATCTCGTGGTCCGTCTCCGCGCCGGCCTGGCTCAGCCGGCCGCGGCCGCCCACCGCCAGGGCGCAGAGCACCCCGGCCATGGCGGCGGCGATCGCCATGGTCAGCCAGAACGCCCGCCACTGGCCAGGGAACAGGTCCAGGACGGCGAAGACCATCCAGGGCCCCGCCACCCCGCCCAGGGACCCGAAGGTGAAATAGGCCCCGAAAGCCCGGGCCCGGCTCCGGAACACCGCGCCCAGGACATGGGTGCCGGGAATCAGGGCCATGGACTGGTAGCCGACGCCGCAGAGGGCCGCGCCCAGCCAATAGGCCGCCAGGCCGCGCGTCGCCCAGAGGCAGAGGAACCCCAGCACCATCATCGCCGCGCCGCTCAGGATGGTCGGCGCCGCGCCGAACCGTCGGATCAGCCAGGCCGGGATCATCGACGAGCCGCCCGTGAAGGCGCCCAGCAGGGTGAACCCCAGGCCCGCCTCGGTCCAGGTCCAGCCCAGATCCTTGACCATCATCGGCAGGACCACCCCCAGCGACGAATAGGTCGCCGCGGTGATCAGGAACAGGACGAGGCTCAGCGCCGCGAGCTGCAACCAGGGACGCCAGGGCTCCGAAACCATCGCTGCGCCTTTCGAACAGGCGGGCCGCCGGGCATGGCCGACGACCCGGTGGGAACGCCGTCTCTAGAACTTGCCCTTGAAGGTGAAACGCCAGGTGCGGCCGATGCTGGGCAGGGCGCCGACGTTGGCGTAGGTGTCCTGGTCCGGCGTGAAGTAGAGCTTGTCGAACAGGTTATCGACGTTGAAGTCGACCTCGTAGGGGCCCTTGGCCCACATCAGCGAGGCGTTGACCACGGTGTAGGCCGGGAAGGTCACCGAGTTCTGCACCAGGGTCGCGGTCTTGGAGGCGTAGGTGAAGCCGGCCGTCGCCCCGGCATGGCCCCAGTCGTACTCGTCGCTGGTGTAGGTGGCGAAGAAGCTGACCACTGAGTGCGGGATCAGGGTGTAGGCGTAGTTCCCGCTGCGCCCCGGCAGGCTGGAAAAGTCGAAGGTCACGAAGGCGCCGCCGAAGCCGTTCACCCCGCTGACCCCGGCCGTGGCGGCGGGGATGTAGACGAAGGAGTGGTCCACGCCCACCTGCTCGGTGTGCTGGGTGTTGCCGGCCAGGGTGAAGCTGAGATTCTTGTTGGTGACCCAGCGCACCTCGTACTCCAGACCCTTGCTGTGCAGGTGCTGGACGATGCTGTTGAGGCCGCCGAGCTGGGTGCGCTCCTGGTCGTAGTAGGCGATGGAGCCGATCAGGGTCTTGTTCAGCCACTGGAACTTGACCCCGCCCTCGGTGAGGTTCGAGGCGGTCAGCCACGCGCCGCTGGCGATATTGGCGGGCTTCAGGTTGCCGGCCTGCTCCACCTCCAGCGTGCCGCCGCGGGCGTGGGTGATGTAGGGCATCAGCCCCCAGCCCAGCTTGTAGGTGCCGCTGATTGTGTAGGTGAACATGCCGTCGCTGGCGATCTGGCGCAGCGGCGTCTCGAAGGAATAGATCCCCACGTCGATGGAGTTGACGCCGTACCAGTCGTAGCGGCCACCGCCGATGATATCGAGCTTGTCGGCCACCGAGATGTCGGTGGTGAAGAAGAGGCCCGTGTCGTGCCAGCGGCTCTGGATGTCGGTCTCCCAGCCGACGCCGCTGCCAGCGTCGAAGGGCGAGGCGATGATGTCGGTGGCCGTGGCGCCGACGGAAAGGTCGCGCCGATCCAGCGCGATCATGCCGGAGTCGTAGCTCTCCTTCTGCTCGCCCTTGTACCAGCGGTAGGAGAGGCCGGTGATGGTCTTGGCGACGATCAGGTCGTTCGCGGACGCCAGCTTGAAGTTGTAGGTCAGCCGCGTCTCAAAGGTGCGGGCATGGTAGTCGGCCGGGAAGCCATAGCTCACGAAGCGCTGGTTGCTCAGGTGATCATAGAAGAGCTGCAGCTTCAGGGTGCTGTCGGGCGTGATCTCCTTGGCGAGGTCGTAGTACAGCGTCTGGGTGCTGGTGCGCGAGAAGTCGGCCGCGCTGACATAGACGTTGTGCGGGCTGAGCGTGGTCGTGCCGACGCCGGTATCGAGCGTGAACCGCGCGTCGGTGGTCGGGGTGAAGCCGAAATAGGGCGCGTAGATCGCCTGGGTGTAGGGGTACTGGCAGTACCCGGGCAACTGCACCTCGCAGGGGTCGAGCCTGCCGTTGTGGTTGGCGTCGGTCAGGGCGGTGTTGTGGCCGGTGATATAGGTCTGGTGGTCGACCAGGTCCTGGGTCAGCCGGTTCCAGCCCGGCGTCTGGATGTCCCCCGTCGAGTGGAAGAACATCCCCGCGAAGGCCGTCGTCCACCCCGAGCCCAGGTCGAAGTTCACCGACAGCTCGCCCAGCTGGTGCTTGGGATGGACGCCCCAGTAGTAGCTGTCGGAATCGTCGACCTCGCCATAGGCGTAGACCCCGCCGCGCACTCCGCCCAGGTTCAGCGGCAGGCCCCCCTGGGCGGTGAAGTTCTTCTTGCCGTAGTCGCCCGCCGTGACCGTCAGCTCGGCCGTGGGAGCGTTCAGATAGGCCCCCGAGTCCTTGGCGGTCTTGGGGATGAAGTTCATCAGGCCGCCGATCTTGCCGGGGCCGTAGATCGGCGCCGGCAGGCCGCGCACGACCTCGATCTGGGCGGCGTCGCCGATGGGGGTGGAATAGGTCCCGCGGTTCTCGATCCGCTTGAACCCCATGAAGTAGTTCTCGGCCAGGGTGCCGCGAATGTTCAGCGACCCAGGCACCCCGTAGTAGCTGGCCGTGTAGGTGCCCGGCGACACCGCCGTCAGCTTGTCGATCGAGGTGATGCCATAGCGCTCGAGGGTGATGTCGCTGACCAGGCTCGCCGAGCGCGGCGTCTCGATCAGCGGCTTGTCGATCCCCAGGGCCGTGTTGTTGGGCCGCCGCTCCAGCAGCCCGGCCTTGTCGGCGGTGACGACGACCTCGCCGACGGTGGAGTCCGTGGCCGCCGCGGCGTCGGCCGCCCGCGCCATCGTCGCGGTGAAGAGGCAAAGGCTGGAAACGCCCGCCCAAAGGATGTGCTGCTTGGACAATGTGGCCCCCGCTTGTCGCGCCCGTCGAGCCTCCGCCCAGAGCGGATATCCCCTTGATCTCGAAGGACTGGCGTCATGGTGGCTGGCGCCGGGTCCACGGAGTCAAAGGCGTCTCTGAAATTTCACAAAAAATGTGAGTGAGTCGCGATATCGCGCCCAATTCGTCACCTGCGGCGCCCAAGCCCGCGCCACGCCGGAGCGCGATTGCGCGGCCGATGCTCGCATCAGGCGAGCAGGCGCCGGGGGCGGATCGCCTCGCCCGCCGCGCCCCCAGCCACCGAGCGCTTCACGTTCTCGGAGAAGACGCCCAGGATGTTGAGCATGGCGGCATGAGCGGCCTCAGGGTCGTGGCGGGTGATGCAGTCGACCACCTCCTGGTGGCGGGCGATCTCGGCCAGGCGTTCCTGTTCGGTGTCCTCGACCATGGAATAGACCCAGAACCGCGCCGCCTTGTGCTGAAGGGGGATGACGATCTGGGCCAGGGTCGGATTGCGGCTGGCGCGGGCGATGGCGGCATGGAAGTGCTGGTCCATGCCGATCAGCGCGCGGGAGTCGCGCAGGCGCGCGGCTTCCTTGCCGCCCTCGAAGGCGCTCTGCAGCGCGGCGATGTCCTCGGGCGTGGCGTGGGTGGCGGCCAGGGCCGCGCAATGCGGTTCGATCAGTCGGCGCGCCTCGAAGGCCTGGCGCACCTCGACCAGGTCCAAAGGCGCCACCGTGGTCCCGGCCCGGGGGCGGCGCACCACCAGCCCTTCCAGCGCCAGGCGGCCCAGGGCGTCGCGCACCCCCGCCAGGCCGGCGTCGTAGCGGCGGACCAGGTCCTGCTCGTCCAGCCGGCTGCCCGGCGGCAGTTCGCCCAGGATCACGTCCAGCAGGATCTGCTCATAGACCTTGGCCTTCTGGAGTTCGGGGGCCCAGCCCGCGACGATCGGGGGCCCATCCTCCGGCCGGCCGGCGCCGCGCGTCCCGCGGCCCGTCGTGCGTTCGTCCAGCGTCATGGTCCGGCCTCCCTGGCGATGCCTCAGCTCGCCGCCTCTGAAATTTCAATGATGCAATTTAATCAGCGATAATATGAAGAGTTAAAGCCCGGACCCAACGTCATTCAAGAGCTTCCGCGCCGATGCGCAATCTCACACGGTCCGCGTGGTGGAACAAATCTCACAAGGACCCGCTGACGCCATTCCCGGCAAGGCGCGCTCAGGCGGCGCCCGGCGCGGAACCGAACTCCCCGGATGTTGTTCTCGACGCGAGGGATTTCGCTTCGAGACTTCGACTTCGGGGACTTCAAAGATGCGCAGACTTGCAACCCTGATCGCCAGCGCGGCGATCGGCCTTGGCGCCGGCGGCGCCGCGACGGCCAGCCCGGCCGCGGACATGGCCCGCGCCGACGCCTTTGTGCCGGCCCCTCACCTGATCACAGGCGTCTATCGCGGCGAGCCGGTAGGCTTCGAGAAGACCCAGTACTACTGGGGCGGGCGGCGGTACTGCTGGTACGATGGCGGCTGGCGCGGACCCGGCTGGTACTATTGCGGCTACGCCTGGCGGCGCGGCTGGGGCTGGGGCGGCCCGATCGGCTGGCGCGGCTGGGCCCGGCCCGGCTGGCATGGCGGCTATCACGGCGGCTACTACGGCCGATACCACGGCGGCTGGCATGGCGACCGCGGCTGGCATGGCGACCGCGGCTGGCATGGCGATCATGGGCGAGGCGACTGGCGTCGCGGCGATCATGACGGCGGCTGGCGCGGCGGCGGACACCACCCGCACTGACGTCGCGCCCAGGTCGCGATCGGACATGAAAAAGGCGGCCGTCCAGACCGGACGGCCGCCGCCTGGTCGTGCGCGGTGCGAGGCGACTATTCGCGGGTGAAGGTCGCCGGGATTTGCGGGTTCTCGCCCGCCTTGCCCCACAGGATGATCTCGTTGCCCCACGGATCGGCGAAGGCCCAGTTGTAGCCGTTGAACGTCTGCCAATAGTGGTTGCGCCACAGGATGGTGGCGCCGCGCGCCTCCGCCCGGGCCAGGACGTCGTCGGCCGACTCGTCGTCGCCCAGCAGGATCCAGATACGCGGCTTGCGCCCGCCCTGGGCGATCGTGCGCGGCTCGACGCCGGCCGGGTCCGGATGCGGGCGGGCGTTGTCGGCCTTGAAGATGCCGAGGTGCAGGTTGCCGATCTCACTGTCCGAGCCATCCGGGTTCTTGAACTGACCGCCGGGAACCATGCGGTGATAGACGCCCAGCGGGCGGTCGTCGTCACGCCAGCCGAACACCTCGGAGTAGAACTTGCCGGCGGCGGCGGGATCGTCGGACGCCAGGTCGACGAAGATCAATGTGTGGGGAGCGCCCATGGGTTTCCTCTCGAAGTCTCGTTGTCGTGTCAGTTGGCGTATTCGGCCCGCTTGGGCGTGAAGACGTCCAGGTTCATCACCGGCTCGTCGCCGACCACCACGCCCCAGTGGCGGGCGTTGGGCGGCACCACCAGCAGGCCGCCGGGGCCCAGCCGCGTGACCGTGTCACCGATGTGGAAGTCGATCCGGCCGCTCAGGATATAGACGATCTGCTCGTGCGGATGGTCGTGCGGGCGCGGCTCATGGCCGGGCTGCAGGCGGTTCATCGACACGGTGGCGCCGTCGCCGGAGAAGGCCTTGCGCTCCACCCCTTCGCGGACCGGCTCCCAGGGGATGTCGTTCCAGTTGACGCTGTGGATGTCCATCGCCGGCTCCTATTCCGCGGCCATCGCCGTGGGAGGGCCATAGCCCCCGCCGCCCGGGGTTTCCAGCACCACCACATCGCCGGGCTGCATGGTCATCTTCTTGCCCTCGGAGATCGGCTTGCCGTTGACCAGGAAGCGGCCGGCCGCGCCCGGCTCGCCGCCATCCAGGCCGTCCGGGCCGCGGTCGAGGCGGCTGGGCACGGCGTTCAGCAGCCAGGGCTGCTCCGTGCGCATGCTGAAGGCGATCACCTGGCCGTCGCCGCCCCGGGTGCGGCCCGCGCCGCCGGACCCCAGGCGAAGTTCGCGCTTGTCGAACACGATCGGCATCGCCGCTTCCAGGATCTCCACCGGCACCGCCGCCACCCCGGTCGGATAGCAGGTGGCGCTGGGCCCTGGCTTCGTCGCCCGCGCGCCCATGCCGCCGGAGTAGTTGAACATCGCCGAGGTGAAGGCCTCGCCGTTGGCGTGCTTGCCCTGGATCTGCACGGTCCAGACCGCGCCCGACCCCTCCGCCAGCACCCGGTCCGGCATCACCTGGTGCAGGGCCTTCAGGATCGGCATCGGCACGAACATGCCCACCACGTGGCGCGCGTTCAGCGGCGAGGGATAGGCAGCGTTGATGATCGAGCCTTCCGGCGCCTTGACCTTGATCGGCGCCAGGGAGCCGAAGTTGTTCGGCTGCTCGGGGTTCAGGCAGCTGCGCACGGCGAAGGTGGAATAGGCGTGGGTGTAGTTCATCACCACGTTGATGCCCATCGGGCTGGGGCCGGACGAGCCCTCGAAGTCGATCAGCACCTCGCCGGCCACGTTGTCGATGGTGACCGCCGTCTTCAGGGTGATGACGTCGCCGCCCGGGACGTCGAAGCGGCTCTCGCCGTGCCAGGTGCCTGCCGGCAGGGCGCGGATGGCGCGGCGGGTGGCTTCTTCCGAACGGTTGATGATCTCGTCGGCCACCGCCTCGATGTCCGAAAAGCCCTGCCGCTTGCAGAGCGCGATCAGGCGCTCGCCGCCGGCGCGGCCGCTGGACACCTGGGCCGAGAGGTCGCCGAACACGTGGTCGGGCGTGCGCACGTTGCGGCCGATGATGTCGTGCAGCAGCTTGTTGGGCTCGCCGGCCTCATAGAGCTTGGAGGGCGGGATCCACAGGCCTTCCTCGTGGACGTCGCGCGCGCCGGCGCCGATGCCGTAGCCGCCGATGTCGGTGTGGTGGATCGTCGAGCCGATGTAGCCGATCAGCCGCTCTTCCCAGTGGATCGGGCAAAGAACGGTGATGTCGAAGAAGTGGCCGGCCGACATCCACGGGTCGTTGGTGATGACGATGTCGCCGGGGACCAGCTTGCCGTCGAACAGCTTGTGCAGGGCGAAGCCCGCCGCGGCCAGGGAGTTGATGTGGCCGGGCGTGCCGGTGTTGGCCTGGGCCACCATGCGGCCGCGGGCGTCGAACAGGCCGCTGGCCAGGTCGCCGGCCTCGCGCACCACCGGGCTGAAGGCGATGCGCTGCAGGGCCTTGGCCTGTTCGGAGACGATGCCGATCAGGTTCGACCAGAGGATTTCCAGCTCGATGCCGTCGAGCTTGGGATGATTGCTGCCGTCCATGAGGTTCAGGCCTCCCGCCGCGTGGCGACCACGCAGCCGATGTCGTTGATCGTCGCGTCCCACTGCGGCGGGATGACGATGGTGGTCTCGCGTTCTTCGATGATGGCCGGCCCCGCCACCGACTGGCCGGCGGCCAGGGCGTCGCGGTCGTAGACCTTCACCGGACCCGCCTCCGGCCACAGCGGGATGGCCCGCTCCGACTTGGCCGCGCCGGGCGTGGCCGGCAGGCGGCCAGCGGCGTTGAAGCCGATGTCCGGACCCTGGGCGGTCAGGCGCCAGGAGACGATCTCCACAGGCACGTGGCTGGGGTTCACCCCGTACTGGGCCAGATAGGCGTCCTCGAAGGTCTTGCGCAGGGCGCCGACGTCGCGGCGCTGGCGCGGGTCATGGTCGAAGTGGACGCCGACCTCGTTCTGCTGGCCCTGGTAGCGCAGGTCGGCGCCGATCAGCAGGCGCACCGCCTCGGGCGCGCACCCGGCGTCCGAAAGGGCCGCGACGCCCTCGGCCTCCATTTCGCCGATCAGGCGATCGACGACGGCCCAGTCCAGGTGGTCCAGTTCGCCGAGGGCGCTGCGCACCAGGTCGAGGCGCAGCGGCGTGACCAGGGTGCCGAAGGCCGACAGCACGCTGGCCTGGGGCGGGAAGATCACCGCGGTCGACTGCAGCAGGGCGCCGACGGCGCAGGCGTGGACGGGGCCGGCCCCGCCGAAGGCCAGCAGCGGCAGGCCGCGGTGGTCGACGCCGCGGTCGGCGGCGTGGGCGCGGGCGGCGGCGGCCATGGTCTCGGCGACGATGCGGTAGACCCCGCCGGCGGTCTGCTCGGGGCTGGTCCCCAGCTTTTCGCCCAGGCGGGCGAAGGCGGCCACGGCGGCGGGCCGGTCCAGCTTCATGTCCCCGCCCAGGAAGTTGTCGCCGTCCAGCAGGCCCAGCACCAGGTCGGCGTCGGTGACCGTGGGCTCGGTCCCGCCGCGGCCATAGCAGGCCGGGCCCGGCTGCGAGCCGGCGCTGCGCGGGCCGACCTTGAGCAGGCCCAGGTCGTCGACGTGGGCGATGGAGCCGCCGCCGGCGCCGATCTCGATCATGTCGATCGAGGGGATGGTCAGCGGCATGCCGCTGCCCTCGCAGAAGCGGTACTTGCGGTCGACCTCGAAACTGCCGGCCACCAGGGGCTTGCTGTCCTCGATCAGGCAGGCCTTGGCCGTGGTGCCGCCCATGTCGAAGGACATCAGGCGCTCCAGCCCCAGCCGCTCGGCGTAGTAGGCGGCGGCCAGGGCGCCGGCGGCGGGGCCGCTCTCGATCATGCGCACCGGATTGCGGCCGGCCACCTCGGCGCCGATGACGCCGCCGGACGACAGCATGATCAGGGGCCGGTTCGGCGCGCCGGCGTCGGCCAAGCCCTTGGCCAGGCCCTTCAGGTAGGGCTCGGTGATCGGGGCCGTGTAGGCGTTGATCGCCGTGGTCGAGGCGCGGGGATATTCGCGGATCTGCGGGGCCACCGACGAGGACAGGGAAACGTAAAGCTCCGGCGCGGCCGCCTTCAGGGCTTCGGCTATGGCCTGTTCGTTGGCCGGGTTGCGGAAGCCGTTGATCAGGCAGACCGCCACCGAGACCACGCCGGCCTTGCGCAGGGCCGGGACCAGGGCGGCCACCTCGGCGGCGTCGACGCCGCGCAGGACCGAGCCGTCGGCCAGGATGCGTTCGTCCACCTCGAAGGTCAGGGCCCGCGGGATCAGCGGGGCGTCGAACTCGATCTGCGGATCGTACATCTCGTAGCGGTGCTCGTTGCGGATCGACAGCACGTCCGCGAAGCCCTTGGTGGTGATCAGGGCCGTGGGCTGGCCGCGCCGCTCGATCAGGGCGTTGGTGACCACGGTGGTGGCGTGAACGACCACGCCGTCCACTTCGTCGGCCTTCACTCCGGCCTTGCCCAGCACCAGGTTCACGCCCCGGAAGAAGCCCTCCAGCAGGTCGTGGTGGGTGGTCAGGGTCTTGTCGACGGTCAGGGCGCCGTCATCGCCACGCAGGACGGCGTCCGTGAAGGTGCCGCCGATATCGATAGCCAGGGAATAGGTCATTGGTACTCACTCATGCCGCACGGGCGTTCCATCCGAGGCGGCGGGAGGCCTCGGCGGCGGCCCGGGTCACTTCGGCGATCTGGTCTTCGGCCGGGACGGCCGGGATGAACTGGCTGGCGCCGACGAGGGCGATGGCCCCGCGCCAGTCGCCGCGATGGTCGAACACCGGCGCGGCCAGGGCGTTCACGCCCATCAGCACCTGGTCCATGGCGGTCGCCCAGCCCTGGCGGCGCACCTTGGCCACCTCGGCGCGCAGGGCCTCGGCGTCGGTGACGGTGGCGGCGGTGTAGGTCTTGAGCGGCTGCGACAGGACGGTGTCGAGCAGGCCGGGCGGCCCGAAGGCCAGCGCCACCAACCCGTGGGCCGAGGCGTGGAAGTCCAGGCGCGAGCCCGGGCGCAGGCCGAACTCCACCAGGGTGCGGCCCTGCAGCATCTCCAGCACGACCACCGCCCCCTCGACCAGGGCCGAGGCGGTGACGGCGTGGCCGGTGGCCTCGCGCAGGCGGGTCATTTCGGGGCGCATGGCGCCAAGCACGTCGAAGCGCTCGCGCACGGCCTCGCCGAGCGCCAGCAGCTTGACCCCGATCTCGTAGCGTTCGGTCTCGGGATCCTGCCGGACGTAGCCGCGCTGGACCAGGGCGCGCAGGTGACGGTGGGCGCGGGCCTTGGAGATCGAGAGGTCGCGCGCGATGTCCGAGACGCCGCGCGGCCGGGGCGCGGCGGCCAGCAGTTCCATCAGGTCGAGGATCAGGTCGACCGACGCGAGGCCCGAGCCCGTGTCGCCGCCCTCGAGGCTGGCCAGCATGTTCGTAACCCCTTGTTCCGATTACCGGAACACCGTTTCGAATAGGCGTTCAAAATTCTCCCGAGCCGCCTGAGTGTCAAGCGGCCGAGAGGTCGATTCTGAAATTTTACTGAGAAATTCGCCCGTCCTGGCCCGCTCAGGCGGACGGGCGGGTCCCGAAGGCGGCCAGGAAGATGGTCACGGCCTCCCCGATCGAGGCCTCCAGCATGGCGGGCTCGGGATCGGGGATCACACCCCAGAGGCGCCGGTCGAAGAGATCGCCGAGGCACAGGCTCTTGAACCGGCGGGCCAGCATCATCGTGTCGGCGGGCTTCAGATGACCCTGGGCGATGGCGCGCTCGAAGTGGGCGGACAGGCGAAGCTCGCCGCGCTGGGGGCCGGTCTCGTAGAACACCTGCCCAAGCTCGGGGAACCGTTCGGACTCGGCCACGACAAGGCGGCTGATGGCCATCACCTGGGGCGACATGACCAGGCGGCAGAGGCCGAAGCCGATCTCGACCAGGGCGGCGTGCGGGTCATCGCCGAGGTCCGGCATGTGATCCAGGAACGCCTCGGCCTGCTTGCCGCAGACGTCCATCATGAAGGCGGCGAACAGTTCTTCCTTGGAGCGGAAGTAGTTGTAGAGCGTGCCCTTGGAGCCGCCGACGCGCGCCGCGATGGCCGACATGGACGCGGCCGCATAGCCTTCCTTGAGGAAGATCTCGCGCGCGGTGTCGAGGATCAGCTGGCGCCGGCGATCGCTCTTGGAAAGCTCGGTTTCCTTGAGGCCCTCGGCGGGGCTGCTGTCAGCAAGTGTCACCATTTCTGACCGTACCGTACGGTTTCCTCTTGACGCCCTGATAGCGGGCTGTATGAAATCATTCAAGCCGATTTATGACCGTACTGTACGGTCAATTCAAGTGACTGGGCGCTTCGGTCGCGCCGGAACCCGCAAGGCCAATATCGTCGAGAGTGCAGATGTCCGCTGCCGAAGTCACCATCCGCCCGCGCCGGTTCGCCCCCTATCTGGCCGCGGCCGGCGCCCTGGCCTTGGCCGCGTGCGCGACGGTCCCGGACATGGGGCCGCGCCAGCAGCCACGCCCCGCCGCCGAGCTGGCGAGCCCGCGCAGCTTCCAGGCGGCGGCGAGCGACTGGCCCGCCGACCGCTGGTGGGACGCCTATAAGGATCCGCAGTTGTCGGCCCTGGTGGACGAGGCGCTGAAAGGCTCGCCCACCCTGGCCCAGGCCCAGGCCCGCCTACGGGCCGCCGAAGCCCAGGCCCAGCAGGCCCGGGCCGCCACCCTGCCCTCCGTCACCGGCAATGGCTCCATCAGCGAGACCGAGCAAAGCAAGAACCTCGGCTATCCGCCCTTCATCCAGCAGTACCTGCCCAGCGGCTTCAAGGACCAGGGCCGGCTGACGCTGGACGCCAGCTACGACCTCGACCTGTTCGGCAAGAACCGCGCGGCCCTGGCGGCGGCGGTGTCCGAGGCCGAGGCGGCGCGGGCCGACGCGGCCCAGGCGCGCCTGACCCTCTCGTCGGCCGTGGCCCAGGCCTATGGCGACCTGGCCCGGCTCTACGCCGAGCGCGACGTCGCCACCGACGCCCTGCGCATCAAGACAGAGACCGCCCAGCTGACCGCGCAGCGCGTCGCCAACGGCCTCGACACCAAGGCCGAGCTCAGCCAGGCGCAGGCGGCGACCCCCGCCTCCCAGGCCGATGTCGAGGCGCTGGACGAACAGATCCTGGTCACCCGCCACCGCCTGGCCGCCCTCGTCGGCCAGGGGCCCGACCGGGGCCTGGACATCCCGCGCCCCAAGGCCGGAGCCGTGAGGGCCTTCGGCCTGCCCGCCGACCTGACCGTCAACCTGCTGGGCCGCCGGCCCGACATCGTCGCGGCGCGCCTGCGGGTGCAGGAGGCCGGCAAGCGCATCGACGCCGCCAAGGCCGATTTCTATCCCGATGTCAGCATCACCGGCTTCATCGGCCAGCAGTCCCTCGGAATCTCCCAGCTCACCGCGGCGGGATCGGCGATCGGCTCGATCGGGCCGGCCGTGCGCCTGCCGATCTTCGACGGCGGCCGCCTGCGCGGCGCCTATCGCGGGGCGCGGGCCCAGTACGACCTGGCCGTCGCCGACTACAACCAGACCCTGACCCAGGCCCTGCAGGATGTCGCCGACTCGGCCGCCAGCGCCCAGTCGGTGCAGCGCCAGCTGGCCGAACGCCGCGAGGCCCTGGCCTCCAGCGAGACGGCCTACAAGGTCGCGCGCCTTCGCTACGAAGGCGGCCTGTCGACCTACGTCAACGTGCTCACAGCCGAGGACGCCCTTATCGCCCAGCGCCGGGCGGTGGCCGACCTCGAAGCCCGCGCTTTCACCCTGGACGTCGCCTTGGTCCGCGCCCTTGGCGGCGGCTTCGTCCAGTCCTGATCCAAAGCCCCAGTTCCTCCCCTCGCGTATGGATTCCGCCCCATGGACGCCCGCACCGACGCCGCCCCGCCCGTCACCGGCTCCGCCCCGCCCGGCGCCCGCCCCTTGACCACGGAGCCAAAGGCCGCCGCCGGCCGTCGACAGAAGCTGTTCACCTGGCTGGGGCTGGGGATCGCCGCCGCCGCGGCGGCCTGGGGCGCCTATTGGGTGCTGGTCGCCTCGCACCATGTCGACACCGACAACGCCTATGTCCAGGCCGACACCGCCCAGGTGACGCCCCTGGTCAGCGCCGCCATCCTGTCAGCCCCGGCGGGCGACACCCAGGTGGTCAAGAAGGGCGACGTCCTGGTCACGCTCGACCCCACCGACGCCCGCATCGCGCTGGCCCAGGCCCAGGCGGACCTCGCCCAGGCCGAGCGCCGGGTGCAGGGCTATTTCGCCACCAATGACGCCCAGGCGGCCAACACCGCCGCGCGCGGCGCCGACATCGTCCGCGCCCAGGCCCAGGTGGAGAGCGCCAAGGCCGACTTCGAGCGCGCCCGCACCGACCTGACCCGCCGCCAGAATCTCGCCGCCTCGGGCGCCGTGTCGGGCGACGAGCTGACCGCCGCCCAGAACCGTTTCGACCAGGCCAGGGCCGCCCTCGCCTCGGCCCAGGCGGCCGTCGCCCAGGCCCAGGCCAATCGCGCCGCCGCCGTCGGCCAGCAGCGGGTCGCCGCGGCCATGGTCGCCGGCTCCACCGTGGCCAGCAATCCGGAGGTCGCCGCCGCCCGGGCCAAGGTCGACGCCGCCCAGCTCGACCTCGACCGCACCGTCATCCGCGCCCCGATCGACGGGGTGGTGGCCAAGAACACCGCCGAGGTGGGCCAGCGGGTGCAGGCGGGCGCGCCCCTGATGAGCATCGTGCCAGTGCAGCACGCCTATGTGGACGCCAACTTCAAGGAGGTGCAGCTGAAGCACGTCCGGGTCGGCCAGCCCGCGGTGCTGACCAGCGACCTCTACGGCGGCGGGGTGAAATTCCACGGCGTCGTCACCGGCGTCGCCGGCGGCACGGGATCGGCCTTCGCCATCATCCCGGCCCAGAACGCCACCGGCAACTGGATCAAGGTGGTTCAGCGCCTGCCGGTGCGCATCGCCCTCGATCCGGCGGAACTCGCCAAGCACCCCCTGCGCGTCGGCCTGTCGATGAAGGTCGACATCGACACCAACCGCTAGTCCGCCCGAGCGAGGCGCCGGCCATGACCGCCCAAGCCATCCCCATGCCCAAGGCCGCCGCGCCCCTGACCGGCGGCGCCCTGTGGTTCGCCGGCTTCCTGCTGGCCATCGGCAACTTCATGGTCGTGCTGGACATGACCATCGCCAACGTCTCGGTCACCAGCATCGCCGGGGGCCTGGCCGTGTCGCCCAGCCAGGGGACGTGGGTGATCACCTCCTATTCGGTGGCCGAGGCCATCGTGGTGCCCCTGACCGGCTGGCTGTCGGCGCGGTTCGGCACGGTGAAGGTGTTCCTGTTCGGCATCATCGGCTTCGGCCTCTGTTCGGCCCTCTGCGGCCTGGCCACCAGCCTGCCGGCCCTGGTCGTGTTCCGGGTGATGCAGGGAATCTGCGGCGGGCCGATCATGCCCATGTCCCAGACCCTTATGATGACCATCTTCCCGCCCCAGCAGCGGGGCCAGGCCATGGGCCTGTGGTCGATGACCACCGTCGTCGCGCCCATCGCCGGCCCGATCCTGGGCGGGGTGCTGTGCGACACGGCCGGCTGGCAATGGATCTTCTTCATCAACGTGCCGGTGGTGGCCGCCTGCGCCTTCTTCGCCTGGCGGGTGCTGACGCCGCATGAGACCCCGACCGAGCGCAAGCGGGTGGACCTGGTGGGCTTGGCGCTGCTGGTCACCTTCGTCGGCTCGCTGCAGATCATGTTCGACAAGGGCAAGGAGCTGGACTGGTTCGAGAGCCCGTTCATCGTCGGCCTGGCGATCACCGCGGCCATCGGCTTCCTGGCGTTCCTGATCTGGGAGCTGACCGACGACAATCCGATCGTGAACCTGCGCATCTTCCGCCACCGGGGCTTCACCTCGTCGGTGATCACCGCCAGCCTGACCTTCGGCTCGTTCTTCTCCAGCATCGTGCTGGTGCCCCTGTGGCTGCAGACCAACATGGGCTACACGGCCACCTGGACCGGTTACGCCACCGCCTGGGGCGGGGTGCTGGCGGTGGTGATGTCGCCGATCGTGGCCCAGATGATGGGCAAGATCGACGCCCGCGCCCTGGTCACCTTCGGGGTGCTGTGGCTGGCGGGGATCGCGGTGATCCGCTCGGGCCTGGCCAGCAACGCCACCTACTGGACCGTCGCCCTGCCGTTCCTGGCCCAGGGACTGGCCATGCCGTTCTTCTTCATCCCCACCAGCCAGCTGTCCCTGTCCTCGGTAGAACCGGCTGAGACGGCGTCGGCGGCTGGGCTGTCGAACTTCATGCGGACCATGTCGGCCGCCTTCGCCACCTCGATCATCACCACCATGTGGGACAACGCCAGCGGCCGGAACCATGCGGAGATGGCCGGCACGCTGAACCAGCCGCAGGCGGCGGTCGACACCCTGACGGCGGGCGGCTTCTCCCGGGCCCAGGCCCTCGGCCAGCTCGACTTCATGACCCAGGGCCAGGCGGTGATGCGCGCCACGGACCAGATGTTCCTCATCACCGCGGTCGTCTTCGTGGTGGCGGCCGCCGTGGTGTGGCTGGCGCCCAAGCAGACCGGGCCGATGCAGATGGGCGGAGGCGGGCACTGATCGCCAAGCCCAGCGTTACCGGAACGACACCGCCGCCGCCCAACCCGATCGCGGCGTCGCGAGCCGACCACAATCGCGAAATCGCCGGGCCATGTTCGGGCGCAAGGATGCCGGCGGGCGGGCGGCGAGAAGAAGGAACGGACCATGGTGAACCTGGACCTCGGCTCCGCGCGGCGGGACACCGACGAGATCGCCACCTGGCGCGAGGGCCGCGAACGGGCGCGCGAGCCCGTCGCATCCACCCTGTTCACCGCCGGCAGCGCGGCGGCCTTCTTCATCCTGGCGGCCTGCGTGGTCAGCGCGGTCATCGCCTACTACCAGGGCCACTGAAGCGCCCGGAGCTTGCGAAGCGGGTTTCCAATCGCCACCTAGGGATCAGTCGCTTGGCGTCGCCTGATCGGGGCGCCGGGCGGCGGAGTCGCTTCGCCTGGGGCTCGAGATGAACCGTACGCTGCTTTTCGACAGCCCCTTCCTGCTGGGCTTCGACCACACCCGCAACCTGATCGAGCGCGCCGCCAAGGCCGCCAACGAAGGTTACCCGCCCTACAATGTCGAGGACGCGGGCGATGGCCGGATCCGGATCACCCTGGCCGTGGCCGGCTTCACGCCGGACCAGCTGGCCGTGGCGATCGAGGACAACCAGCTCACCGTCACCGGCAAGCGCGACGCCGATGGGCCGGGATCGCCTGAACGGGCCTTCCTGCACCGGGGCATCGCGGCGCGCGGGTTCGTCAGGACCTTCGTGCTCGCCGACGGCATGGAGGTGGAAGGCGCGCTTCTGGAGCACGGCCTCCTGCACATCGACGCGGTCCGGCCCGAGCCGGCCCACCGGGTGCGGCAGGTGCCGATCCGGACGGCCGGCTGAACCGGCGGCGACAGTGTGCGTTGGGTTTTGTAAGGAGGTGGTCGCAATGACACCCGTTCTGTCTACTGAAGCTTTCGCCAATCTGGGCGCGCCTGATCTTGTCTATGTTCGCCCGATCCGGGCGTCCGAAATCCTGGCCGACACCCCGGTTGAACAGATCAAGGGCTTTTCTCTCGATCCCGAGCAGGTGCTCTACGCCGTGCACCGCGCCGACGGCGAGCGCCTTGCCGTGATGACGGACAAGGACTCCGCCGTGGCCGCCGCCCTCGCCCACGAACTGGCCCCTGTCTCGGTCCACTGACACTGATCTCCTGAACCTTGAGGTCCCTCCCCGGCGAGGAGGGACCGCCCGTCGGCGGCCGCGGCGCGCTCCATGACAAGACGGTAAGCTTTCGCCCGCTCTTCAGGGTGGTATGGCGTTGGGCCTTACAGTCCGGAGCCTGCCGATGAACCCCGTCTCCCGCCGCGCCCCCTGGATCGCCGGCGTCGCCCTTGCCGCCATCTTCGCCGCTGCGGCCGGCGGCGTCTCGGCTGCCCCCAACACGGCGCCCGCCGCGGCGGTGAAGGTTCCGCCCATCGCCTTCAAGCAGCGCACCCTGCCCAACGGGCTGCAGCTCTACACCTCGGTCGACCGCACGACTCCCAACGTCACGGTGCAGGTCTGGTACGGGGTCGGGTCCAAGGACGATCCGGCCGGGCGCAGCGGTTTCGCGCACCTGTTCGAGCACATGATGTTCAAGGCCACGCGCGACCTGCCGGCCGAGAGCTTCGACCGCCTGACCGAGGACGTGGGCGGCACCAACAACGCCTTCACCGCCGACGACACCACCGCCTACCACGAGGTGATCCCGGCCAATCACCTGCAGCGCCTGATCTGGGCCGAGGCAGAGCGCATGGGTTCGCTGGTGGTCGACGAGGCCAACTTCAAGTCCGAGCGCAGCGTCGTGGAGGAGGAACTGCGCCAGCGGGTCCTGGCCGACCCCTACGGCCGCTTCTTCCGGCTTTCGATCCCGCAGCACTCGTTCACCGTCCACCCCTACAAGCGCCCCGGCATCGGCTCGATCGAGGACCTGGAGGCCTCGACCCTCGACGACGTGCGCGCCTTCCACGCCACCTACTACCGGCCCGACGACGCAGCCCTGATCGTGGTCGGCAACTTCGATCCGGCCCAGCTGGACGCCTGGGTCGACCAGTATTTCGGGGCCATCAAGACCCCGGCCACGCCCGTGCCCAAGGTCACCGCCGTGGAGCCGCCGCGCACCGGCGGGCCCAAGACCTTCACCGACTACGGCCCCAACGTGCCGCTGCCGGCCCTGGCCATCACATGGCTGGCCCCGGCCGCCCGGGACCGGGACGCCGCGGCCCTGAACGTGCTGGACGCCATCCTGACCGGGGGCAAGTCCTCGCGGCTCTACAACGCCCTGGTCTACAAGCAGCAGCTGGCGGCAGAGGTGTTCTCCAACGCCGACCTGCGCGCCCAGCCGGGCCTTTTCGAGGTCGGCATGGTGATGGCCGGCGGCAAGTCGCTGGAGGCCGGCGAGGCCGCCCTGCGCGCCCAGGTCGCCGCCGTGCGCGACAAGCCCGTCACGGCCGAGGAGCTGGCCACCGCCAAGACCCAGCTCACCGCCGCCGCCGTGCGCCGCCGCGAGACGGTGGAAGGCCGCGCTTTCGAGCTGGGCAACGCCCTGCGCGAGGAGGGCGACGCCGCGCGCGCCAATACCGACATCGCCGACCTCAACGCGGTCACCGCCGCCGACGTGCAGCGGGTGGCGGCGAAATACCTGGCCGACGACACCCGGGTGGTGATCCGCTACCTGCCGGAATCGGCCAGGCCCGCCGGCTCGGCGGCCACCGCCGAAGCGGCCGCCCCGCCCGCAGCCAAGCCCGTCGAGAGCAAGCCCTATACGGGCGAGGTCGCCACTCTGGCGCCCGAGGGCCAGCGCCAGGCCCCGCCGCCGATCGGCGCGCCCATCGCCGCCACCCTGCCCTCGCCGGCCGAGAAGACCCTGCCCAACGGGCTTCGGGTGATCGTCGCCCATAGCAGCGACCTGCCGCTGATCACCGCCAACCTGATCGTCAAGTCCGGCGGCAACGTCGATCCGCCCGGCCTGGCGGGGGCGGCGGACGTCACCGCCTCCCTGGTCACGGAGGGCACGGCGACCCGCACGGCCCCCCAGATCGCCCAGCAGGTCGAGGCCCTGGGCGCGGCGCTGAACGCCGGCTCGGGCTGGGAATCCTCGTCGGTGACGTTGAGTAGCCTGTCGGACAAGATCGCCCCGGCCATGGCGATCATGGCCGACGTGGCCGAACACCCCGCCTTCGCTCCCGACGAGCTGGAGCGCGTGCGCAAGCAGGACCTGGACGGCCTGGCGGTGACCTACCACCAGCCCGGGGGCCTGGCCGGCGCCATGACCGCCCCGGTGGTCTTCGCCGGCACCGCCTTCGGCCACGCCGCCGACGGCACTCCCGGCTCCCTCGCCAAGCTGAGCCGCGACGACGTGGTCGCCCTGCACCGGACCTACTGGCGGCCGGACAACGCCATCCTGGTGCTGACCGGAGACCTGACCCCCGACCAGGGCTTCACCTTGGCGCAGCAGGCGTTCGGCGATTGGGCGCGGCCGGCTTCCGCCGCGCCCGCCCCGGTGATCGCCCATCCGGCCGCCCCGCCCCGGGCGGTGGCCGTGGATGTGTCCGGCGCCGGCCAGGCGGCGGTGGTGATGGTCAAGACCGCGATCACCCGCGCCGACCCGCTCTACTACCAGGGCCTGGTCGCCAACGCCGTCCTGGGCGGCGGCTATTCCGCCCGGCTGAACGAGGAGATCCGAATCAAGCGCGGGCTCAGCTATGGCGCCGGTTCGCGCCTGTCGGCCCGCGCGACCCTGGGGTCGTTCAGCGCCCAGGCCCAGACCAAGAACCAGTCGGCCGGCGAGGTGGTGAACCTGCTGCGCTCCACCACGGCGGGCCTGGCGACCAACGCCCCCGCCGCTGACGAGCTGGCCGCGCGCCAGTCGTCCCTGGTCGGCGAGTACGGCCGCGAACTGGCCACCAGCGGGGGCCTGGCGGGCATCCTGGGCAACCTGGCCGTCTACGGGATCGATCTGAACGAGATCAAGGCCTACACCGACCGCGTCAACGCCGTCACGGCGGCCCAGGTTTCCGCCTTCGCCCGCGATCAGTTCGACCCGGCCAAGGCCAGCTTCATCGTGGTCGGCGACGCCAAGGTGTTCCTGGACCCCCTGAAGGCCGCCCTGCCCTCGGTGGAGGTCATCCCGGTGGACAACCTCGACCTCGACAGCCCGACCCTGAAGAAGGCGCCGTGACATTTCGGTCCGTGCCGGCAAACGAGGCTGCGGACCTGACGGCCAGTTCGAACTATGCTCGTTACTCCCGCCCCGGCGCCCGGTTTCGCCGGAGCCGGGGTTCCGGCCCAACCGCGCTTCGGAAGTGATGCATGAAGGCGCCCGTCGAGATCCTGGTCGTGGATGACGATCCCATCGCGCGCGAGATCGCGGGCGAGGCGCTGGGTTCGGCCGGGTATCCCTACCGATGCGCCGAGGACGGGGTGTTGGGGATCGCCGCCATGGAGGCGCGGCCGGCGCAGCTTGTGCTGCTGGACGTGGTGATGCCGAACAAGGAGGGCATCGAGACCCTGCGCGAGATCAAGCAGCGCTGGCCCACCACGCGGGTCATCATGATGTCCGCAGGCACCCGCGTCATGCAGATCAAAGACCTGCTCAACCTGGCCGCGTCGCTGGGCGCCGACGCGACCATGGCCAAGCCGGTACGGGCCGAGCCGTTGCTGGCCCTGGTCGAGACCGTCCTGAACGGCGGCCAAGCGCCAGGATAAGGCCACAACGCGGGTCGCGCGTCCTTCGCGCCGCCTGGCGGCCGCCTGCTCCACCGTGCCGTCAGCGAACCACGCGCGAAGGTCAGCGTCAAACCAACTTAGATTGAGACGCGTGGGCGGTGACGGCGAGCTAATGAGAGGGTTCAGAGGCAGGACGACGGGGAGCTGGGATGAGCAGATGGCGGGTTCGGCTGGACGCCGGGGCGTTGTGCGCGGTGCTGGGTGAAGGCTTTCCGAGGCCCGGCGGCTGGTCCGACGTCATCCGCGAGGTGTCGCCCGGGCGGGTGCGGCTGGCCCTGGGCTTCGCGCCCACCATGCTGCGGCCGGGGGGCACGATCGCCGGCCCGGTGTGGATGAGCCTGGCCGATACCGCCGGCTACATCATCGTCATGGCCCACGCCGGGCCCGAGACGATGGCCCTGACCAGCACCCTGACCATCAACTTCCTGCGGGCCGCCCAGCCGGGCGAGCTGCACGCCGACGCCGAGCTGCTGTCCTTCGGCCGGCGCAACGCGGTCTGCGACGTGCGCCTTTGGACCGAGACGCCCGACCGACCGGCGGCGCAGGCGACGGTGACCTACGTCCGGCCGATGGCGGCGGCGTAGGGGCGGGGGATGGTGGGCTCTTGACCCCGCGCCCGCATTCCGACCGACTGGAACCGGCGAGGACGGCATGCGGCGGCACGAGCTCAACACCCATTTCGACTGGAAGCCCACGCGGGGTCCGTACCGGATCCTGAGCGAGGCCCAGGCGCGGCAATACGACGAGCAGGGCTACTTCCTGCTGGAAGGCGCGTTCACGGCGCAGGAGCTGGCGGACGTGCGGGCGGCCATCGACCCCCTGGAGGAGGCCTACGAGGCCCTGCTGCGCGAGAAGCACGGCGGGCGGCAGTTCATCAACAAGGCCGACGCCATCACCTTCACGGTCCACCTGGTGGCGCGCTCGGCGGCGCTGAAGGCGTTCAGCCGCCACCGGGTGTTCAGCGACCTCTGCCACGACATCATGGGCCCCGGCGCGCGCCTCTACTGGGACCAGGCGGTCTACAAGAAGCCGGGCAATCCCGAGGAATTCCCCTGGCACCAGGACAACGGCTACACCTTCATGGACCCGCAGCAGTACCTGACCTGCTGGGTTCCGCTGACCGACGCCACCCTCGACAATGGCTGCCCGTGGGTGGCGCCCGGCCTGCACCTGGGCGGCACCCTGGCGCATGAGCCGACGAAGCTGGGCCTCCAGTGCGTCGACGATCCGCCGGAAACGGTCGCCGTCCCGGCGAGGGCCGGGGATGTGGTGGTCTTCTCGTCCCTGACCCCGCACCGCACGGGCCCCAACCTGACTGCCGAGACCCGCCGGTCCTACATCCTGCAGTACGCCCCCGACGGCGTGGTGGCGCACGACCCGTTCAGCGGCGAGACGCGCCCGGCGAACGATCCCGAGCGGCAGTACTTCGTCGACGCCTAGTCGTCTCCTCCGGGCGCGCGTTCGGTCCAGGCGTCGAGGTCGCGTTCGAGGCCCATGTAGGCCAGGCCCGAGGCGATGGAGACCAGTTCGCCCCCGCCCTCCAGCTTGGCCTCGCCGAAGCGGTCGGCGAACAGGCGGCGCACCGCCGGGACGAAGGACGAGCCACCCGTCAGGAACACACGGTCGACCCCTTCCGGGCCAAGGCCGGCGGCGGCCATGGCCTGGTCCACGGCGCCCTCGATGGCGGCGAGCTCGGGCGCGATCCAGCCTTCGAACTCGGACCGGCGCACCGGCTTCTCGATCAGGATGTCGCCGGCCTCGAAGCGGAAGGTCGCCGCCTCATCGGCCGACAGGGCTTCCTTCAGGCGCGAGACCGACTGGTAGAGCCGGTAGCCGTGGTTGTCGTCCAGCAGCTCCACCAGGCGGGCGATCTTGTCAGGGTCGGTTGAGGTGCGCAGCAGGCCGCGGATGTCGCGCATGTCGCGCGAGGCGCGCAGCAGGGCCAGCTGCTCCCAGCGGGCGAAGGCGGTGAAGTAGCGCTGCGGGATGGGGGCGACGTTGTCGAAGGTGCGGTAGCTGGTGCCCTTGCCCAGTTCCGGCGAGACCAGGTTGTCGATGATCCGGTAGTCGAAGGCGTCGCCGGCCACGCCCACGCCGGAATTCGCCAGGGCCGTGGACTGGATCTCGCCGTCCTGGCGGTGGAAGCGCACCAGGGAGAAGTCCGAGGTGCCGCCCCCGAAGTCGGCCACCAGAACGGTGGCGTCGGCGTTCAGCTTGCGCGCGAAGAAGAAGGCCGCGGCCACCGGCTCGTAGGCATAGCGGATGTCGGTGAAGCCCAGGCGCTCGAAGGCTGTCTGGTAGCGGTGCACGGCCAGCAGGGGGTCCGGCGCCTGGCCGGCGAAGTTCACTGGCCGGCCGACGATGGCGGTGGCCGGCATCTCGTCCAGGGCGCCGTTGGCATGGGCGCGCAGGCGCAGGAGGAAGGTCGACAGCAGGTCCTCGAAGCGCCACCGCCGCCCGAGGATCTCGGTCTCCTGGAAGAGGGGGCTGGCGGCGTAGCTCTTGAACGACTGGATGAACCGCGTCTCCAGCGGCTCTTCCACATAGGCCTCGATGGCCCAGGGACCGGCCTCGACGATGCGGGTGCGCTCGTCCAGGGGGTCGGCGTGGAAGCTGAGGGCCGAGCGGAAGGCGACGATGTCGCTTCCGTCGTTGGGGAAGACGATGAGGTGGGCGCGGCCGTCCGCGTCCGTGGTCGAGATGACCGTGTTGGTGGTGCCGAAATCGATACCGATCGCGCCGCGCGTCCGCATGGCGTGCTCCCGAGACTGGAATGAAGGAAAGGCGGGCGCGCCCGCCTCCCCCTCCGGGAAGCCGGTCAGCCCCTAGCGATGATGCAACACGCGCGCGCTCACGAGACCATGATCCCCTACCCTTCCGCTTCGACCAACGGCTGCTCGTAAGCCGCCATCATGGCCATGTTCAGGATCTTGGAGACCGACGCCGACAGGGGGCAGATCTGCACCGGCTTGGAGAGGCCCAGCAGCAGCGGGCCGACCACGGTCGCCTCGCCCAGGGACTGCAGCAGCTTGGTGGAGATCGAGGCCGAGTGGATGGCCGGCATGATCAGGACGTTCGCCGGGCCCGACAGGCGCATGAAGGGATAGTTCTCCCGCGCGTGGGGGTCGAGGGCCAGCTCGGGGGGCATTTCGCCCTCATACTCGAAGTCGATGCCGGCGGTGCGGTCGAGGATCTCCACCGCCTCGCGCACCTTGGCCGAGCGCTGGCCCATGGGGCTGCCGAACGAGGAATAGGACATGAACGCCAGGCGCGGCTGGAAGCCCAGCTTGCGCACCGTGCCGGCCGCCTCGCAGGCGATCTCGACCAGCTCCTGGGCCTCGGGCATCTCGGTGACGTTGGTGTCGGCGATGAAGATGGTCTGGCCCTTGGCGAGGACGATGGACATGCCCATCACCCGCCCGCCCGGCGCCGGGTCGATGACCCGCAGCACCTCGTCCAGGGCCTGGTCGAAACTGCGCGTCACGCCGGTGACCATGCCGTCGGCGTAGCCCAGGGCGACCATCGAGGCGCCGAAGGAGTTGCGGTCCTGGTTGATCAGGCGCTGCACGTCGCGCTTCAGGTAGCCCTTGCGCGACAGGCGCCCGTAGAGAAAGTCGCTGAACTCCGGATTGTGGCGCGAGACGCGGGCGTTGACGATCTCCAGGTCCACGTCGGCGGGATCGAGGCCGGCCAGGCGCATGTTCTCCTGCACC
Organism: Pseudomonadota bacterium; assembly: GCA_018241335.1. Classification (GTDB taxonomy): domain Bacteria; phylum Pseudomonadota; class Alphaproteobacteria; order Caulobacterales; family Caulobacteraceae; genus Acaudatibacter. Next base: position 30,817 of record JAFEEA010000018.1, read on the forward strand.
AGCTCCTCGCGCCCGATCAGGATCGCCTTGCCCAGGCCCTGGCTCTGGAAGGCGTAGGCGGCGCGGATCACCGACGGTTCCTCGCCCTCGGCGAAGACGATCTTCTTGGGCGGGGCGGACTGAACGGCGCCGGAGATCTTCTGCAGGAAGCCGGCGGTGGGATCCAGGCGGCGGGCCAGGGACTCGCGATAGGCGTCCATGTCCGGGATCGGCTTGCGCGCCACGCCGGTGTCCATGGCCGCCTGGGCCACGAACGGCGGGATGTACCAGATCAGCCGCGGATCGAACGGCGAGGGGATGATGTACTCGGGGCCGAAGCGAAGGTGGCGGCCGTGGTAGGCGGCGGCGACCTCGTCCGGCACGTCCTCGCGCGCCAGGGCCGCGATCGCGTTGGCGCAGGCGATCTTCATGTCCATGTTCACGCGGCGCGCGCGCACATCCAGGGCGCCGCGGAAGATGTAGGGGAAGCCCAGGACGTTGTTGACCTGGTTGGGATAGTCGCTGCGTCCGGTGGCGACGATGGCGTCGGGGCGCACGGCGTGGGCCTCTTCCGGGGTGATCTCCGGATCGGGATTGGCCATGGCGAAGATGATCGGGTTGGGGGCCATGGACTTGACCATGTCCTGGGTGATCGCGCCCTTGACCGACAGGCCCATGACCACGTCGGCGCCCTTCATGGCGTCGGCCAGGGTGCGCGCGTCGGTCTCGACCGCATGGGCGCTCTTCCACTGGTTCATGGAGTCGGTGCGGCCGCGGTAGATGACGCCCTTGGTGTCGACGGCGATGCAGTTCTCGGGCTTCACGCCCATGGCCTTGACCAGCTCCAGGCTGGCGATCCCCGCCGCCCCGGCGCCGTTCAGCACCAGCTTGATATCCTCCAGCTTACGGCCGGTGATCTCGCACGCGTTCATCAGCCCGGCGGCCGAGATGATCGCCGTGCCGTGCTGGTCGTCGTGGAACACCGGGATGTCGAGCAGTTCCTGCAGCTCGGTCTCGATGCGGAAGCACTCGGGGCTCTTGATGTCTTCCAGGTTGATGCCGCCAAAGCTGACGCCGATGTTCTTGACCACGGTGATGATCTCGTCCGGGTCGGTGGCGGTGACCTCGATGTCGATGGAGTCGACGTCGGCGAAGCGCTTGAAGAGGACCGACTTGCCTTCCATCACCGGCTTGGAGGCCAGGGCCCCCAGATTGCCGAGGCCGAGGATCGCGGTGCCGTTGGAGACCACCGCGACCAGATTGCCCTTGGAGGTGTAGTCGTAGGCGAGGTCCGGGTCGTCGGCGATCGCCAGCACAGGCACGGCCACGCCCGGCGAATAGGCCAGCGACAGGTCGCGCTGAGTGGCCATCGGCTTGGTCGGGACCACCGCGATCTTGCCCGGCGTCGGGTGCTTGTGGAACGCCAGGGCCTCGTCGTCGGTGAAGGTGCGTTTCTCTGCGTCGCTCATACGGCGTTACTTCCGGGGCGTCGGACTCGAGGCCCGCGCCTCCCCCCCAATATTTGAAAAGGGGCGCAACCTAGCCGCCACGCACCGGCGGGACAACCGGCGTTCTTGCCTCGTGCCGCGACGTCAGGCGCCCGCCTTGGGGTCGGGAGCGGCCCCCGGAGGTTCCCGTTGCGTCCCAAACGAGCGCTTTTGCGCCTTGGGATTGACCGGGCCGGCGGCGTTGCGCCTATAGCGGTGACGATCCGCGTCCCGGCCCTGCCGGGCGGGGCGGTGGCGGACGCTTCAGGATGGACCTTTCGGATGAGTGACGGGGCGCAAATTCGGGTCGGGATCGCCGGCGCGCTCGGCCGCATGGGCACGGTGCTGGCCGCCGGGGTGCGCCAGCGGGGCGGCCTGACCCTCTCGGCCCTTTTCGATCGGCCGGGAACCGAGGGCCAGGCCCTGGGCGACATGACCCTGGTCACCGCCGACGAGGCCCTGGCGACAAGCGACGTGGTCATCGACTTCACCCTGGCCTCGGCCTCGGCGGCCCTGGCCGCGCGGGCCGCGGCGATCGGCAAGGCGGCCCTGGTGATCGGCTCCACCGGCTTCACCGCCGAGGAGGAGGCGCCTGTGGCGGCGGCGGCGGCCAGGATCGCCATCGTCAAGTCCGGCAACTATTCCCTGGGGGTCAACATCCTGGCCGGCATCGTCGAGGAGACGGCGCGGCGCCTGCCCGCCGACGACTGGGATATCGAGGTCGTGGAATCCCACCACAAGCGCAAGATCGACGCGCCCTCGGGCACGGCCCTGATGCTGGGCGAGGCGGCGGCGGACGGGCGGGGCGTGGGCCTGGGCCAGGTGGCGGCGCGCGCCCGCGACGGCATCACCGGCCCCCGGCGCGAGGGCGATATCGGCTTCGCGGTGCTGCGCGCCGGCGGCATCGTCGGCGAGCACAGCGTGATCTTCGCCGCCGAGGACGAGATCCTGACCTTTTCCCATTCGGCCCGGGACCGCAGCCTCTTCGCCCGCGGGGCCCTGGCCGCCACGGCCTGGGTGGCCGGCCGCCCGGCGGGACTCTACGACATGAAGGACGTGCTCGGCTTCCGGCGCTGAGCCGGCGGCCGGGACCCGGGACAGGGTAAGGAGACTGGCATGCCCGATATCCTCTCCCTGGACGCCACCGGCCAGCTGGCGGCGCTGGAAAGCGGGCGCATCGGGGCCCTCGACCTGCTGGAAGCCTCGGTGGCCCGCAACGCCCAGGTCCACGCCCGGATCAACGCCGTCGTCGCCCAGGACCTCCAGCGCGCCCGCGAGCGGGCCCGGGCGATGGACGACCTGAGGGCCAAGGGCGAGGTCGTGGGCCCGCTCGCCGGCCTGCCCATGACGGTCAAGGACACCTTCGACGTGGAAGGCATGCCGGCCTCGTCGGGCCTCGACGCCCTGCGCCACCGGCGGGCAGGCGACGCGGCGGCGGTGGGCCACCTCAAGCGCGCCGGGGCGGTGATATGGGGCAAGACCAACACCCCCGTGATGGCCGGCGACTGGCAGACCTACAACGCCCTCCACGGAACCACGAACAATCCCTGGGACCTGGAGCGCACCACGGGCGGATCGTCCGGCGGCTCGGCGGCGGCCCTGGCCAGCGGCGTCTCGGCGCTGGAGCTGGGGTCCGACATCGGCGGGTCGCTGCGCGTGCCGGCCAGCTTCTGCGGTGTCTTCTCTCACAAGCCGACCTGGGGAATGGTCTCGCAGATCGGCCATGTGCCGCCGGCGCCGGGAACCCGCGCCGAACGCGACCTGAACGTGGTCGGCCCCATGGCGCGCTCGGCCCGCGACCTTCGCCTGCTGCTGTCGGTGATCGAGCACGGCCCCCTGGCCGCCAAGGCCCCGCCGGCGGAACTCAAGGGGCTGAAAGTGGGGCTGTGGCTGGACGAACCGGCCTTCCTCCTCGACGGCGAGATCCGCCAGGCCGTGGAAGGGTTCGGCGAGGCCCTGCGCGCGGTGGGCGTCGACGTGCGCCCGGTCACCGGCCCCGTGGACGCGCCGGCCCTGCTGGCCGCCTACCAGGTGCTGCTGGGCTCGGTGGTGGGGACCGACCTTGCCCCCGCTCAGCGCCGATCGCTGGAACGGATGCGCGGGCCGGCCAAGCTGGCGCGGGCGATGGGCGTCGGGACCGACGGCTGGGCCGGGCTGACCCTGGCCTACACCGCCAGCCATGCCGAATGGCTGGAGGCCAACGAGGTGCGCGCGCGCCTGGCCGAACAGGTGCGAGACGTCTTCGCCCGCCTGGACGTGATCATCGCCCCGATCACCCCCGTGGCGCCGTTCCCGCACGACCACCGGCCGTTCCAGAACCGCACCCTGCGCTGCTCGGACGGAAGCAAGATCCCCTACACCGCCATGCTTCGCTGGATCGCCCTGGCCACGGCGCTGGGCCTGCCCGCCACCGTCGTCCCCGCCGCCCGCACCCACGAGGGCCTGCCGGTGGGGGTGCAGATCATCGGCCCGCGCGGCGCCGACGGCCGCACCCTGGCCGTGGCCGAGGCCATCGAGCAGGCCCTGGGCGGCTTCGAAAAGCCGCCGGCCCTGGACGCGGTGTGAGGGCGTAACCCCTCACCCTCCCACGTCCTGACGGGCGCGGGCCCCTCCCTCTCCCTCCGGGAGAGGTGTTCACAGTATCGACCTGCGAAGGTTCAATCCCTTCTCCCATCGGGAGAAGGAGGGGCCCGCGCGAGGGCGGCGGGAGGATGAGGGGATCAGGCCTCGCCGGGCCGGTCAGCGCCCGCCGGTCGATCCGAAGCCGCCGGCGCCGCGGGCGGTGTCGTCCAGACTCTCGACCTCTTCCCAGACGGCCTGTTCCACCGGCGTGATCAGCAGCTGGGCGATGCGGTCGCCGCGGCGGATGACGAAGTCCTCGGCCCCGTGGTTGATCAGGATCACCTTCACCTCGCCGCGATAGTCGGCGTCGATGGTGCCAGGGCTGTTGAGGCAGGTGATCCCCGACTTGAAGGCCAGGCCCGAGCGCGGCCGCACCTGCCCCTCGTAGCCGCGCGGGATGGCCATCATCAGGCCGGTGGGCACGGCGAAACG
>JAFEEA010000190.1 GCA_018241335.1 Pseudomonadota bacterium
GTCTGCACATAGCGGTGCATGCCCACTGCGCCCGCCCGCGAGACCAGGAACGGGCGCCTGTCAGGCGCATGGGCGACCTGAGCGGCGCGGGAGGCGCGGATCATGGCCAGGGTCTGCAGCGGCTTGGTCTCGCGGGCCGGATGGGGCTGGCCGAAGCCGTGGGCCATCGCCCTCTTCGACAGGATCTCGAACTCGTTGTTGTCGTTCCACGTCCCCGCCATGCCGACGTCCAGCAGGGCGCTGTTGACCTTGGCCTTCCACCAGTCCGCCGCGGCGGGATTGGTGAAGTCGAGATAGGCGCCCACCTCGTCCCAGAACTGCACCCAGGCCGGCTGGCCGTCCGCCTCGGCGACCAGCAGCCCCAACGCCCGCGCTTCCTCGAACAGGGGATGGTCGCGCAGTAGGCACGGCTTGATGTTGGGGATCAGCCGCACCCCGGCGGAGGCGTAGCTTTCCACGAACCCCGCTGGATCGGGGAACTTGTCCCGGTTCCAGTGGAAGACATAGCGCTTGGGCCCGATCGAGGTGTAGCCGCTCGACAGGTGGAAGCTGTCGCAGAGGATGTCGTGCGCCGCGCAGCCCTCCAGGAACCCGGCCATACGCGCCTGGGCGTCCGGCGCGTCGGTATAGCTCATGGTCGAGCCGGAGTACCCTAGGGCCCAGCGGGGCATGAGCGCCGGCCGCCCGGTCAGCCAGGTGAAGCGCCGCACCACGTGGCCCATGTCCGGCCCGGCGATCAGCCAGTAGTCCAGGTCGCCATGCTCGGACACGACGCCGCGGTAATGGCCGTGGTAGTTATCGAACTCCCTCCCGAAGTCGAACGCGCAGTCCGACAGGGTGTCGTAGAAGAGGCCGAAGGCCCCGGCCGGCCCCGACTGGTGTGTGATGTAGAACGGGATGTGCTTGTAGAGCGGATCGGTCGACGCCGCGTCGTAGCCCATGGCGTCGAGGTTGCTGAGGCGATAGCGCCCGCCCGCCCGGTCCGTCGGCCCGCTCCGCTCGCCCAGCCCGAAGTAGCGCTCGCCCGTCTTGCGCGCCAGGTAGTGATGCGCGCGTCCGTCCCACCAGCCGAAGTCATAGGCCTGGGTCGGCCGGTCCCGGGCGATGGGGTGGAACTCGCCGTCCGCGCCGCGCTGTCGCCAGCTCAGCGACAGCCCCGCCAGGCGGATCGACAGCGACAGCCGCGCCGTGGAGATGGTTAGCCGACCGACGTGCTCCTCGACCCTCAGGGGCGGCGGATCGAACCCGGAGACGTCGAACCGGTCGCGTCCATCCGCCGGGCAATCGTCCTGGCCGGGCGCGATCGCCCAGGACCTGGGGCCCTTCAGCCGCCCCTCCGGCAGCACCATCACCCGCACGACGTCGTCCGCCAGCACGAACACATGCGCCGTGGCGGCGGTGTCGGAGGCCAGGTCCAGCCTCGGCCCCGCCTGGCCGGCCAGGCGGAAGTTCGGCGGGTCGGCGAGGGTCGGGACGCGCGGGCTCACCAGTTCCACATCGTCCCGTCTTCCAGCCGCGCGACCGGAAGTTGCTTTGGCTCGTAGGGGTATTTCGCGGCCAGGGCCTCGTCGATGTCGACCCCGTGGCCCGGCGCGTCCCCGGGAAACAGCAGCCCGTCCGCGAAGGTGTAGGCGTGCGGGAAGACCGCGTCGGTCTCCGGCGTGTGGCGCATGTATTCCTGGACCCCGAAGTTTGGGACCCAGGTGTCGAAGTGCAGGGCCGCGCCCATGGTCACCGGCGACAGGTCCGTGGCGCCATGGCAGCCTGTTCGCACCTGCCACACCGAGGCGAAGTCGGCGATCCGGCGCAGGTGCGTGACCCCGCCCGCGCCGACGATGGTGGCACGGATGTAGTCGACCAGCTGCTCCTGGATCAGGTCCTTGCAGTCCCACAGGGTGTTGAACACCTCGCCTACCGCCAGGGGCGTGGTCGTGTGCCGCCGGATCAGCCGGAACGCCTCCTGGTTCTCCGCCGGGGTCACGTCCTCCAGCCAGAACAGGCGGCAGGGCTCCAGCGCCTTGCCCAGCTGCGCCGCCTCCAGCGGGGTCAGCCGGTGGTGGGCGTCGTGCAGCAGATGGGTGTCGAAACCCACCCGTTCGCGGATGGCCTCGAACAGCTTCGGCGTATGGCCAAGGTACTTGGCCGTCGACCACACCGTCTCGGTGGGCAGGGCCGCGTCGGCGGGTTCATAGAACATCTGCCCGCGCCCGACGCCGTAGGCCTTGTCCACGCCGGGAATGCCGCTCTGGGCGCGCACCGCCTTGTAGCCGAGGCCGATGTAGCGCTCGACCTCGTCCACCGTCTCGGCGATGTCGGCGCCGTTGGCGTGACCATAGACCATCACCCCGTGGCGGCTCGGCCCGCCCAGCAGGTCGTAGAGGGGCGTCCCCAGGGCCTTGGCCTTGATGTCCCACAGGGCCACGTCCACGGCGGCGATGGCGCGCATGGTCACCGGTCCGCGCCGCCAGTAGGCGCCGCGATAGAGGTATTGCCAGATGTCCTCGATTGACCGCGCGTCGCGCCCGATCAGCACCGGGACGACGTGGTCCTCCAGATAGGCGACCACCGCCTTCTCGCGCCCGTTCAGGGTCGCGTCGCCGATGCCATACACCCCTTGGTCGGTCTCGATCTTCAGGGTGACGAAGTTGCGCCCGGGACAGGTGACGACCACCCGCGCGCCCGTGATGCGCAGTGGCGTCAGGCGGGACTGAGATGGCGACGAAGCGGACAAGCCCTATCCTCCCGGTTGGAGGCCAAGGCCTATCCGCTCACGCGCGCCGACGCCAGCGCGGGCGCGATCAGGGATAGACGGGCTTGCCGTCCGGGCCTTTCAGGGTCGCGGCCCACTGCTTGCGGACCAAGTCCTTCACCTCGGCCGGCAGGCTGATGTAGTCCAGCGACGCGGCCGTGGGGTCGCCGTTCTTGTAGGCCCAGTCGAAGAAGCTCAGGGCCGCCTTGGCCTTGGCCGCGTCGGCCTGCGTCTTGTGCATCAGGATGAAGGTCGCCCCGGTGATCGGCCACGACTTGGCGCCCGGCTGGTCGAGCAGCAGCAGGTAGTTGCCCGGCGCCTTGGTCCAGTCGGCGCCCGCCGCCGCTGCGGCGAAGGCGGTCGCTTCCGGCGCCACGAACTGGCCGTCGTGGTTCTTCAGGTCCACGTAGGTCATCTTGTTCTGCTTGGCGTAGGCGTACTCGACGTAGCCGATCGAGCCGGACGTGGTCTTCACGAAGGCGGCGACGCCGTCGTTGCCCTTGCCGCCGATCCCCGTCGGCCAGTTCACCGCGTCGCTGGCCCCGACCTTGGACGACCACGTCGGGTTCTGGCCCGACAGGTACGAGGTGAAGAGGAAGCTGGTGCCCGAGCCGTCCGCCCGGTGCACGACGCTGATCGGCAGGTTGGGCAGGGCGACGCCGGGATTGAGGGCCGCGATCTGCGGCGCGTTCCAGGTCTTGATGGCGCCCATGTAGATGTCGCCCAGCACCGCGCCGGTCAGCTTGATCTGGCCGGGCGCGATTCCCGGCAGGTTCACGATCGGGGCGACGCCGCCCATCACGGTCGGGAACTGGTAGAGGCCTTGCTTATCCAGCTCCTCGGGCTTCAGCGGCTTGTCGGAAGCGCCGAAATCGACGGTCTTGGCCTCGATCTGCTTGATGCCGCCGCCCGAGCCGATGGCCTGGTAGTTCAGGGTCTGGCCGGTCGCGGCCTTATAGGCTTCGGCCCACTTGGCGTAGAGCGGGGCGGGGAAGGTGGCGCCGGCCCCCGAAAGGCCCTGGCCGCCGCCAGACGCCGACGAGCCGCCCCCGCCGCCGCACGCGGCCAGGGCCAGGCCGGCCGTCAGGGCCAGGCCGGTGAGAAGCAGCTTGCGCTTGGTCATGGATCGTCTCCGCGTGAGTCCGGGGCGTTCTGGCGCCGCTATGTGACAGTTCGATGAAACCCGATGCGCCGGCGGATGCAAGCGCCTCGGTCTGGACCCGTCCCCCGGCGCCCTCCGATCATGAAATTTAATTTTCTTGATTCCAAAAATTAAAAAACTTAAGTCTCACTTCGAGATCGATGAGGAACCCATGGCTGACGGCGACCCGGCGGAGTGGCAGGAGCTGACGGAGCTGACACGCGACAACGCCTTCGTGGTCGAGCGGGTGCGGCTGGTCGGCAAGGATGTGGCCATCGAGGGGCGCTGGGCCCTGCCCGAGCTGGCGCGTCTTTCGGCCGAGGACCAGGTGTTCGTCGCCGCCTTCCTGCGCAGCCACGGCTCGATCAAGGAGATGGAGCAGGTGTTCGGGGTCAGCTACCCGACCGTGAAGGCGCGGCTGAACCGCATCGCCGACAAGCTCGAGTTCGTGGACATGGCGCCCAAGCCCTCCCGCGCCGAGGTGCTGGACCGCCTGCGCCGCGGCGAGCTTTCCGCCGACGAGGCGGTCAAGGCCCTGGAGGCCCTCAAGTGATCCCCCTGGTCCTTACCGTGCGTGTCCTGGCCCAGGGCGAAAGGCCGACCCGCGTCTGGCTGCCGCTGTTCCTGATCTGGATCCTGCTGGCGCCGCTGCTGGTGATCATCGTGCCGGTCGTCATGGTCCTCGGCGCGCTCTCCGGCATCAACCCTTTTTCCGCCCTGAGCCGGCTGGGCGCGGTGTTCTGCGCCCTGTCCGGGACGCATGTGGAGGTCGAGGCCCCCGACGCGTCCGTGTTCGTCCACATCACCTGAAGGCCATCCGATGAGTGAAGACCGTCGCCAGATCCTGGGCATGCTCGCCGAAGGCAAGATCACCGCCGACGAGGCCGAGCGCCTGATCGCCGCCCTGGGCGAGCCCACCGGCCCCTACGCCGACCCTCGCCCGGACCCACGTCCCAGCCGCGCCAAGTACCTGCGGGTCGTGGTGGACTCCAACGACCCGTCGGGGCCGGCCAAGGTCAATGTGCGCGTGCCGATGCAGCTACTGCGCGCCGGCGTGCGCCTCTCGGCCCTGCTTCCCGTCCAGGCCCGGGAACAGATCAACGCCGCCCTGGCCCGCCAGGGCATGCCCTTCGACTTAAGTCAGCTGCGTCCCGAGAACCTCGAGGACTTGGTCGACCAGCTCAGCGACCTCACCGTGGACGTCGACGACAGCCACGCCAAGGTCCGCGTCTTCTGCGAATAGGGAGGTAAAGCGATGTCCGTGACGACGCTTGCGACCATGACCGCCCCGTCCCCGGCGGCGGCCACGATTCCGGCCTTCGGCGCCCCCGCCCTGCCGGGCTTCGCCGATCCGCGAAAGCTGCGCGGCGAGGCCGCCCGCAAGGCGCGCCAGAATCAGGTCTTCGGCAACCTGACGCCGCGCGCCTACGAGGACCTGGTCTTCCGCCTGCGCACCATCACCGGCTCGGTCGTGCTGGTCAGCGATCCCGCCGGCGTCAAGCGGGTGCTGGTCGACAACGTCGCCAACTATCCCAAGAGCGAGATGGAGCAGCGCTTCTTCCGGGCCCTGTTCGGCGATGGCCTGGTGGGCACGGAGGGCGACCTGTGGCGCCGGCATCGGCGCATCATGGCCCCCGCCTTCGATCCGCGCAGCGTCGCCAGCTACGGCCCGGCCATCACCCGCGCCTGTGACGCCTTCTACGGCCGGTGGGACGCCGTGCCCGAGGGCGGCGTGGTCGACCTGCCCTCGGACATGAGCGGACTGACGCTACGGATCATCGCCGGGACCATGTTCTCGGTCGACACAGACGACGTCATCGGCCTGGTGGCCGACAGCATGAAGGACGGCTTCGACATCAGCCAGTTCAACATCCTCGACATCCTGCCGATCACCGGGCCGATCCGCATGCGGCGGCGCGAGCGCCGAATGGCCGAACAGTTCCGCCCCCTGGACGCCGCCATCCGCCGGATGATCGAGGCCCGCGAGAAGGATCCGCAAGGGCCCGCCGCCGACCTGCTGGGCCGGCTGGTCACCGCCCATCTCGACAGCGGCGACGCCGCCATGACGGAGCGGGAGATCCGCGACCAGGTCATCACCATTTTCATCGCCGGCCACGAGACCACCGCCCAGGCCCTGAACTGGACCTGGTACCTGCTCTCGCAGCATCCCGAGGCGGAGGCGCGCCTGCACGCCGAGCTGGCGGAGGTCCTCGGCGGCCGCACCCCCACCCAGGACGACCTGTCCAAGCTGGCCTATACGCGCCGGGTGATCGAGGAATCGATGCGCGTCTATCCCACCGCGCCCGGCATCTCGGCCCGGGTCGCCAAGGCGGACGACGAGATCTGCGGCCTGAAGGTGCGCAAGGGCGAGCACATCGCCATCGCGCCTTGGATACTGCATCACCACGCCAAGCTCTGGGACCAGCCGGCCCGTTTCGACCCCGATCGCTTCCTGCCCGAGCGCAGCGCCGGGCGCCATCGCTTCGCCTATCTGCCCTTCGGCGGCGGCCCGCGCGTCTGCATCGGCCAGGTCCTGGCCATGAACGAGGCCGTTCTGATCCTCGCCAGCCTGGCCCAGCGCTACACCCTGCGCCTCGCGCCGGACCAGGAGGTGGCGCTCCAGGCCAATGTCACCCTGCGGCCAAAGTACGGGCTGCGGATGACCCTGCACAGGCGCTGACGTCCCGCGGCCTGCGCCAGGGCCGCGGGAACCCTGGCCCCTTTCCCTTTCGCCGCGCGCGTCCGGATCGACGCCCCATCCCGTCCCTCCGGGAGTGGCGGCCGGCTGCCTGCGCTGAAAGGGGAGGGGGCTTTCTTTGGCGGCGGACCGTCAGTCGAATGGCACGGGCAACAGGCGCTCGTACGTCCGCCGCACCGCGCCGTAACACTCGCAAGCCATGGCCTCCAGCCCGGCCCGGTCCAGGATATCCACGACGCCGCGGCGATAGCGGATCAGGCCCTTGGCCTGCAGGGCTCCGGCGACGGCGGTGACGGTGGTGCGCTGGACACCCAGCATGTCGGCCAGGAACTCCTGCGTCAGGCTCACGGTGTTGTTGTCGATGCGGTCGTGGCACGACAGCAGCCAGCGGCAGAAGCGCGCCTCCACGGAGTGCAGGGCGTTGCAGGCCACCGACTGGATGGCGTGGCCGTAGAGCGCGTCCGTGTGCCGGTCCACCAGGGCGCGCAGTTGGGCGCTGCGGGTCCAGGCCTGGTGCAGATGCGCCGCGCTGATCCTGGAGGCCCGCCCGCCCACCTGGATGATCGCCCGGCTCAGCGACTGGCGCGGCGCGGCGGCGGCCATCAGGCCCAGCGCCCCCTCGCGCCCGATGGTCGCGCTCTCGATGGCCGCGCCATTGCGCATCAGGGTCATCAAGGAGACGACCGTGTTGTGCGGAAAATAGACGGTGTCGATCTCGTCGCCCGGATCATAGAGCAGGCGCCCCTTCTCCAGATCCACCACGGTCATGAAGGGGGTCAGCAGGCCATGGTCTTCCGGGCCGAGCGCGTTGAGCAGGCGGTTCGTCAAGGGGTGAAGCGGTCTCGTCATGGCGAATCGAACGTCGCGGCGGAGCGACGGTTGCACGCTAGCGAGCACCCAAGCTTGAGACTGTCTGGAACCCGACCCAAGGCCGCCGAATAAAAATCTAAGCCCCGCAACGTTTTATGCCGCTGTCCAAGTCCGGCCTATCAAGCAGCCTGCCCCGGAGCTTTGACACGGCCGCGACTAGTGAAAGTCCAGGTGCACCCGCCCGCCGACGTCCGGTTGCTGGCGCATGGCGTTGGCCTTGGCGATCTCCCAGGCGAACCTCACCGGCCGCGCCTCGGACAGCCAGACCTGCGCGTCCTCGCAATCGAAGCACAGCATGGTCAGGGCCGGATCGCTGCGCCCGCCCGGGTACCAGGCCGAGACGATGGCGTTCCAGTAGCGCTCGATGCGGATCGGATCGTGCTGGATCTGCAACTC
>JAFEEA010000191.1 GCA_018241335.1 Pseudomonadota bacterium
CTGCGCCGCTCCGCTGCCGCTCGCGGACCGTTCTATAGCGCGTATGGATCCTGGGGACTGACGCCCCAGGATGACGGCGTGAGGGGTGTGAGGGTATCGGGTACCCTCGCCCCCGGGGACAACGGGTTGAGCATTCACACCCGGCTAGTGGCTGTAGCCGCGCTCGATGGCCTGGCGCTCGGTCAGTTCCATCTCGCCCTGGGCGTCGGCTGTGCGGATCGCCGCGGGCGGGGCGCCGCTGGTGTCGTCGACGGCCGAGATCATGCAGCTGGCCGTGTCCATCAGGCCGTGCTGGCCGACGCAGAACAGGTCTTCGTACTGAGGCCCGGCCACCGCCATGCACTGGTAGAAGTTCAGCTTGGACATGCGCAGGCAGTTGGCGGCGACCATGTCGCTGGTCAGGATCTCCAGGCGATCGGCGTTGGCCTCGCCGGCCTGGCCGAGCACGGTCAGGGCCGCCAGGGCCATGCCGCGCGTGACGACGCCCGAGCGCATCCCCGCGCCGGGCTGCCCCGGCTGGCCGGCCGACACCGTCAGCATCAGCTTTTGGACGCGGGCGCCGTCGGCGCGGGCGACCTGGGTCGAGTTGTACTTGACCCGGGCCAGAGCGGCCTGGGGATCGGCGACGAAGCTGCGCGACCACGCCTGGCGCTGGACATCATAGGCCGACTGCTTGATCGCCTTGCCGGCGTCCAGCACCCCGGCGCCGCGCTCGCGCAGGGCCGCGGCCACCCGAGCCGCCGTCTGGTCGGCGCCCGGGACGCCCATCACCCCCTGGGGCGCGGCCAGGATCTGTTCGGCCAGGGCGCGCGGGTCGCCGCCCATGGCGCGGATCTGCATAACGAACTGCGGGTCGTGAAGGGCGACCAGGGCCGCGTAGGCAATGGCGCCGGTCTGCAGCTGTCGGGCCTCGTAGCCGGCGCCGACGTCGACCACCTTGGCCACCTGGCCGCCGTCGGCGAACTGCGGCCGCACCTGGGCGGCGGCGGTCATGTAGTCGTCGAAGGCGCTGGCCGCGTCCAGCAGGCGCGGGGCGATGTCGAAGGTCGGGCCTTGGCTCTGGCCGGGAGGGGCGGCGGGGGGCGCGGCCTCGGCGACCTGGACGGGCATGCCGCCGTTGGAGGCAGTGGCGGCGACGTCGGCGGACGCATCCTGCTGGTGGACCTCGGCCGCGTGGGCCGCCTGCCAGCGCACGTACTGAGCGTCGAGGGTGCCGGGCAGGACGCCGGGCGGCAGGGGCGTGTCGGGCGGCCCGGCGAACTCGTCCTGCGTCGCCAGGGCCGGCGCGGCCATGACCGGAACCTCACGCACATAGACCGACTGGGTCTGGGCGAACGCCTGGCCCCCCAGGCTGCCCACCAGCGCCATGACGGCGCATCCCTGTAACCACTTGCCCATGACAAACCCCCTCAACCGAGGGCGTCAGTGCGCGCCTTTGCCAGTCAACAAAGTCCAAAATAATAGTCTAAATTTGCGATTAACTACAAATGAGTCGAACGAATACCGTAGTTGTCGCAGTATTCAAAGTCGCTTCGCCATAATTGATTCAACCGCCAGGGTTGTGGCCGCACAACTTGCCGCAGGTCCGGGTCGGGTTGCTGACAGAGGGCTAGCATCGCCGGGCCGGCGGCGGCGCTCACGCCAGAAACGCCAGCATCGCCTCGCGGAAGGCCGGCGTGGCCGGGACGGCCCCGTGATCCCCCTCAACCGTTAGCGCCCGGCACGCCGGCATGATCGCCGCGAGGCGCTCGGCTGAGCCATTGTCATGATCGTCCCGCCCCAGGATCGCCAGGGTGGGCGTGGGGACCGCCGCGAGCTCGGCCTCGGTAGTGGGGGCGAAGGCGGCCAGGACGCCCAGCATCGCGGCGGGCTTCAGGCCCTGGGCCGCCATGGCCTTGTGGATGGCGCGGCCCATGGCGGGGTCGGCGGCGTGCTCCCCGTGGCGGATGGCGTCCTCGAAGGCGTCGGCGCGGGGGCCGGCCTGCATGATCCCCTCGTCGCCCATGCCGCCCAGGACGCAACGCCGGGGCCGCGCGCCGCGGACCATCATCCGCGCCGCCGTCCGCCCACCCATGGAGTAGCCGGCCAGGTCGTAGTCTTTGAGGCCGAGATGGGCGATCAGGGCTTCGACGTCGGCGGCCATGACGTCGCGCGGCCAGGCGGCGGGATCTTCCGGCGCCTCGGAGTCGCCGTGGCCCCGGCAATCCGGGGCGATGACCCGGTGGCCGGCGCCCGCCAGGGCCTGGGCGAGGCCGGGGGCGAACCAGTTGCGACGGGCGCTGGAGAGGAAGCCGTGCAGCAGCACCACCGGCCGGCCCGCGCCCAGTTCGTGCCAGGCCAGGGCGACGCCGTCCGGTGCGCGAAAGACGTGGCGGGCGGTCATCGGCGAGCTGCCGTGAGGTGACGTCTCGCCATTGTCACGGGGCCCGTCTAACAGTTCGCGCATGACCAGACATATCGCCTTCGAAGCCGTCGAGAACTTCCGCGACTATGGCGACTACGCCGCCGCCGGCCGACGGCGCCTGAAGCGGGGCCTGCTCTACCGTTCGGCGGCCCACGCCACGGCCACCGACGCCGACCTGGAGAAGATGGCGGCGCTGAAGCTGGCGGCGATCGTCGACCTGCGCCGCAAGAACGAGCGCGAGCGGGCGCCCTCGCGCCGGCATCCCGACTTCAGCGGACGGGTGATCTTCACCGACGAAGGCGACGTGGGCGAGGATCCCTGGCAGCTGTTCCTCAAGCAATCGGATCTCTCGGCCGAGGCGTTCCGGGGCTACATGTTCGACTACTACGACGACGCCCCGTTCGTGGACCGGCACCTTTATCTCTATTCGCAGTATTTCAAAGCGCTGGCCGAGCTGGACGGGCCGGTGCTGATCCACTGCGCGGCGGGCAAGGACCGCACCGGCATCCTGGCGGCGTTGACGCACCACCTGGCGGGCGTGTCGGACGAGGACATCGTCAGCGACTTCATGCTGACCAACGATCCCGAGCGGATGGCCAAGCGGCTGCCGGTGATCATGCAGGCGATGACCGAGACCACGGGGCGCACGCCGACCGAAGGGGCGGTGATGGTCGCCATGAGCGTCGAGGAGGGCTACCTGGAGCGGGCCTTCGCGGCGATCAAGGCGCGCTACGGCTCCACCGACGCCTACCTGGAACGGGCCCTCGGGGTCGACGCGGCGCTGCGCGAGAGGCTAGAAGCGCGGCTGTTGGATTAAGACCCTGCCGCCTGGCCCCGCCGGACAAGGCAGGCCGCGCGCAGAGGAACCGTCTTGAAGAGCTTCGATCCGCCCCGTCGCATCCTGATGGGGCCCGGCCCCTCCGACGTCAGCCCCCGCGTGCTGGCGGCCCTGTCGCGGCCCACCGTCGGTCACCTCGATCCCGCCTTCCAGGGCCTGATGGAAGAGATCAAGGACGCCCTGTCGCGGCTGATGAACGCCCCGGGCTACGCCTGCCTGCCCCTGCCCGCCCCGGGCACGGCCGGCATGGAGGCGGCGATCATGAACCTGCTGGAGCCGGGCGATGTGGCGGCGGTGGCCGTCAACGGCCAGTTCGGCGAGCGGATGGTCGACATGGCCGGCCGCGCCGGGGCCGAGGTGCTGCGCATCGAGCACGACTGGGGAACCCCGGTCGACGCCCAGAAGGTGGCCGACGCCCTGAAGGGCCGCAAGGTCAAGACCCTGGGCTTCGTCCACGCCGAGACCTCCACCGGCGCCCTGAGCGACCCCGGGCCGCTGTGCGCCATCGCGCGCGAGGCCGGCGCCCTGACCATCGTCGACTGCGTGACCTCGCTGGGCGGGGTGCCGGTGGACGCCGCCGGCTGGGGCGCGGACGTGATCTATTCCGGCACCCAGAAGTGCCTGTCGGCGCCCCCCGGCCTGTCGCCCTTCGCCATGAGTCCCAGGGCGCGCGAGGCGGTGGCCGGGCGCAAGGAGAAGGCCCGCAACTGGCTGCTCGATATGGGCCTGATCATGAGCTACTGGGGCGGCGAAGGCGGCCGCACCTATCACCACACGGCCCCGATCAACGCCCTCTATGGCCTGCACGAGGCCCTGGTGGTGATCGAGGAAGAGGGCCTGGCCGCGGCCCACGCCCGGCACAGGGCCATGCACGAGGCCCTGGTGGCGGGGCTGGAGGCGGCGGGGCTCAGCCTGCTGGTCGCGCCCGGCCATCGCCTGCCGCAGCTCAATGCGGTCAAGGTTCCGGACGGGATCGACGAGGCCCAGGTGCGCTCGCGGATGCTGGCCAAGTACAGCCTGGAGATCGGCGCAGGCCTGGGTCCGCTGAAGGGCCAGATCTGGCGCATCGGCCTGATGGGCGCCTCGGCGACGCCGTGGCACGTGCGCCTCTGCCTGACGGCCCTGACCGAGGCCCTGGCGGCGCAGAACTATCCCGACGCCGGCAAGGCGGCCCTGGCGGCGGCGGAAGCCCGGCTGGGCTAGCAAGGTCGAGAGGAGGGGCGCGGGATCGACGGTCCCACGCCCCTTTTGAGTTTGTTACGCTCCTACTGACGGGCCCTTACTGACAGGCCAGACACTCGTCGTAGTCGGTGCGCGCGTTGGCGGCCTCGATGGCGCTGGCCTCGGCGGCGTCGGCGCCGGCGAAGGCGGCGCGCTGCACCGACTTGGAACGAAGGTAGTAGAGGCTCTTCACGCCCCGCTCCCAGGCCTGCCAGTGGAGCATGTGCAGGTCCCACTTATCGACATCGCCGGGCAGGAAGATGTTGACCGACTGCGACTGGCAGACGTCGGGAGTGCGGTCGGCGGCCAGCTCGACGATCCAGCGCTGGTCGAGCTCGAAGGCGGTCTTGAAGACGTCCTTCTCGTCCTGGCTCAGGAAGTCGAGGTGCTGGACCGAGCCCTCGTTCTCGAGGATCGAGCTCCACACGGCCTTGGTGTTCTGGCCCTTGGCCTCGAGCACGCGCTCCAGGTAGGGGTTCTTGACCTCGAAGGACCCGGACAGGGTCTTGTGGGTGTAGATGTTGGCCGGGATCGGCTCGATACCGGCGCTGGTGCCGCCGCAGATGATCGAGATCGAGGCCGTCGGCGCGATGGCCAGCTTGTGGCTGAAGCGCTCCATGACCCCGCGCTCGGCGGCGTCCGGGCAGGCCCCGCGCTCTTCGGCCAGCACCCGGCTGGCGGCGTCGCACTGGCGGCGCAGGTGCTTGAAGAGGCGCATGTTCCAGCTCTTGGCCAGAGCGCTCTCGAAGGGCACGCCCTGGCCTTGCAGGAACGAGTGGAAGCCCATCAGGCCCAGGCCCACCGAGCGCTCGCGCATGGCCGCGTAGGAGGCCGGGTCCATTTCCGGCGGGGCGTTGTCGATGAAGTCCTGGAGCACATTGTCCAGGAACCGCATGACGTCCTCGATGAAGGTCGGGTGGTCGCGCCACTCCAGGAACATCTCGGCGTTGACGCTGGAGAGGCAGCACACGGCGGTGCGCTCCTTGCCCAGGTGGTCGAGGCCGGAGTGCAGCATGATCTCCGAGCACAGGTTCGACTGGCGCACCTTGAGGCCCAGCTCGCGCTGGTGCTGCGGCAGGGCGCGGTTCACGGTGTCGGAGAAGATCAGGTAGGGCTCGCCGGTCTGCAGGCGCAGTTCCAGGATCTTCTGCCACAGGTGGCGGGCGTCGACGTCGCGCACCGGCTCGCCGGTCTTGGGCGAGCGTAGGGCGAACTTGGCGCCGTCGCGCACGGCCTCCATGAACTCGTCGGTGATCGAGATGCCGTGGTGCAGGTTCAGGGACTTGCGGTTGAAGTCGCCCGACGGCTTGCGGATCTCCAGGAACTCCTCGATCTCGGGGTGGTGCACGTCGACGTAGACGGCGGCCGAGCCGCGGCGCAGGGAGCCCTGGGAGATGGCCAGGGTCAGCGAGTCCATGACCCGGATGAAGGGGATGATGCCGCTGGTCTGGCCGGCGCCCTTGACCTTCTCGCCGATGGAGCGGACGCCGCCCCAGTAGGTGCCGATGCCGCCGCCGTTGGCGGCCAGCCAGACGTTCTGGTTCCAGGTGCCGACGATGCTCTCCAGGGAGTCGCCGACGGCGTTCAGGAAGCAGGAGATCGGCAGGCCGCGCCCGGCCCCGCCGTTCGACAGAACCGGCGTGGAGGGCATGAACCAGAGCTTGGAGATGTAGTCGTAGATGCGCTGGGCATGGTCGGCGTCGTCGGCGTAGGCCGTGGCGACGCGGGCGAACATGTCCTGGTAGGACTCGCCCGGCAGCAGGTAGCGATCTTCCAGCGTGGTCTTGCCGAAGTCCGTCAGGACGTCGTCGCGCGAGCGGTCGATCTCGACCTTGCGCACCAGCTGGAGCTTCGGCTTGGGCGCGACTCGCACCGCGCTCGCCGCAGCGACCTCAACCCCGTCTTCCCGCTTTGCCTCACTGCCCATCATGTCCCCAAAATCCATGAACTATTAGACGGTTGCGGAAGCCCCCTCGACCCCCGCTGACGTCTATATCTTGTGGGCGAAGCGCCCCCTAAGCCCACTATATGGGGACACATGGTTGCCAGAGCGTCAACGGGCGCCGGGTGGTCGTCCACGGACTTTTTCGTAAACCAAAGGTTAACGTGGCGTCGTGGCCCAAGGCCATCAAGGCTTTAGGTCATGGCGCCGCAGGGGGCCTCACGAGACTGTGACGGATCGGCGACGGGCCGGGGAACGGGGGGATCCCTGGGCCCGAGCATTCTCGCGGAGGCCGGGATTGTGGGACCACAAAGCACACGAAGGCGCCGCGGCGGCGGGGCGAACCGCGCGGGCTAGCTTGGTGTGCTTGGTGGTTGGGAATGGGGCGGGGACGGGCGAGCGTCGATCCCGGCCATCCATCCTCACACTCCAGCTCACCCCCGCTCATCCCGGCGGAGGCCGGGAGCCAGGGCGGCCTCTCAGGTGTCCACAGGCTGGGCCGCGATCCGGGATCAACCCGATGGGTTTCTGGTGGCTGCAAGGCCGCCCTGGGTCCCGACTTTCGTCGGGATGAGCGGGGTTAGGTGGGAGAGGGTGAGGTTTGGATGGGGAGGGTGTTCGTGGGGTTCGTGGTTTGAATTTGGGGTGGTTCAGACGCGCCGGGCTCTTGGGAGCGGCGGCATCTGTCCAGAGGTCCGGGTCGAACGGCGTGTCGAGGTCCTGGCAGACGCGGCGGACGATCTGGGGGATGGGTTCGGGGAGCGGGGCGGCTTCGGTCAGGCGGCCGTCGATGAGGGTGAGGGCCTGGTCGTGGTCGCGCTCGAGGGTGGGTTCGCGGTCGCGGGGGAGGCCTTCTGGGCGGTCGACGAGGCCGGGGTGCGCAGGGATCGCGGCGATGAACGTTCGCGGCTGCACGAGGCGCTGTGGCTGGTCGAGGCGGGTCTGGAGGGCCAGGGTGATGCGGACGGAGCGGGCGGCGCGCTCGAAGGCCTGGGCGAGGATGGAGAGATCCAGGGCGTCCTGCGGCGGACGCTCGCCCATGGCGTCGCGGACGTCGTCCTTGAGCACCCGGCGGTGGACGGAGCGGGCGACGTCCATGCCCATCTCAGCCAGCTCCTCGAGCTTGGCCTGGGCGCGGGCGACGCGCGCCGCCGCGTCTGAATCTGCCGCGTGAAAGAACATACCGCGAACATCACATCAGATTCGCGGATCGGGCAAGGGGAGAGGGGAACCGCTGCGCACCTCACGACCGGCGCGAATGGGAGCGTGGGGGCGGATTCTCGATTGCAGGTGTCAGGCGCAAAGCAAAAAGCCCGGCCTTTCGGCCGGGCTTTCGCTTAGTCGGTTGTCGCGTTCGATCAGAACTGAACGTGGATCGTGGCGCGACGGTTGAGCGGTTCCTTGAC
>JAFEEA010000192.1 GCA_018241335.1 Pseudomonadota bacterium
TCCACCCCGGCGTCGGCCAGCGTCCCGCGCACCTCGTCGCAATAGGCGTCGCTCTCGGCGGCCAGCTTCAGGTCGAACAGCCGCCGGTCCCAGGTGGGGATCTGCACACCCTTGTAGCCCAGGCTGGCGGCCCACGCGGCGATCGACTTCAGGCTGTTGAACGGCGCTTCGTCCGAAGCAAACTGCGCCAGGAAAATGGCCGGGCCTTTCACGCGTCCTCCGTTGTCGATGTCATGGGTCCGGCGTCAGGCGCCGGCTTCGGGCACTGTGCCCAGGTTGGCGGTGAGAGCAAGACACGAGTGCACGGCTAGCCGCCGCCTTCGCCGCCGCGGCCATCGCGCGCCGCCGTCTCGGCGCGATGTCGCTGGTAGAGTTCGAACATCTCGCGCAGCCGCTTGACCGCCGCGTGCAGTTCCTCGGGATGTTCGGTGAACATCTTCTCGATCACCAGCCCCCGCACCGCCGCCACCGCCAGGCGCATCATCGGCGCGTCGTCCGCGGTCGCCTCCACCCCGGCCCTCGCCATCTGCTGGGCGATCAGCTTCTGGGAGTTCAGATCCAGCCGTCGCTGCAGCGGGGCCAGCCGCTTGGCCAGCACCGGGTCGCTGCGCGCGCCGACCATGATCTCCAGCACCGCCATGCCCTTGGGCCGCTGCAGCAGCTCCCACATCCGGTCGATCAGCCCGAAGTAGCGCTCGTGCGGGTCGGTCACCTGGGCCAGCCAGGCGTCGTAGGCGACCATCTCCTCGCGGTAGGTCTCCTCGACCACGTCGATCATCAGGTCGACCTTGGTGGGGTACTGGTGGAACAGGCCGCCCCGACTGAGGCCCGCCTTCAGCGCGACGACCGCGGTGGTCGTCCCGGCGTAGCCGTTGGTCTCCAGCGACGAGACGGCGGCCTCAATCACTCTGCGCCGCGAGTCCGCGCTGCGCTCCTCCTGCGTCCGCCGCACCCGTCCCGCTGCCGACCCGCTCGTCGCCATGCCCGCTCCGATCTCTGGGAGATGGCCGTAGCGGGGTGGGGCGGGGGAGTCAACATACCGGCTGGCCGGTCGGTATTTTCCAAGGTTGGACGATCAGCCCCATGCCGTTGATGTATCAGCCGCACGCCGAAGCGGCTCAACCCGTGATGGGCGCCACGATGGCGCAGGTCCGGCTTGCCGGCTAGCCATCAGCTTCGCGCAGCAACCTTGACGCTAAGTCGCACGCCTTGGCATGGTTAGCTTGGCTTTAGTGCTGTGGTCGCTTTTGGGGGGGGCTTATGCGAGGGGTCATATCGCGCCGCGGCGTGTTCGCGGCGGCGGTCGCCGTCTGTCCCGCCGTGGCTTGGCCTGGTGCGACGCTCGCGGCCAGTGCGACATTCCCCGATTTCGTTTCGCCCGGCGCGGACAAGCTGGTCTCGTTCGGCCGCGACGATCTGGCGATCGCCGCCTATCCGCTGGCCGACCCGGTGGACCAGAAGCTTTATTTTGGCATGGACCTGAACAAGGCCGGCGTCCTGCCGGTCTGGCTGTCGGTCAGCAACAGGTCGGCGGCCGGGCGCTTCCTGGTGGATATCGACGATATCCGGCTGACCTATGGCCAGGCGCCGGTCCAGGCCGCCGAGCGCTCGCACAGCACGGTCGACGACACCGGCGGCACGGTGGCCCTGAACGCCGCCACCGTCGGGATGGCCGCGGGGCCGATCGGCCTTGCGGTCTCGCTGCCGATCCTGCTGGCTTCGGGTAACGAGATCGCGCGGCAGGACGACATCAAGCGCAATCTGATGGTCCGCCAGTTCTATTCGCGAACGCTGGGACCGGGCCAGTCGGCCACCGGCTTTGTCTATTGCAAGCACGCGGCCAAGGCGGTCGACCTTAGGCGGCTGCGGCTCAGCGTCGGGGCAAAGAGCATTCCGGCGCCGCCAGGCGCGGCGGGACTGGTCTTCGAGACGGTCCTGGCCCCCGAAGCTCCCGTAACGGCGCATGCGCCAACCGTACCGCCGGCACCAAACGCGCCGCCTCAATCCTGAAGGATCCCATGCATATGTCTTCCAGAATTCTCGGCCTGACCCTGGCGACCGCCGTGCTGCTGCCGCCGGGGTTGGCGCTCGCCCAGGCCGCCGGCCCCGACCAGCCGGCCGCTTCGCCCGCGGCGTCGTCCGCGCCCGCCGCCTCGGCAAGCGCGCCTGACGCGCAGGCTCCGACGACGGCGCCCGCATCGCCGACACCCGCCGCAGCTGCTGCTCCGGCCGCGGCCGGCGCGCCGATCCCGGTCGCGCTGGTGATCACCCCCGAGCTCAAGGCCGTGGTCTGGTCGCACGCCTCGGAGCTGATGCGGCCGATGTATCTGCTGGGCGACGTCAACAATCTGGGCATGGCCACGTCCCTCACGCTCGAGCAGACGCTCAAGGCGATGGGTCTCGACGTGCACGTGGTGGAATCCGCGGATGAGGCCCAGAAGCTGTCGGCTATCAGCTATGTCCTGACGCCGACGATCCAGCGCTTCGAGGAGCACAACAAGGGGCTAACGACCTTCGCGCCGTTCGAGGAGACCATCGTCGTGCAGTGGAAGGTGGTCGACGCGAAGGGCAATACGGTGCTGCTCGACACGGCGCTGGCGACGGCGATCGGCAAGCTCGGAAACAACTTCGTCGCGGCCAAGCATGCCAAGGCCATCGAGATGCAGATGCTCGCCGACCTGCAGGACAAGTCGACGGCCCTGCTGCATCCGGTGCTGGTCAACCCGTAGCAGCGGGCGCCTCAGCTCTTCGGCGGATAGGCGTGCGTTTGGCCCTGGTAGTCTTCGACAACCAGCCCCCCGCCGTCCTCGCCCAGATACCCCGGTCCAATCGGCGACTTGCCGTGGCCGCCGGGGATGTCGAGGACGTAGGTGGGCTGGCAGAGGCCAGACCAACGGCCGCGCAGGCGCTTCAGGATCGCCTGGCCCTCGGCGATCGGCACGCGCAGGTGGCTGGTGCCGGGCGCCAGGTCGCCCTGGTGCAGGTAGTAGGGCTTGATGCGCGTCTCGACCATCGCCCGCATCAGGTCGCCCAGGGTCTCGGCGTCGTCGTTGACGCCGCGCAGCAGCACGGTCTGGCCCAGCATGGGCACGCCGGCGTCGACGATGCGGGCGCAGGCGGCGCGGGCGGCAGGGGTCAGCTCGCGGGCGTGGTTGGCGTGCAGGGCCACGAACACCGCCTTGCCGCCGCGCTTCAGGGCCGCCACCAGATCGTCGGTCACCGCCTCGGGATCGACGGTGGGCAGTCGGGTGTGGAAGCGCACCACCTTCACGTGCTCGACGGCGCCCAGCCGGTCCATCACGTCGGCCAGCCGACGGGGCGACAGCACCAGGGGATCGCCGCCGGTGACGATCACCTCCCAGATCTCCGGCCGCCCGGCGATATAGGCCATGGCCGCGTCCAAGGCGGCGGGGGTCAGGGTCTTCTGGCCCGCCGGCCCGACCATCTCGCGCCGGAAGCAGAACCGGCAATAGACCGCGCAGGTGTGGGTCACCTTCAGCAGCGCCCGGTCGGGATAGCGGTGCACCACCCCCTCCACCGGGCTGAAGGTCTCGTCGCCGACGGGGTCGGCGGCCTCGGCGGGCAGGGCGATCAGCTCCGCCTCGGTGGGGACGAACTGGCGGGCGATGGGATCGTCGTCGTCCGCCGCCGCGATCAGCTCGCTCATCGCCGGGGTGATGGCGACGGCGTAGCGCGCCGCCACCGCCTCCAGCGCGGGCAGCCGCTCGGTTGGGACCAGCCCGGCCTCGGCCAGGGCGGCGGCGCTGCGCAGGGTCGGCCTGGGCGGTGTCGGCGGGGCCGGGGCGCGCGGCGCGTGGAAGGGCAGGGCGTCGTCGGCCATCCGCGGGCATATGGGCCAGAGCCAGCGGCGGGGCAACGGTCCGTGGTGTCGCCCGACCCCGAGGACAGGGTGGCGATCGGGCCCGCCTTGCGCCGGCGTGCGGGCCGGACCTATGCTCGGCCCGGTAGAGGAGGCGCGCGCCATGTCCCGGACTGCCTTGCGATCGACCCTTTGCGCCGCGGCCGGCCTGGCCCTGGCGGCCGCCCTGGCCGCCGCGCCGGCCCAGGCCCGGCCGGCCCCCTGGAAGGTCGCGCCCCTGGCCAATGCGCCCGGCTCCTGCAGCGCGCGGCTTGAGGCGCGCGACGTCGACCTGGTCATGGTCACCGACACGCAGGGCAAGCTGGTCCTCATCGCCGGTCACCACGATTGGAATGACAACGGCCGCGACCTCACCCATCTTTCGGTGGACGGCGGCCAGCCGATCACGCTTGTGGCCTACAAGTCCGGCGGCCTGGTCACGGTCCTTCCCAACGACGCCACGGTCGCGGCCCTGCGCGGCGCCCGCCGGATCAACTGGAGCCTGCCCACCGGCCTCTACAAGGTCGAGGTTGAGGGCCTGGGCGCGGCGCTCGACGGCCTGCAGACCTGCCAGCAGGCGCTCGCAGCCCGGCCGGCGACGCCCGGCGGCTGAGCCCGGTCGACCTATTCCGGCACGGCTTCGCCCGACCCGCCCAGTTCGGCCGGGAAGTCGCGAAGCTTGGGCAGGCCGTCCTTCATCGGCAGCACGGTCTCCACATAGTTCACGTGCACCCCCGGCCTGAAGTCCAGGGTGGGCAAGGTGGCGGCGAACACGTCCACCAGGCCCAGCGTCGGGTGATTGGTCATCAGGTGGCCGCCGCACCGGGCGCAGGACTTGCGCTCGCTCATCGGCGTCTTGGCGAAGGTCAGGATCTGGTCCGCTCCGCCGGTGATCGTCACCGCCTCGGGCTTCCACAGGCTGAAGGCGTTAACCGGCCCGCCCGACCACGACCGGCACGAGGCGCAGTGGCAATAGCCCATCCCCTCCGGCTCGCCCTCGACCTTCAGGGTCACGGCGCCGCAGAAGCATTGTCCGGTGTGGGTCATGGCTGGGTCTCCGGGTCCAGGGGCGGAAACCGCATTCAACGCCCGCCGAGCCTGGGTGTGAAGCCCTGGATCACCCCCGTTCCTTCCTCGGGGCGAGCAGCCCTCTACCCCGCCACAGGGGTCCACAGCACCTGCTCGATGCGGCTGGCCCCCGTCGCCAGCATCACCAGCCGGTCGAAGCCCAGGGCCGAGCCGGACGCGGCCGGCATGATCTCCAGCGCCGCCAGAAAGTCCTCGTCGATGGGATAGCGCTCGCCATAGACCCGCGCCTTCTCCGCCATCTCGGCCTCGAAGCGGCGGCGCTGTTCGCCGGCGTCGGTCAGTTCGCCGAAGGCGTTGGCCAGCTCCACCCCGCAGGCATAGAGCTCGAAGCGTTCGGCCACCCGCGGGTCGGCCGCCTTGGGGCGCGCCAGGGCCGCCTCGCTGACCGGGTATTCGCAAAGGATCGTCGGGCGCCCGGCGCCCAGCCGCGGCTCCACCTTCTCCACCAGCACCCGGCTGAAGATGTCAGCCCAGGTGTCGTCGCCCGCCACCCTCACCCCCGCGCCGGTCGCCGACGCGGCCAGGGCGTCACGATCCGTGCTCCCGTCTGCGGCGACGCTGGCCAGCAGGTCGACCCCCGCGAACCGTTCGAAGGCCTCGGCCAAGGTCAGCCGCTCGGGCGCCGCGAACGGATCGCAGTCGATCCCCCGGAAGCGGAACATCGTCGTCCCCGCGGTTCTGGCCGCCAGCGCCAGCAGGGCCGCGCAATCCTCCATCAGGGTCTCGTACGGCTCCTCCGCCCGGTACCATTCCAGCATCGTGAACTCGGGGTGGTGCAGGGGCCCGCGCTCGCGGTTGCGCCACACCCGGGCGAAGTCGAAGATCCGCCGCTCCCCCGCCGCCAGCAGCTTCTTCGCCGCGAACTCGGGCGAGGTGTGCAGGTAGAGCGGCGTGCGCTCGCCGGCCGGCCCGATGGCCTCGGTGGCGAAGGCGTGCAGATGGGCCTCGTTGCCGGGCGACACCTGCAGGGCCGCGGCCTCCACCTCGGTGAAGTCGCGGGCCTCGAACCAGGCGCGGATCGCCGTCTTGATCCGGCCTCGGAGGACCAGGAACGGGCGTCGGTCCCGGTGGGACTCGGGGCGCCACCAGGGCGATGCGGGCGGGGTCTTCACCATCGGCGGGTCCGGACTGCGACGTCCAGGCGCTCGCGGACAAGGCGAAGACGACTGGAGATATGGACGCCGATGCTATAGGTGCGCGCCAACACATCGCTCCAGCAGAATCGCGCGGCCCCGCCATTTCACCCGCCGGGCCGGCGCAAAGACTTTGAGGACACCATGGCGAAAGTTCAGGCCAGCTCGCTCCGCAAGGGCAACGTCGTCGACATGGACGGCAAGCTCTACGTCGTCCTGACGAGCCAGAATATCCACCCCGGCAAGGGCACGCCGGTGACCCAGCTCGACATGCGCCGCATCTCCGACGGGGTGAAGGTGTCGGAACGCTACCGCACCACCGAACAGGTCGAGCGCGCCTTCGTGGACGAGCGCGAGTTCTCCTTCCTCTACGAGGACGGCGAAGGCTTCCACTTCATGAACCCCCAGACCTACGACCAGATCGTGGTCCCCGCCGACGTGATCGGCGACAGCGCCGGCTACCTGCAGGACGGCATGCTGGTGATGGTCTCGACCCACAACGAGGTGCCGATCGCCATCGAGATGCCCTCGCGGGTGGTGCTCGAAATCGTCGACACCGAGCCGGCCATGAAGGGCCAGACGGCCTCCTCGTCCTATAAGCCCGCCACCCTGTCGAACGGCGCCCGCACCATGGTCCCGCCCTACATCAGCGCCGGCACCAAGGTCGTCATCCTCACCGAGGACGGCTCCTACGTGGAACGCGCCAAGGAGTAGGCGCTTACCGCCCCGCCGCCCCCTGGGCCACGGCCAGGGCGGTCATGTTGACGATGCCGCGGGCGGTGACGCCGGGCACCAGGATGTGCAGGGGCTTGGACGCTCCCAGCAGCAGCGGCCCCACCTGCAGGGCGTCGGTCACCGACGACAGCAGGGTTAGCGCGATGTTCGCCGCGTCCAGGCCCGGCATCACCAGCAGATTCGCCGCGCCCTCCAGCGGGCTGGCGGTGACCAGGCGTTGGCGCAGGATCGGCTTCAGGGCCGCGTCGGCGTGCATCTCGCCGTCGGCGGCCAGGTCCGGCGCCGCCTGGCGGACCAGGCGCAGGGCCTCGCGCATCTTGCGCGCCGTCGGCGAATTGCTGGCCCCGAAGCTGGAATGCGACAGCAGCGCCGCCTTGGGCGTCAGGCCGAAGCGGCGCACCACCTCGGCCGCCAGCAGGGTCATCTCGGCCACCTGCTGGCTGGTCGGATCGACGTTGACGTGGGTGTCGGCCAGGAACAGCGGACCGGTCGGCAGCACCAGGCAGGTTATCGAATAGATCCGGCTCACCCCCTCCTGGCGCGGCACCACGGGCAGGACGTCGGTCATGTGCGTCCACCAGTCGCCCGCGCCGCCGCAAAGGGCCGCGTCGACATGGCCCGCCGCCAGCAGCAGGGCCGCCGCCACGCTGGGCCGCGCCCCGACCCGGTGCGCCGCGTCCGCCGGCGGCACACCGCGCCGGTCCGCAAGGGCCTGATAGCGGGCGACCAGGGGCCCGAACACCCCGACGTCGACGTCGGGGTCCAGGATCTCGATCTGGCGCCCGCACTCCAGGCGCAGGCCCAGCCGCTTGACCTCGGCCTCGATCACCGCCCGCCGGCCGATCAGCACCGGCCGCGCCAGGCCCTCGTCGACGATGGTCTGGGCGGCGCGCAGCACCCGCTCGTCCTCGCCCTCGCCGAAGGCCACGCGCCCGGG
>JAFEEA010000193.1 GCA_018241335.1 Pseudomonadota bacterium
TTCGCCCGGTTTGGACCCCCCTGAATCTCCGTAATTAACGGTGAACGGTTCATCCGGGTTTGGAAGATTATTGCGCGGGCTGGGTGTGGGGGCGGGCTCGACCGGAACAAATGTGGAATATTCGCCGGGGCGTCAAGGGCGGGCGCCACGCTCGGGGCGACGTGGAATCTTTTGACCACGAACGACACGAACCTCACGAACAAGCGCGGGGAGGTCTCGCTCAGCATGGCGCAGGCCCGTTCGTGTGGTTCGTGGACAAAGTTTGTCGGCGCCGCGCCGCGCGCCGACCGGCTGTCGATCCCTTACGCCCCCGCCAGCTCGCGCAGGGCGGCGTTGGCGATGGTCAGCTTGGCGAAGGACCAGCCGCCGCCGGCCTTTTCGATCTCGTCCAGGGTGCGCTTGACGGCGCGGACGGCGTCGGGGCGCAGGGCTGACCACGACGTGACCGCCCCCTTGGCGAGATCCGGGCCGTCGCCGGCCTCGGCCTTGCCGGAGAAGGTCATCACCGCCTTGGTCAGCTGGGCCTGCTCGGCCAGCATGTCCTCGATCAGGCGGCGGACGGCCAGGCGCTCGTAGGCGTCGCCGGCCGTGCGCGAGCCGGCCGCGGCGCGCAGCTTGTCGAAGCCGAAGACGCCGCCGACCCGGTGGTAGACCCGGGCCGCCGCCTCCAGCGACCAACTCGAGCCGGCGGCCAGGTCGGTCAGGGTCGAGGCCACGGTGAGGGGGCGCATCAGGGCCACCGAGTGGGCGATGTCCTTGGGCGCCCCGGCCTTGATCCAGCCGGCCGCGCGGCGCACCGCCGCCTTCTGCTCGAAGGGCGAGAGCAAGGCCGGCACCAGGGTCTTCAGCTTGTCGACGGCGGGGCGGTAGGCGCTGACCAGCGCCTGGACCGAGGTGTCGTCCCGCGCCGCCCGCCGCGCCAGCCAGAAGGTCTGGCCCCGCAGGACATAGGACAGCTCCCGGAAGAGGGCGATCTGGCCGGCCGCCGGCGCCTTGCCGTCCAGGGCCGCGACGCGGTCCCAGGTCTCGTCGAAGCGCAGGACCTGGCGCGCCGCCTCGAAGGCGACGACCAGATCGGCGGTGTCGCAGCCGGCCGCGGCGCGCAGGCGGCCGGGGAAGGTCGGGCCGCAAAGGTTGATCATCTCGTTGCCAAGCACCGTGGCGATGATCTCGCGGCGCAGGCGATGGCGGCGAAGCTCGTCCTCGAACCGGCCCATGGCCTTGGGGAAATAGGCCTCAAGCGTCTTCAGGAACCAGGGATCGTCCGGCGCGGCCGTGTCGATCATGTCGTCGAACAGGTCCAGCTTGCCGTAGGCCAGCAGCACCGCCAGCTCCGGCCGGGTCAGGCCCCGCCCCGCGTCCCTGCGCGCGGCCAGGGTGACGGCGTCGGGCAGGCCTTCCAGGGCTCGGTCCAGGCGCCCCCGCTGCTCCAGGTCGGTCATGAACGCCGCCTGGGAATCCAGATCGGCCGCCGCCTCGGCCTCCAGCAGGGAAAGCGCCAGGGTCTGGTCGTAGTTGTGCGCCAGCACGTGCTGGCCGACCTCTTCGGTCATCGACTGCAGCAGGGCGTCGCGGTCGGGGCGGGTCAGCTTGCCGGCGCGCTCGGCCATGCCGGTGGCGATCTTGATGTTGACCTCGTGGTCGGAGGTGTCGACGCCGGCCGAGTTGTCGATGGCGTCGGTGTCGATGCGGCCCCCGGCCAGGGCGAATTCGATGCGCCCGGCCTGGGTGAAGCCCAGGTTCGCGCCCTCGCCCACCACCTTGCAGCGCAGGTCGCGGCCGTTGACGCGCACGGCGTCGTTGGCCTTGTCGCCGACGTCGAGGTTGGATTCCGCCTGGCCCTTCACATAGGTGCCGATGCCGCCGAGGTAGAGCAGCTCCACCCGCGCCTTGAGGATCGCCGCGATGAGGTCGGACGGCGCCA
The DNA here is from genome assembly GCA_018241335.1 of Pseudomonadota bacterium. Classification (GTDB taxonomy): domain Bacteria; phylum Pseudomonadota; class Alphaproteobacteria; order Caulobacterales; family Caulobacteraceae; genus Acaudatibacter. The sequence goes on from JAFEEA010000193.1 coordinate 1,925, forward strand.
TCTCGTCGGCCTTCAGGTCGAAGGCGGCCTTGACCTCGGGGCTGATCGGCACGGACTTCAGGCTGCGGGGGAAGACGCCGCCGCCGGGCGAGAGCGCCTTGCGGTCGAAGTCGTCCCAGGACGAGCGCGGCAGGTCGAACAGCCGCTTGCGCTCGGCCCAGGTCGCGGCCGGGTCCGGATTGGGGTCGAGGAAGATGTGGCGGTGGTCGAAGGCCGCCAGCAGGCGGATGGCCTTGGACAGCAGCATGCCGTTGCCGAACACGTCGCCGGACATGTCGCCGACGCCGACCACGCTGAACGGCTCCTTCTGGATGTCCTTGCCCAGCTCGCGGAAGTGGCGCTTGACCCCCTCCCAGGCGCCGCGCGCGGTGATGCCCATGGCCTTGTGGTCGTAGCCGGCCGAGCCGCCCGAGGCGAAGGCGTCGCCCAGCCAGAAGCCGTAGGCCTCGGCCACTCCGTTGGCGATGTCGGAGAAGGTGGCGGTGCCCTTGTCGGCGGCGACCACCAGATAGGGATCGTCGCCGTCGTGGATCACCAGGCTGGCGGGGTGGACCACCTCGCCCTCGGCGTCGATGTTGTCGGTCAGGTCCAAGAGGCCGGACAGGAAGGTCCTGTAGGCGCGAACGGCCTCGGCCCGCACCGCCTCGGGCGTCCCGCCGCGCGGCAGCTGCTTGGGGAAGAAGCCGCCCTTGGAGCCCACCGGCACGATGACGGCGTTCTTGACCTGCTGCGCCTTGACCAGGCCCAGCACCTCGGTGCGGAAGTCGTCGCGCCGGTCCGACCAGCGCAGGCCGCCGCGCGCCACCGGCCCGAACCTGAGGTGCACGCCTTCCACGTGCGGGGCGGCCACGAAGATCTCGCGATAGGGCTTGGGCGCCGGCAGGTCGGCCAGCTCGCGGCTGGCGACCTTGAAGCTGATGTAGGGCTTGTCGGCGCCGTCCTCGCCCGGCTGGAAGTAGTTGGTGCGCAGGATGGCCCCGACCAGGGCGGCCAGGCGGCGCAGGGCGCGGTCCTCGTCCAGGCTGTCGACGGCCTGCAGGGCCTGCTCGATCTCGGCCTGCACTGCCGCCGCGCGCTCGCGCCGCTGGTCCAGGCTCGCGGCGACCGCCGGGTCGAAGCGGACCTTGAACAGGTCCAGGATCAGGCGGGTGACGCCAGGGTGTTCGGCCACGGCCGCCTCGACCACCGCCTGGCTGGGGTCCAGCCCCGACTGCTGGCGGTAGCGCGCCAGGGCCCGGACCAGGGCCGCCTCGCGCCAGGGCAGGCCCAGCTCCAGCACCAGGCGATTGAAGGGGTCGTTCTCCGCCGCGCCGGTCCAGACCGCGCGGAAGGCGCTTTCGAAGGGCTCGCGCACCTCGGCGAAGACCAGGCGCTCGCCGCGATGATCCTCGAGCAGGAATTCGTGCACCCAGACGTCGGACGCGTCGCCCGTCGCCCCGCGCGGGCGCAAGGGATAGCCCTCCTCGACCAGGGCCCTCAGGCCCATGTTGTCCAGGATCGGCAGCACCTCGGCCAGGGGGATGGGGGTGACGCCGCGGCGATAGAGTTTCAGCCGGAACTGCAGGGGCGTGTCGTCGCCGGTGCGATAGGCGCGAACGCCCACCTCGTCGGGCCGGGCCAGGGCCTCGATGGCGACGACGTCGCGGACCGCTTCCTCGGCGCCGTAGCGGTCCTTGTAGCCGGGCGGGAAGCCCTCGGCGAAATCGGCCAGCACGCGGGCCAGGGCCCCCGGATCGTCCACCAGGCGGCGGGCCGCGTCCTCGAAGTCGTCCTCCCAGGTGCGGGCCAGGACCGAGACCGCCGCCTCCAGCGCCGCGGCGTCCGGCTCGGGGTGATGGCCGGGAGTCAGGCCGATGATGTAGTGCACCCGCGCCAGGGGCGCGTCCGAGAAGCTGGGATAGAACGCCGAGATGCGGCCGGCGTAGGCCCTGGCGAACAGCGCGCCGGCGCGTTCGCGCAGGCGCTGGCTGTAGCGTTCGCGGGGCAGGTAGAGCAGCGCCGAGACGAAGCGGTCGAAGGGGTCGCGGCGCAGCAGCAGCTTCACCCTCGGCCGGTCCGACAGGTGCAGGATGTCCAGCGCCGCGGCCAGCAGGTCGTCCTCGGAAATCTGGAACAGCTCGTCGCGCGGATAGGTCTCCAGGATGTTGGCCAGGCGCACGGCGTTGTGGCTGCCGGCGGCGGCGCCGGCGCGGGCCAGCACCCGGGCCACCTTGCGGCGGATCATCGGCGTGTCGTGCGCCGGCTCGTCATAGGCCTGGGCGGTGAACAGGCCGACGAAGCGCACCTCGCCGGAGGGCTTGCCGTCCGGGCCGTAGCGGCGCACGCCGACATAGTCCATGTAGCCGCGCCGGTGCACGCGCGAGCGCAGGTTGGCCTTGGCCACGATCAGGGGCTCGGCCTGCTCGAGGCGCCGGCGCAGGGCCTGCGAGAGCACCGCCGGCTCGCTGCCCCGGCGCAGCACCGTGCGGGCGGGATCGCGCAGGACGCCGAGGCTGCCCTGGCTTTCGTACAGCGGCTCCTCGGCCGCGTATCCGCCGTCGGCGGTGCGCGGATATTCGTAGGTGCGCGCGCCCAGGAAGACGAAGTGGCCGGAATCCAGCCAGTGCAGGAAGGCCAGGTCCTCGGCCAGGGCCTCGGGGTCGCGCCCCCCAAGGCCGCGCGCCGCCGGCCCTGCCGCCTCCAGCTCCCTGATCGACTGGGCCATCAGGGCCAGCATGGCCGGGAAGTCGTCGACGGCGGCGCGCACGTCGGCCAGGGCCGCCTCGACGCCCTGGATCAGGCCGGCGTGCCGGCTTTCCGACAGCGGCTCCAGCCACACCTGGATCATGGAGGTGCGACGGCCCTCAGCGGCGACCACCGGGTGGAACATCGCCCTGACGCTGGCGCGCGCGTCGCTGACCTCGCCCATGACGCTGTCGACCAGGAAGGGCGCGTCGCGCTGCACGATCTCCAGCACGTCGGCGGCCTCGCCGTCCCAGGTGACGCGCGGCGTGATGCGCACGGCCGGCGCGCCGCCGTCCCAAGCCTGGGCGAAGGCCCAGAAACCGGCGAGGGCCGCGGCCAGCGCCTCGACCGACAGGCCCGGCAGCTCCTCGGGCCGATAGTCGCCCAGGACGGAGACGATGAAGTCGTCGGCGCCGGCGTCGGCGAGACCCTGGCGGGCGATCTGGTGGCGGAAGGCTTCGGCCAGCGGGCCGGCGGCGGGGGCGGGGTGATCCAGCGGCATGGGCGCGACCCTAGTCCGATCCGGAGACGGAAGCATTGCCGAATGGCGACAATTCCGGGCCGATTTGGGGTCGAAAAGCCTGCAGACCGCGGCAAAGTCCGCAAGAAACAGGCCCTGAAGTGGCTGCGCCGCCGGATTTTAATCCGGCGGCGCCGGCGCCGAGCCGCGGGGGGGGTTGCGACCGACGCCTCTTGCCTCATCGACCGACGTGCGGGGGGTGTACGCCAGATCGCATCCGGGTCTGCTACCGGATGGGTTTTAGATAGCGCGTCAGGCTCAACTATAAAGGGCGCTGCGCTTCACGCTTGCGTGACGGGCGGCCCGCGCCGCCAGCGGTCGGGGTCGCCGTCGGCGGACAGCAGGATGGCGATCCAGCGCGTGCCCTCGAACTGGGCCAGGATCACCATCGCCAGCACGGTCAGGGGCGTCGACATGAACATCCCCGGCAGGCCCCAGATCGCGCCCCAGAAGGCCAGGGACAAGAGCACGATCACCGGATCCATGTTCAGGCTGTCGCCCTGCATCCGGGGCAGGATCACATTGCCGACCACGAAGGTGATGGCCCAAAGGCCGGCCAGCAGGATCAGCGCCTGGGCGTAGCCATCGAACTGGACCAGGGCGAAGATCGCCGGCAGGACGATGCCCGCCGCCGCCCCGACGATGGGCACATAGTTCACCGCGAAGATCAGGAACGCCCAGAAGAAGGCGTTGTCGAGCCGGGTGGCGGCCATCACCGCCCAGGACGCCACGGCGATCATCAGGCCCGTGACGGTCTGGATCCACAGGTAGCGTTCGACGCTCTCGCGAACGTGGTCCATCACCCGGACCGCGTCATGCCGCTCGCCGCGGGTGCGGAACAGGCGCACCACCTTGCGGTCGAAGGCCGTGCGCGAGGCGATCAGGAAGCCCAGGTAGATCAGCACCAGGATGGCGTTGGAGGCGAAGTTCTGCAGCATCTCGGCGGCGGCCCCGATGTAGTTGCCGGGGTCGAAACGCGAGAACAGCACGTCGATGCTGGGCGGCGCCGGCGCGCCGACGCGGGCGGCGAGCGTCTGCAGCAGCACGTCCAGCTTGGGGCCATAGCCGGTCAGCTTGTCCACGAAGTCCCCGGCGTAGGCGGCGATCATCCAGGCCGCGGCGACGAAGGCGCCGGCCGCCAGGACCAGCGCCAGGGTGGTGGCGGCCGCGCTGGAGATCGCCGGCGCCCGGCGCCGCGCCATGCGCGCCAGGCCGTCGACCATGATCATCAGGAACAGGGCCAGCAGCAGCGGGGTGATGATGCCGCCCATCCACCGCAGGGCCGCGCCGACCGCGATGACGGCGATGATCACCGCGGCGTTGCGTGTCGCGGCCGAGGCGTCGTCGGGCGCGGTTGGCGGGGAATCTGGGCGTGGCGGCCCGGCGGGATCGTCCATTCACCCTTTCTGGCGCCGCGCGGCGTCCGCGTCACGCGAGGTTGCAGGCGAAACCCGGCGAAGGCTCAGTTGAGAATGCGCCCGCCGCCCTGGTCGGCGGCGAAGAACTCGCCCCAGCGGGCCACGCGCGCCAGCGACATCCACGACCGCGCCTCGTCCTCGCAGGCCATCCGGGCCTGGGGATCATCGAGCCTGGCCGCCCGCCGCAGGAGGCGGTTGGCGCGTTTTCGGCAAAGGTCGACGTTGATCATGGACCGCTCCTATGACGCCCCCGTCACACAACGCAGATGGGCGTTCATGGCTCCCGTTGGAAGGCCGCGCGGCGTGGTCGCGCCATGACTTCGATCAATTCGGCCAGGGCGCGGCGGCCATTTCCCGTGACTCGCTCCGGACCCTCGCCGATACTTCGCCCCATCACGCCCGGCCGTCGCCAGAAGGCGCGGAGCCAGGCGGGCCCGAGGGAGAGACCCATGACCTATGCGCCGGCCACGCGCGCCTTCTACGACGCCGACAGCCACATCATGGAGCTGCCCGACTTCCTCAAGAAGTACGCCGATCCGGGCCTGCGCGATCAGATCCCGGAGGTGTCCTACTCGGCGTCCATCGTCACCGACGACGAGGTGGCGGTGATCATGAACCAGGGCGGTCGCCACAGCCCCGAGCACGTGGCGGCGCAGATCGCGCTGGGCGACCGGCTGATCGAATCCTCCAAGGAAATCCAGGCCCTGGGCGCGTTCAACGCCGGCGACCGGACCAAGGCCCTGGACCTGCTGGGCTTTCGCAAGCAGCTGGTGTTCGCCACCCACTCGGTGGCCTTGCCGTTCTCGGCCAGCTCCAAGGTCGAGACCCGCCTGCGCTATGGGGCGGCGCGGGCGCACAACCGGCACATGGCCGACTTCTGCAAGGGCGACGCGCGGCTGATGGGGGTGGCGGTCATCCCTCTGGACGACCCGGCCGAGGCCCTGGCCGAGCTGGCCCTGGTGCTGGCCGAGGGTCACAAGGCGGTGTGGATCCCGCACCGGCCGTGCGGCGACCGATCGCCCGGCCACGTGGACCTGGACCCCTTCTGGGCGCGCCTGGCCGAGAGCGGCACGCCCTTCCTGCTGCATGTGGGCGGCGCGCCGCTGCAGCTGGCCAAGGCCTGGATGAACAACGGCCGCCCGCCG
>JAFEEA010000194.1 GCA_018241335.1 Pseudomonadota bacterium
TAGAGCCTTTTAGGGTCAGATGGAATCATCTGACCCGTTGAAAAAGGCTCTAAATTTAAGAGTTTAGAGCCTGTCCGGGCGGCGAAACCGCTCACACTTTCGCCTGACAGGCTCTAGCTCGGCCCGTGCCTACCATCCGTGCATTGCCTTCCTTTTGGGCAGGCGTAGCCTCCCGTTGAAGTCGGGTAGCCGACTCAACCGCTCGGGAGGAGCGCGTCATGAAGAAGATGCTCGCGGAATTCGTTGGGACCCTGGTCCTGGTGCTGTTCGGCTGCGGGGCGGCGGTGCTGGGCGGGGACCATGTGGGGCAGCTTGGCATCGCCCTGGCCTTCGGGTTCGCCATCGTGGCCATGGCCTACGGTATCGGCCCGGTGTCCGGCTGCCACGTGAACCCGGCGGTCAGCCTGGCGGTGTTCACGGCCGGCCGCATGGGGCTGGTGGAGATGGTCCAGTACTGGGTCGCCCAGTTCGCCGGCGCCCTGGCCGGGGCCGCGATCCTGATGGTCATCGCCGGCGGCACGGCCCACGGCCTGGGCCAGAACGGCTTCGGGCCGGGATCGCCCGGCGGCTATCCGCTGATGGCGGGGGCGGTGTTCGAGGTCATCGCCACGGCCATCTTCGCCATCGCCATCCTGGGCTCGACCGGTCCCAAGGCCAACGGCGCCTTCGCGGGCCTGGCCATCGGCATCACCCTGGCGGTGATCCACATCGTCGGCATCCAGATCACCGGCGTCTCGGTCAACCCGGCGCGCAGCTTCGGCCCCGCCGTGCTGGTGGGCGGCCAGGCGCTGCAGCAGCTGTGGCTGTTCTTCGCCGCTCCGGCTGTGGGCGCGGTGATCGGCGGGGCGTTGTTCCGCCTGGGCCTGCTGGCGCCTTAGAATCCCTCCCCTTCATGGGGAGGGACGACCGCGGAGCGGTCCGGGTGGGGGAGTCCGGCAAGTAACTCCGGCGCGAGCGCCGGGGGTTCGTTGACTTGGCAGGTATTCCCCACCCCCGCCCTTCGGGCGGACCCTCCCCGAGAGGGGAGGGAGGGCGCGCCAGCTATTCGGCGGGGGCCCGCAGGTAGATCGACTGTTTGGGCCGCTCGAACACCCGGCGCAGCATCGGCTCGAAGGCCTCCAGCGGCATGGACTGGTAGGCCGGGTCGAAGCTGTTCTGGTCGTACAGGTGGCAGAACTGGGCGCAGTACTCGAAGTGCGGATGGCCGCGGTACTGCTCGCGCATGTCGCGGTCCAGGCCCAGGTAGTGGAAGAAGTAGTAGCCCTGGAAGACGCCGTGCTTGTCGAGCATCCAGTGGTTCGCCTCGGAGACGTAGGGCTTCATGATCACCGCGCCGATCTCGGCGTGGTTCGACGGGCCCAGGATGTCGCCGATGTCGTGCATCAGGGCGCAGACGACGTATTCCTCGTCGCGGCCGTCGCGGTGCGCGCGGGTGGCCGTCTGCAGCGAATGCTCCAGCCGCGTGACCGGAAAGCCGCCGGAGTCGCTCTCCAGCATCTTCAGGTGCGCCATGAGCCGGTCGGGCAGTTCCTTGCGATAGGACTGGCCGGCGAGGCCGATGGCGGCCCAGTCGGCGGCCGTGCCTTCGGTCATGGAATGGAACTTCGCCTGCGGATGGGCCTCGCCGTCGGCCATGGTGCGCTCCTTCGTCCTTTGGCCCCATCGTGCGGCGGCGGGCGGCGGCGGTCAATCGAGAGCGGGGGAGGGCGGCGCCACAGGCGGCTTGCCCGTCGCCGGCTTTTGGCTATGTTGCGCGCCCGGCCAGACGGCCGCGCGGGCATAGTTCAGAGGTAGAACGTCAGCTTCCCAAGCTGAATGTCGGGGGTTCGATTCCCCCTGCCCGCTCCAGCTTCTTCAAACCCCGACGCCCATGACCCAGATCGCGGCCGAGATCGTCGACGCCTTCGCCCGCGATGGCGCGGTGGTGTTGCGCGGCGCGCTGACGCCGGCCGAGGTGGCGCGGCTGCGCCAGGGGATCGACGCCAACCTGGCCGCGCCCAGCCCCCGGGCCAAGGTCGCCAGCCGCCCGGACGACCCCGGCCAGTTCGTAGAGGACTTCTGCACCTGGGGCGACAACCCCGCCTATCGCGACATCCTGTTCGACTCGAAGCTCGGGGCGATGGCCGCGGGGCTGATGCGGTCGACGAGGGTGCGGCTCTACCACGACCACATGCTGACCAAGCAGGCCGGCACGCGCCAGGCGACGCCCTGGCACCAGGATCAGCCCTACTACAACATCGAGGGGCGCCAGACCTGCAGCTTCTGGATTCCCGTCGATCCGGTCCCGGCCGAGGCGACGCTCCAGTTCGTGGCCGGCTCGCACCTCGGACCCTGGCTCATGCCGCGCTCGTTCATGGACGCCCAGGCGCGCTGGTTCCCGGAAGGCGCCCTGGAGGACCTGCCCGACATCGAGGCGAACCGCGCCGCGCATCGCATCCTGGGCTGGGCGCTGGAGCCCGGCGACGCGGTGGCTTTTCATATGTTGACCCTGCACGCCGCCGCCGGCTCGAGCGGCCGGCGGCGGGTGTTCTCCGCCCGCTACATCGGCGACGACGTGGTCCACGCCCCGCGCGCCTGGGCGACGTCGCCGGATTTCCCGGGCCTGGCCGACGAGCTGCCGGCCGGCGCCGCGATGGACCATCCGCTGTTTCCCGTGGCCTGGCCGCGCGGCGTCTGACGTCGCGGCGCGGCGCCTGCGACAAACTGCGCCCACCGGCGCGGAGGGCGGTCCCAAGGTTCGGTTAACGCCTTACCGCCCATGGTCTTGGCGCGGCATGTTCCGACGCCGCAAGCCGACGGAGCCTTCTCGCGACTCCAAGCGCTTGGACCCATCACGACCGAGGCGCCCCGCGCCCCGGCCGGGCTTTGTCGAGGGCGGAGTATGTGGCTCAAGGTCAATCTGGAAGCGCGCCTGATGGCGTCCTTCGCCGTGTTCGCGATGAGCACCGTGGCGGTCGGCCTGCTGGCCCTCTATCACCTGAACCATGCGGCGGGCGGCGCGCCGTCGCCGCTGGACGGCTTGCTGTCCAGCGGGCTGCTGGGCGGTCCCAAGACCCAGATCCTGATCGCCTGCGCCGGCTCGGTCGCCCTGGCCGTGGTCGGCAGCCTGTGGTGCGCGGCCTTCATCACCCGGCCCATCACCATGATCAGCCGCCAGCTGCTCGAGCTGGGCGCCGGCAAGACCGACGTGCGGCCGACGGGCCTAGACCGTCCGGACGAGGTGGGGCAGCTGGCCCAGGCCTTCGTCGTCTTCGAACAGAAGCTGCGCGAACAGCGCGAGCTTGAACACCGCGCGGCGGCCCAGGACTCCCTGGCCCGCGACGAGGCCATGCGCCGCCAGGCCGCCGAGCTGGAGATCGCCCGCGCCCATGAAGCCCGCGCCGAGCGCCTCGAGGCCCTTGTCGCCGCCTTCGAGGCGGAGGTCGAGGAGGCCCTGGCGGCCCTGCACCGCTCCGGCGGCGATCTGAAGCGCACCGCCTCGACCATGTCGGCGACCGTCGACGCGACACACCAGCGGGCCGCCAATGTCGCCTCCGCGGCGCAGCAGGCCACCCACAATGTCCAGTCGGTGGCCGCCGCCACCGAACAGCTCTCCCAGTCGATCGGCCAGATCCACCAGCAGATCGTCGCCTCCAAGGACATCTCCGACGAGGCCTCCGTCGCCGCCGGGGCGACCGACGAGAAGATGACCGTGCTGGCCTCGGCCGCGGGCCAGGTGGGCGAGATCGTCGAGATGATCAGCAGCGTCGCCCTGCAGACCAACATGCTGGCCATCAACGCCTCCATCGAGGCCTCGCGGGCCGGGACGGCCGGCAAGGGCTTCGCGGTGGTCGCCGGCGAGGTGAAGTCCCTGGCCGACCAGACCGCCGCCGCGGCGGCGGAGATCGCCCGCCGCATCGAGGCGATGCAGGCCGAGACCCGTTCGGCGGGGGACACCATCGCCCAGGTCGTGGAGACGACGCGCCGGGTGACGGACATCGCCGCGTCCGTCGCCGCGGCGACCGAAGCCCAGGACCGGACGACCCGCCAGATCGCCGACGCGGTGTTGCAGGCGGCCACCGGCGCGCGCCAGGTGTCCGAGAACATCGAGGGCGTCTCCACCGCGGCCGCCCAGACCGCCAGCGCGTCCGACGACGTCAGCGGCGTCTCCGCCAGCGTCCTCGGCCAGGCCGAGCGCCTGCGTGGCCGGGTCGAGGCCTTCCTGGCCAGCGTCCGCGCGACCGAGGACGGCGGCGCGGGGGCGGCGGCTCGAAACCGCGCGGCCTAGCCTCGATCCTCAACTGGCCAGCGGCGACGGCGCGTACATCTCGTCCTTCTCCCCTTGCGGGGTCGAGGAGGGCGGATCGCCAAGCATTTGGCGCTCCGCATCGCCGCGCGTGGAACGCGCGTCGCCTCCTCGACCCCGCAAGGGGAGAAGGGCGTTCCGGGCTGGCTTCACGAGTTGAGTTGTTTCCTCGCCACATCCAATCGGGTCCGGGCCGTAGGAGGCACGTCAGCCGGCCCGCGCCGCGCCCTGGCGCGCGTGCAACAGCCGCACCGCCTCGGCGGCCAAGGGGCTGAGGCCGTCGCCGCCCGCCGCCAGGATTTCCAGGATGTGAGCGCGCATGCGCGGGTCCCAGAAGAGGGCGATGTGGTCGGCGGTGGCCTGGGCCGCCGTCGCCGGGCCCTGGGCCTCGAAGTTCCGCGCGATCTGGTTGGCCATGTAGATCAGGCGCTCGGCCGGGGACATCATCCTATTCGGCCGCCCCCGGGATTTCCGCTTCGACCCGCCGCGACGCCTCGGTGAGCTGGCGATAGGCGGTCTGCCAGTCGCTGGGGCCGTTGCTGGGCGACACCTGTACGGCCGTCACCTTGTATTCGGGGCAGTTGGTGGCCCAGTCGGAATAGTCGGTGGTGACCACGTTGGCCTGGGTCTGGGGGTGGTGGAAGGTGGTGTAGACCACGCCGGGCGCCACCCTGTCGGTGACGGTGGCGCGCAGGGTCGTCTCGCCGGCGCGGCTCTTCAGGGAGACCCAGCCGCCGTCGCGCACCCCGCGCTGCTCGGCGTCGTGCGGGTGGATCTCCAGCAGGTCCTCGGGGTGCCAGACGACATTGTCGGTGCGGCGCGTCTGGGCGCCGACGTTGTACTGGCTGAGGATGCGCCCGGTGGTCAGCAGCAAGGGGAAGCGCGGCCCGGTCTTCTCGTCGGTGGGCACGTAGTCGGTGACCACGAACCTGCCCTTGCCGCGCACGAAGTGGTCGACGTGCATGACCGGCGTGCCTTCGGGCGCCGCCGCATTGGCCGGCCACTGCAGCGAGCCGTGGGCGTCGAGCCCGGCGTAGGAGACGCCGGCGAAGGTGGGCGTCAGGCGGGCGATCTCGTCCATAACCTGCGACGGATGCTCGTAGCGCCAGTCCAGGCCCAAGGCGTTGGCCAGCAACTGGACGATCTCCCAGTCGGCGAAGCCGTTGCGCGGGCTCATCACCTTGCGCACCCGCTGGATGCGCCGCTCGGCGTTGGTGAAGGTGCCGTCCTTTTCCAGGAAGGTGGAGCCCGGCAGGAAGACGTGGGCGTAGCTGGCCGTTTCGTTCAGGAACAGGTCGTGCACCACCACGCACTCCATCGCCGCCAGGCCCTCGGCCACGTGGTGGGTGTTGGGGTCCGACTGCAGGATGTCCTCGCCCTGGATGAACAGGGCCTTGAAGATCCCGTCCACGGCCGCGTCCAGCATGTTCGGGATGCGAAGGCCCGGCTCGGCCGACAGGGTCGCCCCCCAGGCGGCCTCGAACTGGCCGCGGACCGCATCGTCGGAGACGTGGCGATAGCCAGAGAACTCGTGCGGGAAGCTGCCCATGTCGCAGGCGCCCTGGACGTTGTTCTGGCCGCGCAGCGGGTTCACCCCCACGCCCTCGCGTCCGATGTTGCCCGTGGCCATGGCGAGGTTGGCGATGGCCATCACGGTGGACGAGCCCTGGCTGTGCTCGGTGACGCCCAGGCCGTAGTAGATCGCCGCATTGCCGCCGGTGGCATAGAGGCGCGCGGCCGCGCGCAGGGTCTGCGCCGGCACGCCGGTCAGGGGCTCGGTGGCCTCGGGCGAGCGCGACGGCTCGGCCACGAAGGCGGCCCAGTCCTGGAACTCGTCCCAGTCGCAGCGTTCGCGCACATAGGCCTCGTTCGCCAGGCCCTCGGTGACGATCACGTGGGCCATGGCGGTCAGCACCGCGACGTTGGTCCCGGGGCGAAGGGGCAGGTGGTGGGCGGCCTCGACGTGGGGCGAGCGCACCAGGTCGATGCGGCGCGGATCGATGACGATCAGCTTGGCGCCCTGGCGCAGCCGCCGCTTCATGCGGCTGGCGAACACAGGGTGGCCGTCGGTCGGGTTGGCGCCGATGACCACGATCACGTCGGCGGCCTCGACGCTGTCGAAGTCCTGGGTGCCGGCCGACGTCCCGAAGGTGGTCTTCAGCCCATAGCCGGTGGGCGAGTGGCAGACCCGCGCGCAGGTGTCGACGTTGTTCACGCCGAAGCCCTGGCGGATCAGCTTCTGGACCAGGAAGGTCTCTTCGTTGGTGCAGCGGCTGGAGGTGATGCCGCCCACCGCCGCCGCGCCGTACCTGGCCTGGATGCGGCGGAACTCGGCGGCGGTGTGGGCGATGGCCTCGTCCCAGCTCACCACCCGCCAGGGGTCGGCGGTGGAGGCGCGGATCATCGGCTCCAGGATGCGCTCGGCGTGATTGGCGTAGCCCCAGGCGAAGCGGCCCTTGACGCAGCTGTGCCCGTGGTTGGCCTTGCCCTCCTTCCAGGGGACCATGCGCACCAGCTCTTCGCCGCGCATCTCCGCCCGGAACGTGCAGCCGACGCCGCAGTAGGCACAGGTGGTCACCACCGCCCGTTCCGGCGTGCCGATCTCGATCACGGACTTCTCGGTGAGGGTCGCGGTCGGGCAGGCCTGCACGCAGGCGCCGCAGGACACGCACTCCGACGACAGGAAGTCCTGATCCTGGCTGGCCATGACCTTGGAGCCGAACCCCCGCCCGCCGATGGTCAGGGCGAAGGTCCCCTGCACCTCGTCGCAGGCCCGCACGCAGCGGGAACAGACGATGCACTTGGACGGGTCGAAGTCGAAGTAGGGGTTGCTGTCGTCGCAGGGCAGGGCGCCGTGCGAGGCCCCCTCGCCATAGCGCACCTCGCGCAGGCCAACGGCGCCGGCCATGTCCTGCAGCTCGCAGTCGCCATTGGCCGCGCAGGTCAGACAGTCGAGCGGGTGGTCGGAGATGTAGAGCTCCATCACCCCCTTGCGCAGGGTCTTCAGGCGTTCGGTCTGGGTGTGGACGACCATGCCGTCCGCCACCGGCGTGGTGCACGAGGCCGGATAGCCGGCCCGGCCCTCGATCTCCACCAGGCACAGCCGGCACGAGCCGAAGGGCTGCAGGCTGTCGGTGGCGCAGAGCTTGGGGATCGAGCCGCCGGCCAGGGCGGCCGCCCGCATCACCGAGGTTCCGGCCGGAACGGTCACCGGGCGCCCGTCGATGGTCGCGATGACCATCGGCGCCTCGCCTCGGACCGGCGGCGCGCCCAGATCGGGTTCGGCGTCAAAGCCCATGGTCTACTCCCCGGCCTTCAGGCCGAAGTCCTCCGGATAGGCCTCCAGCGCGCTCAGCACGGGGAAGGGCGTGAAGCCGCCCAGGGCGCAGAGCGAGCCGTGGCGCATTGTATCGCAAAGATCCTTCAGCAGGGCGACGTTCTCG
>JAFEEA010000195.1 GCA_018241335.1 Pseudomonadota bacterium
GCGCTGACCGTCGCCTTGTTCTTGAAGGCGTAAGCCAGATTACCTTCCAGATAAGTCTCGTGGCCGGTGCCGCCAAAATTGTCCGGCGAGTAATAGACCGCAACACCCGGCGTCCAAGCGCCGGACGTCACGCTGGCAATCGCCTTCAACTCGACGTAGTTCTCCTTCGAGCCGCTGGGCTGCTTCGGATAAATGTAGCCGATGACGCCAAGGTCGAGGTTGATCGGGCCGACGGTCGGACGCACACCACCGTAGACGTCGACTTCGGCCAGCGTGTGGTTGCCGTTCAGCGCGTCACCGTCGAAGTCCACGTGCGAGACCCAGGTGCCCAGGTAGACCTTGCCCCAGGTCAGGTCGGCTCCGCCGAAGCCGGCCACGCCGCCGGCGGACTGGTCCAGCCCGCGGAACATGTAGTCGGTGGTCACACCGGCGTTGAACGCGATGGTCGGCTTGTCATCGGCCATGGCCGCGGTGGCCAGGCCGAACGTGGCCGCGGAAGCGCAAAGAGCGAGTTTCCAGAATTTCATTGTGTCTATCCCCTGTATGTTGCGCCGCACTTTTTGTTCACGGCGACTTTCCGACGAGACGCCTCGGCCCGGTCGCTATGGTGCAAAGCCTTGCCGTGCTCCAACAGTGTGCGGCGCCTGGAACCCCGGCCGTGACCACGCGCGGCTAGGATTTGTGCGCCGCGCCTGATCGGCTGCACACATTTTGGGCGTTTTCATTGCCCACGAACTAGGCGTTGCACGCAGGCGACCTTGCCCGCGCGCATCTCAGGAAGCGATCGGGGAGGCGACTCGCGGATCTAAGGGCGCAATAAGCGCCGCCGTTCAGCGCATGCCGAGCGGCGCGTAGCCCAGGTGCGTGCCGGCGTCGATCATCAGGGTTTCGCCGGTGATGTGGCGCGCGGCGGGCGAGGCCAGGAAGACCGCTGGCCCGGCGATATCCTCGGCCGTCGAGGCGACCTTCAGCGGCGCGGACGCGGCTACCCGCTCGCGCATCCGCTGCAGCCCGTCCTCGCCGACGCTCTTGGAGAACCAAGGCGTATCGATGAAGCCGGGGCAGACGGCGTTGACGCGGATCTTCGGGGCCAGGGCGCGGGCCAGAGACAGGGTCATGGTGATCAGGGCGCCCTTGGACGCCGCATAGGGCACGGACGAGCCGATCCCCATCACCCCCGCGATCGAGGCGGTGTTGACGACGGCGCTGGGCTTGGGCGCGGCGTCGAGCAGGTCGCGGGCGGCGCGGATCATCTGGTAGGCGCCCACGACATTGACCGCGTAGAGCCGCTGAAAGTCCTCGGCCGACACCGCGTCCAGGTCGCCATGGTTGGCGGCGTGCTTGGTGATGCCGGCGTTGTTGAACAGGGCGTCGGCGTGGCCGTAGGGCGCGGCGGCGGCGGCGATCTTGCGGCAATCCTCGTCCTTGGCGACATCGCCCTGGCAGATGATGGCCTCGGCGCCGTGGGCTCGGACCTGGGCGGCGGTCTCCTCGGCCTCAGCGGCGCTGGACGCATAGTTGACCACCACCGCCTTGGCCCCGCGGGATGCGACCTCGACGGCCACCGCCCGGCCCAGACCCGTCGACGCGCCCGTGACGATCACCACCGCCCCATCGAAATCCTTGCCCGACATGGTTCTCTCCCGTTCCTTCGTTAGGCTCGTGATAGCGGCCCGGTGAAGGCTTGTCGCGGGGTGGAATTCACGTGGCGTCCGTTTGGCGCTAAACGCCGCCCATGACGGATCTTCACCTGAGCCAACTGGGCCACGAGGCGCGCGGCTTCGCGAGCCCCGAAGAGGCCATCCTCGAACGCGTGCCGAACCCCCAGGCCGGCAGCCTCTACCTGGCCCGGTTCACGGCGCCGGAGTTCACCTCGCTCTGCCCGGTGACCGGCCAGCCCGACTTCGCCCACCTGGTCATCGACTATGCGCCGGGCGAATGGCTGATCGAATCCAAGTCGCTCAAGCTCTACCTCGGCTCCTTCCGCAACCACGGCGCCTTCCACGAGGACTGCACCGTGGCGATCGGCAAGAAGTTCGTCGAGGTCGCCCAGCCGACCTGGCTGCGCATCGGCGGCTATTGGTATCCGCGCGGCGGCATCCCGATCGACGTCTTCTGGCAGACCGGCGCGCCGCCCGAGGGTCTTTGGCTGCCCGACCAGGGCGTGCCGGCCTACCGGGGGCGCTGAGCCCGGCTCAACCCGGCCAGTGCGTGGTGATCTGGGCCAGGTCCGGCCGCACGCGCTCTTGGGGATCCTCCGCCGCCGTGCCGAGGTGGATGAAGCCGGCCACCTTCTCGCCCGGGGCCAGTTTCAGGAGCTGGCCCACCGCATCGTCGTAAGCGTACCAGTCGGTGATCCAGTTGGCGCCATAGCCCATGGCCTGGGCGGCGATGGTCAGGATGGCGCAGACGGCGCCGGCGGACAGGCGCTGTTCCCATTCGGGGATCTCGCCCTCGACGTGGCGCGAGATGACCGCGACGGTCAGCGGCGGGACACGGATCTTGCCGAGCTTGGCCAGGGCCTTGGCGGCGTCCTCGCGCGCGGCGGCGACGGCTTCCAGGTCGGCGACGAACGCGGCCTTGCCGGCGCCCTCGAAGACCAGGAAGCGCCAGGGGGCCAGCTTGCCGTGGTCGGGCGAGCGGGCGGCGAGGGTCAGGATTTGCCTGAGCTCGTCGTCGCTGGGCGCCGGCGCGCGCAAGGCCAGGGCCGAGGCCGAACGACGGCGGGCAAGGAAGGCGAGAACCTCGGGCGAGGCCTTGACGGGCAAGGGGTCGCCGAAGGCCGGGGCGGCGGGAACGGAAAGGTCCAAGACGGGCTTTCCCCAATAAGGTTTGCGCAAGCCTCGCGGAGGTATAGAGGCGTTCGACGATCCGCAACGCCGCCTGCGGCGGATTTTTTTTGACAACCCAGCTCTGGCGCCGCCTAGACTGTGGTCCCATATCGCCAGAAGAGGGCGAGGCTGTCCCGATGGGCCGGCCACAGGGGAGAAACTCGCGATGGCTCACCAGCACCTTGAAGTCGTCGACGTCGCCGCCGCGCCGCCCGTCTGGGCGTCCCTGCGCAACGAAGCGCAGCATGTGGCCAAGACCGAACCCAGCCTGGCCTCTCTCCTGAACGCGGTGGTCCTGCGCCATTCGAACCTGGCCGACGCGCTGTCGTACCAGCTGGCGCGCAAGCTGGGCGACCAGGAGCTGCGGGCCATGAGCCTGCGCGAAGTCGCCGAGGAGGCCTTCGAGGCCGATCCCGAGATCATCGCCGCCGCCGAAGCCGACCTGAAGGCGGTGTTCGAGCGTGACCCGGCCTGCAAGGGCTATGTGCAGCCGTTCCTGTTCTTCAAGGGCTTCCTGTCGCTGCAGTCCCACCGGGTCAGCCACTGGCTGTGGACCGAAGGCCGCGAGTCCATGGCCTTCTATCTGCAGAGCCGGGTGTCGGAGCTGTTCCAGGTGGATATCCACCCCGCCGCCGTGATCGGCCGCGGCGCCTTCTTCGACCATGGCACCGGCATCGTCATCGGCGAGACGGCGCGCATCGGCGACGACGTCTCCATGCTGCATGGCGTGACCCTGGGCGGCACCGGCGCCGAGCGCGGCGACCGCCACCCCAAGATCGGCAACGGCGTCCTGTTGGGCGCGGGGGCCAAGGTGCTGGGCAACATCACCATCGGCGACTATGCCAAGGTGGCCTCCGGCTCGGTCGTGCTGAAGGCCGTGCCGGCGCACTGCACGGCGGCCGGCGTGCCCGCGCGCCTGGTCAACTGCCCGACTTGCGACGAGCCGTCCAAGTCGATGGACCACACCCTGGCCGACGCGGTCTACGACTACGTCATCTGATCGCCATCTCGCCGCTTGCGGCGGGCGCGAATGTGGCTAGGTTCCGGCCGATCAACGCCGGGAGCGCATCTTCGTGGACCAGAAAGACATCGACCGCATCCAGGCGCACCTGAAGCGGACCTTCGGCAACCCGCACATCGCCGTGAAGGCGCGCCCGAAGCAGAAGGATTCCGCCGAGGTCGAGATGAAGGGCGAGTTTATCGGCGTGATCTACGAAGACGAGGACGAAGACGGCTCGTTCCTGTTCGAAATGGCGATCCTGGCCGAGGACCTGGACGTCTAGGGGGGCCTCAGGCCTTTTCCACGAAGCTGTCGATCACCTTCTTTTCGCCCGCCTTGTCGAAGGCGACGGTGAGCTTGTTGCCCTCGATCACGCGGATCGCGCCATAGCCGAACTTCTGGTGGAAGACGCGGTCACCCTTGGCGTAGGCGCTGGTGTGGGCGGGGTCGGAGACGGCGACCAGTCGGCCTTCGCCCTCGATGACCTGGGTGCGGCCGGGCGCGCTGCCACCGTAGCCGCGCTCGTGCGCGCGCCGCCAGCCGGGGCTGTCGTAGCCTGATCCGTAGGAGACGTCGTCCCAGCGCGAGCCGGCCTCGCGCATGCCGGGGCCGCCGCCGTAGTAGCCGGTCTCCGACGCCGCCTCGACGTTGGCGATGGGCAATTCGTCGATGAAGCGGCTGGGAAGCTGGCTGGTCCAGCGGCCATAGACCTGCCGGTTGGCCACGAAGGAGATGCGCGCCTCCTCGCGGGCGCGGGTGATACCGACATAGGCCAGGCGGCGTTCCTCCTCGAGGCCCTTCTCGCCCTTCTCGTCGACGCTGCGCTGGCTTGGGAAGACGCCTTCCTCCCACCCGGGCAGGAAGACCAGCGGGAACTCCAGGCCCTTGGCCGAGTGCAGCGTCATGATCTGCACGGCGTCGTCGCCGCCCTCTCGGTCCAGGTCCATGACCAGGGAGACGTGCTCCAGATAGGCCTCCAAGGTGTCGAAGGCGCCCATGGACTGGACCAGTTCCTTGAGGTTTTCCAGGCGAGTCTGGCTGGTCGGGCCCTTGTCCAGGCGCAAGGCGTCCGTGTAGCCGCTCTCGTCCAGGATGGTCTCGGTCAGGCGCTGGTGATGGACCGTCCCGCGCTGAGCGCGCCAGCGGTCGAGATCGCGGAGGAAGTTGGACAGGGCGGTGCGGGTGCGCGCCTGCAGCTCGTCCGAGCGGACCAGTTCGCGCGCCGCGGTCACCGCCGAGACGCCCTGGTGGCGCGCCAGCTGCAACAGCTTCTGGATGGTCGTGTCGCCCAGCCCGCGCTTGGGGGTGTTGACGATGCGCTCAAAGGCCAGGTCGTCGTCCTCGGACTGCACCAGGCGCAGGTAGGCGTGGGCGTCGCGGATCTCGGCCCGCTCGAAGAACCGCGGGCCGCCGATCACCTTGTACGGGATCTGCAGCAGCACGAAGCGCTCTTCGAAGGCGCGCATCTGGAAGCTGGCGCGCACCAGGATGGCGATGTCGCGATAGCGGCGGCCCTTCTTCCAGCGCTCGATCTCGTCGGCGATCAGGCGGCTTTCGGCCTCGCCGTCCCAGACGCCGCGCACCTGGACCTTTTCGCCCCCCTGCGCCTCGGTCCACAGGGTCTTGCCCAGGCGGCCCTTGTTGGCGGCGATGAGGCCCGAGGCGGCGGCCAGGATATGCTCGGTGGAGCGGTAGTTGCGCTCCAGCCGGATCACCTTGGCGCCGGGGAAGTCGCGCTCGAAGCGCAGGATGTTGTCCACCTCCGCGCCCCGCCAGCCATAGATCGACTGGTCGTCGTCGCCCACACAGCAGAGGTTCTGGCGCTTCTGGGCCAGCAGGCGCAGCCATAGGTACTGGGCGACGTTGGTGTCCTGGTATTCGTCCACCAGCAGGTAGCGGAAGCGCTCGTGGTATTCGCCCAGCACGTCGGCGTGCTTGGTGAAGATGGTGATGTTGTGCAGCAGAAGGTCGCCGAAGTCGCAGGCGTTCAGCACCCGCAGGCGCTCCTGGTACATCGCATAGAGCGCCTGGCCGCGGTTGTTGGCGAAGTGCGCGCCTTCAGACGGCGGCAGGCGATCGGGAGTCCAGCCGCGGTTCTTCCAGTGATCGACCAAGCCGGCGAAATGCTTGGGCGTCCAACGCTTTGCGTCGATATTCTCAGCCTCGATCAGCTGCTTGATGAGGCGTTCCTGATCGTCGACGTCGATGATCGTATAGTTCGACTTCAGCCCCACCAGCTCGGCGTGCCGGCGCAGGATCTGGGCGGCGATGGAGTGGAAGGTGCCGAGCCATCGCAAGCCTTCGGCGGCCGGGCCGATGATGGCGGTGATCCGCTCGCGCATCTCGCGCGCGGCCTTGTTGGTGAAGGTGACGGCCAGCAACTCCCACGGCCGGGCCCTGCCGGTGGCCAGGATGTGCGCCAGCCGCGTGGTCAGGACCCGGGTCTTTCCAGTGCCCGCGCCCGCCAGCACCAGCACGGGCCCGTCGATAGCCTCCACCGCCTCGCGCTGCTCGGGATTGAGACCGGCCAGGTAGTCGGGCCCGGACACTCTCGCGAGGTCGGAAATGCGGGTGGCGGGAGGCGAAGCGGGAGTCTCTGGCACGTCGGGGTCCGGTAGGATTCGAAGGAACATATGTAGCACGGCGCGCGCCGGCGCCAGGAACCTCGCCATCCAAGACCCGTTTCTTGTCGGGGGCAAAGGGCTGTCGAAAGGCGCGACCTATGGCCAACACCCCTTCCGCACCGCGCGGCGACCCGGCTGCTCCGTTCCTGGCCTTCCTGGCCGCGGGCGTGGTGATGGTGGTGGCTGTCCTGGCCTACCTCACCTTCGAAGAGGGGCGGCCCAGGCGGGGCGAAATGCTGGCGGACAACCTGGCGCCCCGGACGGCGATCGCGGCCGCTCCCAACCCCGAACCTTCGCCGACGGGGCCGCGCTAAGCCTTCGATCCGTCGCTCCGCGCGAAATTGAGCGCCGCCACCCGGCAGGCGGAGGCGAGGGGGCGTTCGCCCCGTTCTGAATCGATGGTCGCGATCAGGTCCGAAAGGCTGGACGTGCGCGCCGTCGCCATGTCTTCGAGCATGCTCCAGAACTCGGGCTCAAGCGCCAGGGACGTGGCGTGTCCCGCCAGGGACAGGGACCGCTTACGCAGGGACGCCATGCCGGGGGTCAGGGCTCGCGCTTGCTCTGGTCCAGCGCGCGTTCGGCCTTTTCGCGGCGGGCCTTGTCGAGAGATGTCAGGGACTTGGCGCGGCCGAACTTGGCCCGGTTCTCCGCCGCCAGCGCCTTGCGGCCTTCCTTGGCCTTGGCTTTGCGGGCCTTGTTGAGGTTGACGATCTCGCTCATCTCGGGGCGCCTCGCAGCGTCGGATTGGACGTTCGGCAGGATAGAGGACCCGCGGCCGGGCCGCCATCCCTGGCCACGGCGGGCGAGGGCTGGCAAAGCTTGGCCATGGTCGATCTCAACGTCTTCCTTCACGCCTTCCGAGCCTGGCGACGCATCCGGCGCGGCCGCAAGGCCGAACCGGAAGCCGCCTATCTGCCGGCGTTGGTGGCGGCTGGGGACGTCTGCCTGCACGTCGGCGCCAGCGACGGCCGCCACGCCGTGGTCATGGTCCGCGCGGCTCCCGGCGTGCGGGTGCACGCCTTCGAGCCGTCGCGGTTCTCGTTCCAGGTTCTGTGTCTCACCTTGGGTTGGCTCGGCCTGGGCGGACAGGTGACGGCGGTCAACGCCGCGGCGTCGGATGCGCCCGGCGAAATGATCCTGGTGACCCCAGTGAAGACGTCAGGGCGTATGGGCCGGTCATTGGCCTTCGTCGCGGATGCGGCGCCCGACGGGCAGGCCCGCCCGGACGTGGCGAGCCGCGCCTTCAAGACCCAGGCGACGCCTGTCGTCGTC
>JAFEEA010000196.1 GCA_018241335.1 Pseudomonadota bacterium
GCGATGTTGTCGTAGGTCCAGCCGGCCGGATCGACGCCGCGCTCGGCCGCCGCGTTCTCGGCGGGCAGGCCGAAGGCGTCCCAGCCCATCGGGTGCAGGACGTTGAAGCCGCGCGCCCGCTTGAAGCGCGCCACCACGTCGCCCATCGCATAGTTGCGCGCATGGCCGACATGCAGGCGTCCCGACGGATAGGGGAACATCTCCATGACGAAGTACTTGGGGCGGTCCGACGCCTCGGTGGCGCGGAACACGTCGGCGTCGGCCCAGGCCTTGCGCCATTTGGGCTCGGATTCTTTGGGATTGTAGCGGGCCATGTGGTGACGGCTCTTAGAGTGCGAAGGGTCGAAGGGGAATGGCTTCGAACGCGCCCAAGAGGGTTTTCGGCGCGTTCCGGGCGGAGCGCGCCTTCAGATCACGGAAGGATCGGCGCGCTAGCCCCGGATGTTCGAAAGTCGAAGCTGCCGCGCCTTGGTCAGGATGGCGTTCTCGATGTCGGTCGCGGTCTGGCTGGCCGTGGGCGAGGCCACCCAGCCGCCGGCGCCGTTGGAGACTTCCTTGAACACGGTGACGTTCAGGCCGTCGGCGCGCAGGCGGGAATCCAGGATGTAGACGGTGCACTTGAAGCGCTCGTCCGGCTTTTCCGGGTTCACGTACCAGTCGGTGATGACGACGCCGCCGAACGGGTCGGCCGACTGCAGCGGCATGAACGCCAGGGTGTCCAGAGTGGCGCGCCACAGGTAGCCGTTGACGCCGATCGCCGCCGGCGGCGGGCCGCCGCGGCTGTGGCGCTCGTTCAAGGGGTTGGCCGTCCTGCCGCCGCACGCCGCGAGGCCGACCAGACCCAGGGCCATCACCCCGATCATCGCACCACGCTTCAAGGTCCCGCGCTCAAACGGCATGCTTGTCGGCTCCACACGTATTTTCGGTCGCGACACTATGCGCGACGCGGCTCGCCCCCGGGAAGACGCGTCTATATCATCAACCAACCGTCGCCAAACAGGAATCGCGTTGCGGAGTCGCCACAGGGCGCGGCCCATTGCGGCGCCAGGCCCCAAACTCGGGATCGGCGCCTTGACGTTCTCTGTCACGCGTCCTTAATCGAAGTGAGCTTAGATCGGCATTCCCCCCTTGTTGGGGGTGAATGTCGGGGCGTGAGGGGCAGTTGGGTGGCGATGGCGCCGGTGAAGTCTAGCGTAGCGGCCTGTGTGGCGCTCGCCTTTATGGCGGTCGCGACGGGCGCGCATGCGCAGCAGAACCGCCCGCGCGCCGATTCCGTCGACGCCTTCGCCGCCCAACCCACGACCAGCACGAACCCCACTGCGCCGCACCGAACCCTGCAATGGGACGCCAAGACCGGTCGCTGGGGCCTCAGCCTGGACATGACCCAGCGCACCGACCGCGACATGCAGTGGAAGGATGTGGCGCCGGGCGTCTACTACCGCGCCACGCCGCGCCTGCGTGTCGGCGCCGGGGTTTCGCTGAGCAACGACTCGGTGGAGACCCCCGCCACCAAGATCCAGCCCCAGCCCGCCGCCCCGCGCGTGCGCCTGGAAACGACCTTCAAATTCTAGTCCAATAGGCCGTCGATCGCCGCGATTCCAATGACTTGCGTCATGGGAAGCCGCCTGGCCGTGGCCGCGTTCACGCCGCCCAGGGCGTAGGCGCCGCCGCTGGCGATCCGCGCCAGGCCCGCCAGCTTCAAGGGCCCGAGCGAGCGCCCCGCCGCCGACGGGCTGCGGCTGGGAAACACCGGCGAGATCACCACGGCGTGGGCGCCTGACCGTCGCGCCGCCTTCACCGCCGGCAGGTCGTGCGCCGCCGCCGTCACCAGCCACCCGGGCCTCGCCCGCCGCAGACGCCCGGCCTGGAAGGACAGCCGCTCCGGCAGATGCACGCCGTCAGCCCCCAGCAGGCCCGCCAGCCTGGCGTCCGCCCCGACCAGGAAGACCAGTCCGCGCCGACGGGCGATGGCCCGCAGTCGCCGCCCCCGCTCGAGCGCGTCGGCGGCCCCGAAGGCGCGGAACACCACCCCCGCCCCCGCCGGCAGCCGCGCCAAAACCGATTCCGGATCGGGCGTCCGCACCGGGTCGGTGAAGAAAAGCAGGGGCGGCGGTTGCTTTGCGGCCCGGCTGCGACGATTTAGCCTCCGCGCCGTGCGCCAGAGGCTGGAAAGGCTCTCCCCGCTCAATGACCGCCCCCTTCGACCCCGCCGCCGCCCGCGCCGAGATCCTGGCGCGCATCGCCGCCGCCGCCCGGGCCGCCGGCCGCGACCCGGCCTCGGTAAGCCTGACGGCGGTCTCCAAGCAGCAGCCGTGGGAGGCGGTGGCGCCGGTGCTGGCGGCGGGCCAGCGCGTGTTCGGCGAGAACCGGGTGCAGGAAGCCGCCCAGCGCTGGGCGGGCCGGCGCGAGGGGCTGGAGCTGCGCCTGATCGGCCCACTGCAGACCAACAAGGTCCGCGACGCGCTTGGCCTGTTCGACGTCATCGAGACCCTGGACCGCGAGCGCCTGGCCCATGCCCTGGCCGAGGAAATCCAGCGCGCCGGCCACGCGCCGCGCCTGCTGGTGCAGGTGAACACCGGCGAGGAGCCGCAGAAGGCCGGCGTCGCCCCGCGCGAGGCCGACGCCTTCGTCGCCCGCTGCCGCACGGAATTCGGCCTGCCGGTCGAGGGGCTGATGTGTATCCCGCCGGAGGCCGAGCCGCCCGGCCCGCACTTCGCCCTGCTGGCCAAGATCGCCGCCCGCAACGGCCTGGCCGCCCTGTCCATGGGCATGAGCGCCGACTTCGAGACCGCGATCACCTTCGGGGCCACCTCGGTGCGCGTCGGCTCGGCCCTGTTCGGGGCGCGGGCTCCGCACCCCTAGCCGGCCTCGGCCGGCGCCGACCCCGGCAGGATCGCCACCGCGTCGCCGGGCCGGGCCTGGGCCAGGACTCGCTCCAGGTCCGGCCGCGCCAGGGCTACGCAGCCGGCGGTGGGCGCATAGTCCGGCCGGGCCAGGTGCAGGAAGATGGCCGAACCCAAGCCGGCCACGGGCGGGTCATCGTTATGCCCCAGCACCACGATCAGGTCGTAGACATGATCCTCCAGCCACAGATGCTCGGCGCTGGCCGGGTAGGGCAGGGCGACCGGCCGGTTATAGGCGGGGTCCCCCGGCGCGTCGCACCAGCCGTCGAAACGGTGGATGGCCTGAACCGGCAGGCCGGTCAGGGGATGGCCGCCACGGTCGGCGCGATAGAGCAGGCGCCGCATCGGCCAGGTCCCCAGCGGGCTGGCGCCGTCGCCCTCGCGCTTGCGCGTGGCGGCGATCACCCCGCCTCGGCCCAGGGCGCAGCGCACCAGGGCGCCGTCCAAGGCGAAGGTTCCATCGGCGTAGGCGTTGAAGATCATGCTATGCCCACACTTGGCGGCGACCCCTCGAACAGTGCATGGTCTTAGCATGGCGCAACGCAAGACGATCCTGATCATCGACGATGATACAGACCTGCGTGGTCTTCTCGTCGAGCAGCTGGAGCTGCACGAGGAATTCGCCGCCACCGGCGCCGCGTCGGCCGCCGAGGGCGTGCGCCAGGCCAAGGAGGGCCGGCCGGACCTGATCCTGCTGGACGTCGACCTGCCCGACATGGACGGGCGCGAGGCCTGCCGCCTGATGCGCAACGGTGGGGTGACCGCGCCGATCATCATGCTGACCGCCGCGGCCAGCGACAGCGACACCATCCTGGGCCTGGATTCCGGGGCCAGCGACTACGTCACCAAGCCGTTCAAGTTCAACGTGCTGCTGGCCCGGATCCGCGCCCAGCTGCGCAGCCACGAACAGTCCGAGGACGCGGTCTTCCGCATCGGCCCCTACGAGTTCCGCCCAGCCCAGAAGCTGCTGCTGGACGCCAAGGGCAAGAAGATCCGCCTGACCGACAAGGAAACCAACATCCTGAAGTACCTCTACCGCTCCGGCGGCAAGCCGGTGTCGCGCGAGGAGCTTCTGACCGAGGTGTGGGGCTACAACGCCGGCGTCACCACCCACACGCTCGAGACCCACGTCTATCGCCTGCGCCAGAAGATCGAGCCCGAACCGGCCAACGCCCGCCTGCTGCTGACCGAGGCGGGGGGATACCGGCTGGCGCCGTGACCGCTCATCCCTCCCCTTCACGGGGAGGGTCGGTCCGAAGGGCCGGGGTGGGGAACGCCGGTCGCGACAATTGCTGCATGGGATTGACGCGGGAGCGTCCCGCTTCCCCACCCTGATCGCTGCGCGATCGGTCCCTCCCCATGGAGGGGAGGGAGGGCTTACAGCCCCAGGTCCGCGGTCACCGGGGCGTGGTCGCTGGGCCGGTCCCAGGCGCGGACGTCCTCGTGGATGCGGCAGGCGGCCGAGCCCTGGCGGAAGGCGGCGTCGCGCAGGCCGGGCGTGACCCAGATGTGGTCCAGGCGCAGCCCGCGCGCCGACTTGCGGAAGTCCTCGGCGCGATAGCTCCACCACGAGGCCAGCTTCTGCGGCTCCGGGATCGCCTCGCGCGCCAGGTCGATGAAGCCCAGGCTGGCCTGCATCTTTCGCATCGCCTCGACCTCCACGGGGGTGTGGCTGACGATCTTGGACATGTAGCGGTGGTTCCAGACGTCGTTCTCGCCGGGCGCCACGTTGAGGTCGCCGACGATGACGATCGGCTCCCTGGGGTCGCGGGCGGACATCCTGGCGGTCAGCCGCTCGAAGAAATCGAGCTTGTGGTCGAACTTGGGGTTCTCGGCCCGGTCGGGGACATCGCCGCCGGCGGGGATGTAGAAGTTGTGGATCTCGACGCCGGCCACCTTCACCCCCACCTCGCGGGCGTGGCCCTCGCGGCAAAGCTCCAGCAGGGGGGCCGGCTCGATGGGCAGGCGCGAGGCGGTGGCGACGCCGTGCCAGCCCTTCTGGCCGGCGATGCGGATGTGCGGCAGGCCGGCCTCGATGAAGGCGTTCACCGGGAACTCCGCCTCGCGGCACTTGATCTCCTGCAGGCACAGCACGTCGGGCGCCTGTTCGGTCACGAAACGCTGCACCTGCTCGGCGCGCAGGCGGACGGAGTTGACGTTCCAGGTGGCGATCCGAAGGCGCATTCAACCTCTCTCGGGGGGAGCGACGCACAATAAATCGACGCGGTGCGACGGTTCGCGCGAAATTGTGCTCAGAAAAAACGCCCGGACGCAGTAAGCGTCCGGGCGATTGAAGTCGTCTCTCATGCCGCCGCCGGGAGGGGATAGGTTCCGGCACGGATACGAGTGAAGCAGGTCGGATGCCTCACCGCGATGAGTGTCATAATTGCCACGCGCGCAGAGAATGTCAAGGCCGGACTTCAAAAAGCTTGCTTGTGACAAAAACGCTACATTCAACGCACGATTGGCTTCGCGTAAGGATTCGCCGGCTTGAAGACGCTGGCGTCGAACGGCGCGCTCAAGGTGAAATCCTGCAGCGACACACGCGTCGATAGGCCCTGCGCGTCAGTCACCGTCCAACCCCGCAGCTGCAGCGGCGCGGTGCTGAAGGTCAGGGCGATCTGGCCCTCCGACTGGCGGCGCGTGTCACGCGCGGTGATGACGAAGCCGTCGGCCAGGTGATCGACGCGCACCACCTTGATGCCCCGGTCCAGCCGGATCTCCTTGGCCAGGAAGATGCTCAGGGGCGTCATCGACAGGGGATAGCTCTGGAAGGTCTTCAGCCGCTGGTTCCAGATCGAGACCACCTGACCGTCGGAGGCCATGATCACCTTGGCCGGCGGGTCATAGTCGAAGCGGGCCTTGCCGGGGCGCTGCAGGAAGAAGGTTCCCGGGGCGACGTTGCCGCGCGAGTCGGTCTGCACGAAGCGGCCGCGGGCGCTCTTGGCGTTGTCCAGATAGGCCACGGCCTTGTCGACCAGGGCCTGGTCGTCGGCGGTGAGGGGGCCGGCGGGGGCCGGCTTGGCGAAGGCGGCGGGGGAGAGCAGGGCGAGGCAAAGCGCGCCGAGCGCGATACGGCGGGTCGTCATGGCCTCCTGATAGCACAGGCGCCGGGCGCGAATACGGCGCGAGTTTGACGCGTCGCGCCGGCTACCCCGGCGGGGGCGGCCCGGCCAGGATCTCGCGCTTGCCGGCGTGGTTGGCGGGCCCGACCACGCCCTCGCGCTCCATGCGCTCCATCAGCGAGGCGGCGCGGTTGTAGCCGATCTGCAGGCGGCGCTGGATGTAGCTGGTGGAGGCCTTGCGGTCACGGGTGACGACGGCCACGGCGTGGTCGTAGAGGTCGGCGCTCTCGCCGCCCCCGCCGCCGCCACCGTCGAAGCCGCCGTCGCCGTCCTCGTCGTCGGCCGAGGTGACGTCCTCAAGGTATTGGGGCTCGCCCTGCAGGCGCAGGTACTTGGCCACCGCCTCGACCTCGCCGTCGGAGACGAAGGGCCCGTGCAGGCGGGTGATCCGCCCCCCGCCGGCCATGTAGAGCATGTCGCCCTGGCCCAGCAGCTGCTCGGCGCCCTGTTCGCCCAGGATGGTGCGGGCGTCGATCTTGGACGTCACTTGGAAGCTGATGCGGGTGGGGAAGTTGGCCTTGATGGTGCCGGTGATGACGTCCACCGACGGGCGCTGGGTGGCCATGATCAGGTGGATGCCGGCGGCGCGGGCCATCTGGGCCAGGCGCTGCACCGCCCCTTCGATGTCCTTGCCGGCCACCAGCATCAGGTCGGCGACCTCGTCGATCACCACCACCAGGTAGGGCATGGGCTCGGGGCGGAGCTTCTCCTCCTCGTAGATCGGCCGGCCGGCGTCGTCGAAGCCGGTCTGGACGGTGCGCACGAAGTGCTCGCCCTTGGCGGCCGCCTCGACGGCCTTTTCGTTGTAGCCGGCGACGTTGCGGACCCCGATCTTGGACATCCGCCGATAGCGGTCCTCCATTTCGCGCACAGTCCACTTCAGGGCGACGATGGCCTTCTTGGGATCGGTGACCACCGGCGCCAGCAGGTGCGGGATGCCGTCATAGACGCTGAGCTCCAGCATCTTGGGGTCGATCATGATGAAGCGGCACTGGTCGGGCCTCAGGCGATAGAGGATCGACAGGATCATGGCGTTGACGCCCACCGACTTGCCCGAGCCGGTGGTGCCGGCGATCAGCAGGTGGGGCATCTTGGCCAGGTCGGCGATGTAGGGCTCGCCGCCGATGTTCTCGCCCAGCGCCAGGGGCAGGGCCTGGCTGTGCTTCTCGAACTCGGCGCTGGCCAGGAGGTCGCGCAGGTAGACCGTCTCGCGCCGCGCGTTGGGCAGCTCGATGCCGATGGCGTTGCGCCCCGGCACCACCGCCACGCGGCAGGCGGCGACGCTCATGGAGCGGGCGATGTCGTCCGACAGGGCCACCACGCGCGCCGACTTCACCCCGGCG
The DNA here is from genome assembly GCA_018241335.1 of Pseudomonadota bacterium. GTDB lineage: Bacteria > Pseudomonadota > Alphaproteobacteria > Caulobacterales > Caulobacteraceae > Acaudatibacter. Next base: position 7,372 of record JAFEEA010000196.1, read on the forward strand.
GCGGGCACCAGCTCATAGAGGGTGACCACAGGGCCGGGCCGAATCTGGTCGATCTGGCCGCGCACGCCGAACTCGGCCAGCACGCTTTCCAGCAGGCGGGCGTTCTGGCGCAGGGCGCCCTCGTCGAAGGCCGAGGCGCGGGGCTTGGGCTTGGCCAGCATGGCCAGCTCCGGCAACTGGAAGCCGCCGGGTTCGACGAAGTCGAAGCTCTTCTGCACCTCGCGCGCCTCCCGGCCGCTGGGCTTGGGCGCGGCCTTCGGCTGGCGGATGGACAGGGGGGCCGCCGCCGGTTCGGGCGCGGCGGGCACGGCGATGTCGTCGTCCTCCGGCGGCGAGGCGACGCGGGCG
>JAFEEA010000197.1 GCA_018241335.1 Pseudomonadota bacterium
GCCACCACCGTCGAGGCGCCGTCCGCCGGCGCCCCGCCGTCGAACTGACCCGCGTGCACGGGGCGGCGCGCTCGCGCTTTGCGTTGGCCGCCGCCTCGGCCTAAATCTGCGGGATGCGTCAGACCTTCGATGAATCCACCGATCCGTCCTTCGGGCCCCGCCACACCCCCCTGATCCGCGCCGCCATGGCCGAACAGGGCCTGGACGGCTTCCTGATCCCGCACGAGGACGAGCATCAGAACGAATACCTGCCGGCGGCGAACGACCGCCTGGCCTGGGCCACCGGCTTCACGGGCTCGGCCGGGGCGGCGGTGATCCTGAAGGACAAGGCGGCGATCTTCGTCGACGGCCGCTACACCCTGCAGGTCCGCGACCAGGTCGACACCGGCCTGTTCGAGGTCCGCGACCTCGTCGAGGGCGGCGTCCCGGCGTTCCTGCAGCAGGCGGCCAAGCCCGGCTGGTCGATCGGCTACGACGCGCGCCTGCACAGCCCCGAAGCCCTCGAGCGGCTCAAGACCGCCGCCGCCAAGGCCGGCGCGGCGCTGAAGCCCGTCGAGGTCAACCCGCTGGACCAGGCCTGGGGCGCCGCCCGTCCGGCCCAGCCCAAGGCCCCCGTCGCCCCCCACCCGCTGGAATTCTCCGGCGAGGACTCGGCCTCCAAGCGCGCCCGCGTCGGCGCGGCGCTGAAGGACCAGGGCGCCGAGGCGGCGGTGCTGACCGCGCCGGCCTCCATCGCCTGGCTGTTCAATGTGCGTGGCGGCGACGTCATCCGCTCGCCCCTGCCGCTGGCCCAGGCGGTGCTGAACGCCGACGGCACGGCGCGCCTGTTCCTCGACCCGGAAAAGGTCACGCCCGACCTGCCGGCCTGGCTCGGCAACCAGGTCAGCCTTGAGACCCCGGACGCCCTCGAGGGCGCCCTGGGCGACCTGAAAGGCAAGTCGGTGCTGGTCGACGCCGGCCAGTCCTCGGCCTGGTATTTCGACACCCTGGCGGACGCCGGCGCCACCGTGGTGCGCGGGGCCGACCCCACCGCCCTGCCGCGCGCCTGCAAGAACGCCGTGGAGATCGACGGGACCCGCCGCGCTCACGCCCGCGACGGCGCGGCCCTCAGCCGCTTCCTGCACTGGATCGCCACCGAGGCGCAAACGTCGTTGCCGGACGAGGTCGAGGTCGTCACCCGTCTGGAAGGCTTCCGCGAGGCCACCGGGGCGCTGAAGGACCTTTCCTTCGACACCATCGCCGGGGCGGCCTCCAACGGCGCCATCGTCCACTACCGGCCCACGCAGCGCCTCAACAAGCGCACCGAGAAGGGCTCCCTGCTGCTGGTCGATTCCGGCGCCCAATACCTGGACGGCACCACCGACGTCACCCGCACGGTCGCCATCGGCCAGCCCAGCCGCGAGATGGCCGAGCGTTTCACCCTGGTGCTCAAGGGCCACCTGGCCCTGGCCCGGGTCCGCTTTCCGGCCGGCACCACCGGTTCGGCCCTGGACGCCCTGGCGCGCGTTCCGCTGTGGTCCGCCGGCCTCGACTTCGACCACGGCACCGGCCACGGCGTCGGCTCGTACCTGGGGGTGCACGAGGGCCCGCAGCGGATTTCAAAGCTGCCCAACAGCGTCGCCCTGCGCCCCGGCATGATCGTCTCCAACGAGCCGGGCTACTACAAGGAAGGCGAGTACGGCATCCGCATCGAGAACCTGCAGTTCGTCACCGAGGCGGCGCCCATCGCCGGCGGCGAGCGGCCGATGCTCGGCTTCGAGACCCTGACCCTGGCCCCCATCGACCGCGCCCTGATCGTCGTGGACATGCTGACGGCCGAGGAGCGCGCCCAGATGGACGCCTACCACGCGCGCGTGCTGGCCGTGGTCGGGCCCCAGGTCCCCGCCGAGGTCAGGGCCTGGCTGGAAGAGGTCTGCGCGCCGCTTTGACCGCGATCGCCGCCGCCTAGCGCCCGCCATCCGGGGTCTGCTGGGTAAGGCCGGGCGGGCCTTTTGCGCACTTCGGTCGACCCGCTTGACTATTGACCCACGGTCGATAAATCTAATGACCAACAGTCATTAGGCAGGTAGATCCCGTGTATGCGCCGCCGCCTCGCGCCTGAAGACCGCCAACTCGAAATCGTGGAAGCTGCAGAGCGCCTGCTCGCTGCCCGCGGCGCCCAGGTCCGGGTCGAGGACGTCGTCGCCGAAGCGGGCGCCGCCAAGGGCACTTTCTTCCGTTACTTCCCGGTCTGGGACGACCTGCTCGAAGCCATCCGACGGCGGACCTTCGCTCGCTGGACCGAACGGTACGCGCCGCCCGCGGCCGGCGCCGAAACCGCCGCCTGGTCGTCGACCCTCGAAACCCTGGTCCAGGCGTTCGTCGACTTCACCCTGTCCCAGCGCCAGCTTCACGCCGTCCTCTTCCACAGCGATTTCGCCAGCCGGCGGCCGTTGGCGCCGCAGGCCGGTGCTGTCGGCCAGTTGGAGACTTTGATCCGCGCCGGTCAGGCGGCGGGCGCCTTTGCGCCCTGCGACCCACGCCTGACGGCGTCATACCTCTTCGCAGTGATGCACGAGGCGGCGGACCAGGCGGCCGACGGCGCCGACCGCTCGTACGTCATCGAAGGCGCAGCGGCGCTGCTGCGCCGAGTCCTCGTACCGGGAGACGCTCCATGAAGATCCTACCCCCGCAGCTGGCGCTGATCGGCTTGGCGGCCATGGCGCTCCTGCGCCTGGCGGCGCCCGGGCCCATTCTGCTCCCACCTGTGTGGAGAGGCGCCGGCCTGCTGCCTGGCCTTGCCGGCGTCGTGCTGCTGCTCGCCGGATCGACGCGCTTCCGCCGCCTGGGCACCAACATCCGGACCTTCGATGAGCCCGGCGTCCTGGTCACCGACGGACTCTTCCGCGTCACGCGCAATCCCATGTACCTGGGCTTCGTCCTTGCCCTGCTGGGCGCCGGACTGGCGATGGGCGCGCTAACGCCGCTCTTCGTCCCGGTGGCCTTCCTCATCGTCGCCAACGCCTGGTACATCCCGTTCGAGGAGCGGGCGCTTGAGGCCAAGTTCGGCGAGGCCTACGCGCACTACCGTCGCCGCACCCGTCGCTGGCTCTGACGCCGCCTAGTGCTTCAGCTTGATCTGAACGCCGGTGGGGGCGAACGTCAGCTTCAGACCCGATGAGGTCGAGCGGGCGCTGATCACCACGCCCTTGTCGTTGCGCATGTCGATGCCGCCCTGGCCAGGGCCGGCGGTCATCGAGCCTTCCATGGCGCCATAGGTGCCCTCGATGTCGCTCACGCGTTCCAGGTGATGCACGACGCCCGAGGCGCGGTACTTGTTGACGCCGACGGCGCCCACCGACAGGCCGCTCACCTTCACGGGATAGCGATGGCCGCGCCAGGTCAGGACGCCGTCGCCCCAATTCACCCCGGCCAGGAAGGCCACCGACCCGCCGGAGAAGGTGATGCGCCCGTCGGCGGGCGCCCGCGCCAGCGCGGGGCCGGACACGGCGGCGGCCAGGACAGCGACGCCGAGGATGCGCGAGAAGGATGTCATTGGGCCAGTCTCCATTGATGGCGAGACGGCAACGTGCCGCCAAGGCCAAGGTTGCCTTCCCCCGCCTCAACCCCGCCCCCAAGAGACGTCCCGCCCTACCCCAGCGGGTGTCGCTTGGGCGGTTCCGTCACCGCGCCGCCGTCCAGCCACAGCTCAATGACGTCGCCGTTGGAGATTGCCGCCACCGACAGGGCGTGGCCGAAGCGGTGCTCGACCAGGGCGTGGATGGCGTAGCCGTGGGTGACGGCCACCAGCGGCCCATCGGTGGCGGCCAGGGCCTCGCTCAGGGCCTGCCAGAAGCGTTCGGCCACGTCGCCGCGGGTCTCGCCGCCGTGGGCGACGTCGTGCAAGGCGCTCAGGCGGTTCTCGGCCATGTGCCGGCCGAGCTCGGCGTAGGAGATGTCCTCCATGTGGCCGAACTCGCCCTCGCGGATGCGATGGTCGTGCGCGGCGGTCCAGCCGCATGCGTCCAGGATCGCTTCGGCGGTGGCGCGGGCGCGGGCCTGGGGGCTGACGATCACGGTCGCCGGGCCGATGTCCTGGGCGGCGATGAAGGCGGCGACGCGCCCCGCCTGCTCGCGGCCCGCCTCAGTGAGCGGCGAATCGCCCTTGCCCTCGAGGCGTCCGGCGGCGTTCGCCTCGGACTGGCAGTGACGAACGAGAAGGATCCGGCGCGGCATGCGCCTCCACTGCGCGACGGCCCCGCCGCCGTCAAGCCGGCCGCGACGTCAGCACCGGTCGGGCGCGGTCGGCGGGCTCTGGTCAGGCCTCCGCCGACTATTTCACTCCAGTCAGGACCCCGCGCATGCGTGCATTGTCGGCGTCGATCTGGGCGAGGATCGCCTGGAAGCGCGGATCGGCGCGTACGGAGGCCGCCATCGGATAGCGGTCGATGCGCACCCAGGCGTTGATGTCAAAGAGGGTCCTGTAGCCGGAGGCCTGGGCGGCCTGCAGCTCGCGCACGGCGCTGTCCTTGTCGCCCAGCACCCCATAGGCCAGAATCCGCGACAGCCGCCGCTCGTTGGAGAGGCGAAGCTGCGGCTTGGGCGCCGTCGCCGCCAGCAGCCGTGTCAGGATGCGCTTGGCCTGGGCATGGTCGCCCAGCTGGTCCGAGATCTGCGCCGCCAGCACCGCGTCGAAGGCCAGGGAGCCGTCCACCTGCGGATCGGGGCCGTAGAGGCCGGGATTGACCTTGAGCGCCATGGCGCGGGCCCGCTCATAGTCACCGACCATCACCGCCATCTCGATGATGGAGGTGCTCCATACCCCGTCCCCGGTCTCGGCGTAGGCCTGCTCGCAAAAGGCCAGGGAGCCGCGATAGTCCTGGGACGTCACCAGCTCCAGGGCCCGCGGAATGCGGGCGGCCGGCCCCGCCAGGGCGCTCAGCGGCGCGGCGGCCGCCTTGAACTGCGGGATCATGCCGAGGTTCATGTAGACGTGGGCCAGTTGCAGCGCCGCCGACGGGTCGGTCCCCGGCGCGGCGGCCGCCTTCAGCCACGGCTCGGCCCGGTCCAGCTTGCCCTCCTCGACCAGCATCAGGCCCAGGTCCTGCTTGGCGTCCACCAGGTCGGGAAACAGGTCGATGGCCGAGCGATAGCGTTGCTCGGCCTCGTCGAAGCGGCTCATCGCCGCCAGGGCCTTGGCCGCGTTCAGGATCGCGACCCGGTTCAGGGGGTCCTGGGCCACCGCGCGTTCGGCCAGCTCCAGGGCCTGCACCGGCTCGTCCTGGTGGTTGAGGAAGTTGGCATAGGTAGTCAGCACCTCCGGATTGCGCGGCGCCAGGGTCAGGGCCCGCTGATAGGCGGCGCGGGACTCGGCGATGCACGCCTGGTCCGACATGCGGATGGTGCGGATGATGCAGCGCATGCCCTTGGCCAGCAGGGCGTCGACGGAGTTGGGGTCCAGCGACAGCGCCTTGTCGATCGCCGCCTTGGCCTCCGCGTCGGCGGACGTGAAGTCCAGCGCCAGGTAGTTCTGCGCCAGCAGCTGCGTCGCCTGGGCGTAGCCTGCGTAAACCGCGGCGTTGCCCTCGCCGGTGTCGATCAGGCGCTTGAACGTCTTGCGCGCCTCGGTCACCTCGTTCAGGCCCAGCCGGCGCAGGCGCGCCGTGGCCACCAGCTGGTCCCGGAAGGCGTCGGGATCGGGCGCGGCGCTTTCGGGCCCGTTCAGGTCCAGCTTGGCCTTCAGGACCTCGGCCACCTTCTTGGCGATCTCGGTCTGGATGGCGAAGGCGTCGTCCATGGTGCGGTCATAGGTTTCCGACCACATGTGGAAGCCGTCCGAGACCTTGATCAGCTGCACCGTCACCCGCAGCTTGTCGCCCTCGCGGCGCACCGAGCCCTCGACCACGTTGGCCACGCCCAGCTTCTGGCCGATGACCCGCAGGTCGTCGTTGCGGCCCTTGAAATAGAAGGCCGAGGTGCGGCCGGCGACCTTCAGGTCGGGGATCTGGGCCAGGCCGTTGATGACCTCTTCGCTCAGCCCGTCGGCGAACAGGTCACCGTCTTTCTGGTCGCTCATGTTGACGAAGGGCAGCACGGCGACGGATCGGACCGACGGCCCGCTTGCGGCGGGCGCGCGGCCGATCGCGGGCATGACCCCGGCCATCTCGGCGCCCGACAGCCCCAGGATAGCGATGGCGGCGGCGACCAGCGACCAGTCGGCCAAGGTGAACTTCAGCTTGGGCGCATCCGCCGGCGCGGCCGCCGTCAGCCGCACCCCGTCCGGCGAGGCCTCGAACGCCCAGGCGATGATCAGGGCCACCGGCAGGCCCAGCATCAGCAGGACCGCAGTCAGGGTCACTGTCCAGGCTGGCAGGTGCAGGACGGGAAACAGGCTGGAAGCGACCTGGAACACGGCCCAGCAGGTGACGGCGTAGACGCCGGCCACGCGCACGATGCGGCGGCGTTTCACCTCGCTCAGGAAGCGCCCCAACATCAGCGATCCGCCCAGGCCCCTTACTCAACCGGGACTATGCCCGATTGTATTGCAGGACTGAAGTACGAGCGGGCGCTTTTGCCGGCTTCGCCATCGCCGCCGGGCGCTGTATGCAGCGCGGGCATTAGAAGACAGGAAGGATGCATGACCCAGAAGCTGGACGATCTGCAGGCCTCGCTCGGCCAGGTGCGCGTGGTGAGCCTGGACGCCGAGGCCGGCCGCGCCGTCATCGAATATCGGGTCGAACAGCGCATGTGCCACTCCGGCGGCGTCGCCCAGGGCGGCTTCGTCAGCGGCTGGCTGGACGCGGCCATGGCCCATGCGGCGATGGCGCTCAGCGGCGGCGACGTGACCCCCATGTCGCTGGAGCTCAAGGTCAGCTTCTTCGCCCCCGCGCGGCCTGGCCTCGTCACCGCCGAGGGCTGGGTCGAGCGCGCCGGCCGCTCCACCTGCTTCCTGGAAGGGCGTCTGCTCAATCCCGCCGGCGAGGTGATCGCCAAGGCCAGCTCCACCGCCCGCCTCATCCCTCGCGCCCGCGTCGAGGCCCGCACCCGGGCGGAGATCGAATAACGCGGCGGCGCCTGCCCCAAGGTGAGGCTGGACAACGCCGTCCCGCGCTCCATGGTCCCCGAAAAGCCAGCTGAGGACGCCGCCCCATGACCGATCGCTTCGACCTTTCCGGCAAGGTGGCCCTGATCACCGGCGGCTCGCGCGGGCTGGGCCGCGAGATGGCCCTGGCCTTCGCCGAGGCCGGCGCCGACATCGCCGTGGTCAGCCGCAAGATCGACGCCTGCGAGGTGGTGGCCGGCCAGGTCGAGGCCCTGGGCCGCCGCGCATTGCCCTATGCCTGCCACCTCGGCCGCTGGGACGCCATCGAGCCCATGGCCGACGCCGTCTGGAACCACTTCGGCAAGGTCGACATCCTGGTCAACAACGCCGGCATGTCGCCCCTCTATCCGTCCCTCGACCAGGTCAGCGAAGACGCCTTCGACAAGGTCGTCGCCCTCAACTTCAAGGGTCCGTTCCGCCTCACCGCCCTGATCGGCAAGCGGATGCACGAGGGCGCCGGCGGGTCGGTGATCAACATGTCGTCCATCGCCGCCGTCGAGGCCTCGCCCTACGCCCTGCCCTACGCCGGGGCCAAGGCGGCGCTGAATTCCCTGACAGCCGGCTTCGCCGCCGCCTACAGCCCCAACGTTAGGGTCAACAGCATC
>JAFEEA010000198.1 GCA_018241335.1 Pseudomonadota bacterium
GTCTGGGCGAAGGACAGGCTGGTCTGGATGGCCATGATCTCGCCCGCCGCGGCCAGGGAGGTCAGCATCATGCGCAGGATCGCCCCGATCATCAGACCGATCAGAACCTCCTTGATCACGGCCCCGCCCAGCCCCCCGACGGTCGGAGGCAAGGTCCCCAGGTGCGGCGCGGCGACTGGCGCGATGACCAGGGCCAGAAGCAGGGCGAAGGAGAGCCGGATCTGGGCCGGGGCCGGCTGATCGCCCAGCCCGGGAATCGTCATCACCATCGCCCCCACCCTGGCGAACACCAGGGCGGCGACATAGACCTGTTGCGCGGTGGCGTAGCTCTCCACCCCCGGGGCTGCCTAGAGGGCCGCGATTCGCGCCGCGATGTGGCGCATGAAGCCGCTCATCAGCGCACCCATGAACGGCAGGAAAATCAGCAGGGAAATGAAGATCGCGACGATCTTGGGGGCATAAATCAAGGTCGCCTCCTGGATCTGCGTCAGGGCCTGGAAGAGACCGATGGCGACGCCCACGACCAGGCCCACGATCAGAATCGGGGCGCAGAGCTGCAAGGTCAGCCAGATCGCGTCGCGGCCGATGTCCAGCACTTCCGCGCCGTTCATGCACGACTCCAAAAGTCGGGGAAATCCGAGGCCTTAAAGTCGGCCCGGCATGGTTAATGGAGTCTTAACGCCCCGCCGCGCGGGACGTCGCGGGGGCCAGCCATTGGCGTCGCCGCCAGGTCGCCGGCGGAGCCCCGAACTCACGCCGGAAAGCGCGGATGAAGGCCGTGTCGGTCTGATAGCCCACGTCCTGGGCGATATGGGTCAGCTGGGCGCTGCTCTGGCGCAGCATGCCCGCCGCCAGCAACATCCGCCACTGGGTCAGGTACTGCATGGGCGACACCCCCACCAGGCGCTGGAAGCGCTCCGCCAGCACCGAGCGCGACGCGCCTGCCGCGCGGGCCAGCTCTTCGAGCGTCCAGGCCTGGGCGGGGTCACGGTGCAGGGCCGCCAGGGCGGCGCCCACGATGCGGTCCTGCACCCCGGCCAGCCAGCCGGTCAGCCGCTCGCCCTCCTGGATCATGTAGAGGCGCAGGACCTCGATGAAGAGCACCTCCGCCAGCTTGGCCAGCACGCCCGCGCCGCCCGGCCGGGGAGAGCGGGCTTCGGCCAGGGCGTAGCGCACCGACGCCTCCAGCCAGGCCCCCGCGTTGGAGCCGCGCACATTCACGCGCACCACGGGCGGCAGCCCGGCGAACAGGAGCTGGGCCAGCCGCGCCTCGCAGGCCAGGTAACCGCAAACCAGCCGGGTGATGGCGCCGCCCCCGCCGAACGACAGCTGCCGGGGCCGGCGCGCCAGAACCTCGCTCAAGGGCGCGCCGCTGGCGGGCGGCAGGCCAGGTTCGGACGTCATCCGGTGGGCGTCCCCTTGCGGGAAGATGACCACGTCCCCGGCCATCAGCCGCACCGTCTCGCCGCCGTCCATCTCGACGAAGCACTCGCCCTCGGTGACCAGGTGGAAGATCACCACCCGCTCGGAGCCGGGCTCAAGCACGGGCCCGGCGGTCGCGGCGGAAGGCGACTGATAGCACCAGGGGGCCGTGAAGCGGGCGTTGATGAAGATCGCGCCGACCAGGCGTACGACCCTCAGGGTCTCCGACAGCGCATCCATCAGGCCGCCCCGATTTCGATCGCCACGGTCATGGGCGTGGCGCCCTGGACCAGGGCCGACATGGGCGCCACGCGGCGCCCTTCCTCGACCAGGGCGCGCAGGCGCTGGGCCGGGACGCCGGGCGCGGCGATGCGGACGCTCATGGTCAGGTCGCGCGGGGCGGAGCGCACCGGCACGCCGTCTTCGTCGGCCATGCCCAGGACGCCGCGTGTGTCGGACCGGCTGGTGACGCGCACCTCCAGCGCCTGCAGCTCCACGCCGGATCGGGCGGCGACCATGGCGATGCAGGTGGCCGCGCAGGAGGCCACGCCCGCGCGCACAAGCCAGCCGGGCGACACTTGATCGCCGGTCCCGCCGAGCTCCGTCGGCATGTCTGTCTCGACCCGGCGCCCGTCCGGGTGGGAGGCGACGATCCTGGTCCCGCCGGCCCAGCTTGCGACGCCCTCGGCGTCGTCATGCAGCCCCGCGCCAGGGCGTTTGGCCAGGATGGATCGGGCCCGGTCGAGGGCGACGGCGATGTCGGCGGCGGCCATGGCGGCGCTCCGGTCCTAGGGTGTCTTGGACCCAATACTTAGGCCTCAACCGGCGATACGCCCAGGGCTCGCCCGCTCGCGCCCGGCTCTGCGGACGATCGGGCAGAATTCCTGGACGCCCAGTCAGGCCGCGCGGGCCTCCTCCGCCGATCCGGACGAAAGGCCAGGCTTGAGGGACGCCCGGACAGGACGTGGACGGCGTGTTCAGTCACACCGCCGCTCCCCCCAAACGGAGACCAAGACCATGAACGCCCACGTTGACTTCAACGCCCTCAAGACCCGCCAGCAGGCGGCCTGGAGCAGCGGGGACTACGCCGTCATCGGCACGACCCTGCAGATCGTCGGTGAACAACTGGCGGAAGCCTGCGACCTGCTCACGGGCGAGCGGGTGCTCGACGTCGCCGCCGGCAACGGCAACGCCACCTTGGCCGCTGCTCGCCGCGGCTGCCTCGTCACCTCGACGGACTATGTGGAGACGCTCCTGGATCGCGGCGCCGAGCGGGCGGCCGCCGAGCGCCTGGCCATCGCCTTCCAGGTCGCCGACGCCGAAGCCCTGCCCTTCGACGACGCGGCGTACGACGCGGTGGTGTCGACCTTCGGCGTGATGTTCACCCCCGACCACGCCCGGTCGGCCGCCGAGATGCTTCGGGTCTGCCGGCCCGGCGGGCGGATCGGCCTGGCCAACTGGACGCCGGAGGGCTTCATCGGCCAGCTCTTCAAGACCCTCGGCCGGCACGCGCCGCCGCCCGCGGGCGCCCAGTCGCCGGCGCTGTGGGGCACGGAAGGCCACCTGCTGGCCCTGTTCGGCGAGCAGGTGGCGGCCATCCAGGTCACCCGCCGCCACTTCAACTTCCGCTACCGGTCGGCCGAGCACTTCATCGACGTTTTCCGCACCCTTTATGGCCCCGTCCACAAGGCCTTCCTGGCCCTGGCCGAGGACGCGGCGGCGGCGCTGGAGCGCGACATCACCGACCTGATCGCCGCCCACAACCGGGCCGGCCCCCAGTCATTGGTCGTGCCCAGCGAGTACATCGAGGTGGTGATCCGCCGACGCTGACGGCTGACGCGGCGAGGTCGGAGCCAACCCATGGACGCGAGGCTGCAGCGGCGCATCCAGCGATACGGCTGGGACCTCGCCGCGGAAGACTATGAGCCCCTCTGGCAGGGCCAGTTGGCCCCGGCCCACGCCGCCCTGCTGGAGGCGGCCCGCCTCGCGCCCGGCCAGACGGCGCTGGACGTCGCCTGCGGCGCGGGGGCGCTCGCCCTTCGCGTCGCGGCCGCCGTCGGCCCTGGCGGCCGGGTCACCGGCGTCGACCTGTCCGGGCGTATGATCGACGCCGCTCGCGGGCAGGTCGGCGGCGGTACGCGCACCGATCTGCGCTTCGAACGCATGGACGCCGAGGCCCTGGACCTGCCCACCGCCGGCTTCGACACGGTGCTATGCAGCCTCGGCCTCATGTACGCGCCGGTTCCCGAACGGGCCCTGGCCGAAATGCGCCGAGTGCTGAAGCCCGGCGGGCGGCTGGCCCTGGCGGTCTGGGGCGAGCGCGCCCGTTGCGCCTGGGCGTCGTCCCTGCCGATCGTCGATGACGAGGTGTCCAGCGAGGTCTGCCCCCTGTTCTTCCGCCTCGGCCAGGGAGAGACCTTGGCGGCGCTCTGCGCCGAGCACGGCTTCTCCTTCGTCCGCTCGGTCAGGCTCGCGGTCGATATCCGATTCCCGGACGGCGACGCGGCCTGTCGCGCCCAGTTCTTGGGCGGGCCGTTGGCGCTGGCCTGGTCGCGCTTCGACGCGGCGACCCGGGCCCGGGTGCGCGAACGCTACCTGGCGTCCATCGAACCCTGGCGGTCCGGCCAAGCCTACGCCCTGCCGGCCGAATTCGTGATCGTCTCGGCGGGCGCGCCCCTGTGAACAGGCTCAGCGGGTGAACAGGCTCAGCGGGGCCTGCCGATGGCCTGCGCCAGGGACTTCGCGGCCTGCGCCGGGATCTGCTTTTCCTTGTCGCGGTCGACCGCGTAGTTCGCCTGCTGCATGGCGCCGACCGGGATCGCCCCCACCAGGGGCCTCAGCGCCGCCAGCAGCCGCGCGTCGCCCGCCCGCTTGGGCGAGATCAGGATCACCGCGTCGTAGGGCGGAATCGCCCCCTTGGGATCGCCCAGGATGACCAGGTGGTCGGCGGCGATCCGCCCGTCGCTGGAGAAGGCCGAGATCACATCGGCCTCGCCGTCGCTCAGCGCCCGGTACATGAACGTCGGCTGGTAGCTGGTCTGGCGCTTGAAGTTCAGCCCGTAGGCGTCGCGGACCTTGGCCCACTCCGGCCGCGTCAGGAACTCGAGGTCCGATCCAAGGTTCAGGGTCGGCGCCTTGCCGGCCAGGTCGGCGATGGTCCCAATGTTCAGCGCCTTAGCGCGGTCAGCGCGCATGGTCAGGGCGTAGGCGTTCTCGAACCCCAAGGAGCCCAGCACCACCACCCCGTCGCGGCGCTTCAGCTCCGAGGTCAGCTCGGCCAGCACAGCCTGTCGGCCAGGATTGTCCTGGCGCTTGAGCACGTTGGTCCACAGCGTGCCGCTGTAGTCGACGTAGGCGTCGATCTCGCCGGCCGCGAGGGCGTGATAGGCCGTGGCCGAACCCAGGTCCTCCTTGCGCGAGACCCGCGCGCCCTGCCCTTCCAACCGCGCGGCCATCATCTCCGCCAGGATGTACTGCTCGGAGAAGTTCTTGGCCCCCACGACGTAGGACGGGGCGGCTGTGGAGGCGAACAGGGGCGAAAGGCCAGCCGCGACCCCGACCGCGAGGCCGACGCCGCCGGCCCAGATCCGCCACGGCGTGCGCTTGGCCAGCCCCGACTCCATCAGCCCCAGCAGCTGGTCCGCCGCCAGGGCGAGGCCCGCCGAGGCCGCGCAGCCGAAGAGGACGAACACCCAGTTCTCGGTCTGCAGGCCCGAGAAGATGTAGTTTCCGAGCGAGGTCTGGCCGACCGGCGTCGCCAGGGTCGCCGCCCCGATCGTCCAGACGGCGGCGGTTCGCACCCCCGCCATGATCACCGGCGCGGCCAGCGGCAACTGCACCTTCAGCAGCGTCTGTCGGTCCGTCATGCCCATGCCGCGCGCCGCCTCGACGGCCGCCGGATCGACGCCCAGGATGCCCGTGACCCCGTTCCGCAGGATCGGCAGCACGGCGTAGAGCGTCAGCGCCAGCAGGGCTGGCTTGAAGCCGAGGGCGGTGAAACCTGTCCCGAACCAGGCCTGGCTCAGCGCCGACAAGGCCAGCAGCAGCGGATAGAAAAGGGCCAGCAGCGCCAGGCCCGGGATGGTCTGGATCAGGCTGGCCAGCAGCAGCGCCGGCCAGCGGATCGCGGGGCTGCGGCTGGCCGCCACGGCCAGGGGCATGGAGATGGCGAAGCTGAGCGCCAGGGCGCACACCGACACCAGCACATGCGCCGACATGTAGGCCGGAAAGCGCGACAGGGCGTCGGCCAGCCGCTCATCCATGGCGGGGCTCCGCGGCCGATCCCGCCAGCGCGGCGACCCGCTCGGCCTGGCGGCGCGGCGTGTCCATCAGGGCCTGCACCGCCGGCGGCTGGCGCTCGGACAACAGCTCGGCCGGCGCGCCGTCAGCGATCACCTTGCCGGCCTCCAGAACCACGATGCGATCGGCCAGGACCAGGGCCTCCATGACGTCATGGGTGACCATCACCGTGGTCAGGCCCAGCCGTTCGTGCAGCGCCCGGTATTCGCGACCGAGGTCGTCGCGGATCACTGGATCGAGGGCGCCGAAGGGTTCGTCCATCAGCATGATGGCGGGCTCGGCGGCCAGGGCGCGGGCGACGCCGACCCTCTGGCGCTGCCCGCCCGACAGCGCAGCCGGCAGGCGCGGCGCGACATCGTAGGGCAGGCTGACCAGATCGAGCAGCGCTGTGGTCCGATGCGCGATGCGCGCGGCGTCCCAGCCGGCCAGGCGCGGCCCAACGGCGATGTTCTCGCCCACCGTCATGTGCGGAAAGAGGCCAATCTCCTGGAATACGTAGCCGATGCGCCGGCGCAGGCGCCACGGCGCGTCCTCGGCGATGGGCCGGCCTTCGACCACCACCTCGCCGGCCGTGGGCCGCACGAGGCCGTTGATCATCTTGAGCGTCGTGGTCTTGCCCGAGCCCGACCCGCCCAGAAGGGCGACGAACGCCCCTTTGCCGATGCTCAGGTCCAGCGGTCCGACGGCGGCCTGGGCCCCGTAGGCCTTGGTGACGGACTTGAGCGTGATCATCCCGTGCATGGCTAACACCCCCTCGCCGCAGGGGCGAGGGGGCATTGGCAGCAGGGTTTACCAGCGGTGGTCCCGGCGATCGTCGCCGCGGCGGTCGTCGTCGTGGCGTTCGCTGCGCACCCGGTAGCTCACCCGGTCGAGGCGGGCGTTCAGGTCCGCGCGCTCCCAGCCGTTCAGGCCATCACGGCTGTAGCGGTATTGCAGGCGGCGCACGCCATCGAGTTCACCGCGCAGGCCCCGCGCCTCGCGCCAGTTCAGCGAGCCGTCACGCACGCCGCGATCGATCCGGAAGTTGATCTCCCGAATGCGTTCGTCGACGCCCGCCGCGCCGTAGTTGCCATAGCCGCCACGGTCCCACGGCGCCGCGGCGGCCGGCAGGGCCGCGCCAAGGGCGCCGACGGCCGCGATCGCGAGCAGAATCTTTTTCATGAGGTTTCTCCAAGCTTTCACGCCGTCACCGTGACGACGTTGGGGTCATTGAAGCGCCCCGCGCCTGAAGCGGACCTGAGCCGCTCGTTGTCGCACGTTCAGGTTCGCGGCGACGCGCCTCGCTCGTCAAACGCGCAACGGCCAGCCCATTGCTGGGCCGGCCGCCGGGATCCCGAGGGATCGCCGTCATCCTACCACTGGTAGCGCACGCCCAGGCTGACCGAGGTGTCCTGATAGCGGGCCTTCCACTTGACGCCGGCGTTCAGGAAAGCCGACAGGTGGTCGCCGGCGGCGAACAGGTTCGCCTCGCCCTTCACCTCGCCATAGACGCCGCTGATGTCGTTGGCGTTCAGGAAGGTTGCGCCGGCATTGGCCAGGGCGGTGTTCGTCTTGCCGTCGAACTCGTCCCAGACCCGCCCTTCGAGGGCCAGCTTGACCTTGTAGTACTGGAAGGACGACGTCGTCCCGACCCGCCCGCCGAGCGAGCCGCGCAGGGTGTCGCTGTTCCCGAAGCTCTGGGTCGCGCCCAGGGCCAGGTCGAGCCGCCCCGTGGTGGTTCGCCCGTAGGCGATGGAGCCCACCGGCTCGATGAAGGCCGAGCTTCCCAGCGGGATGGCGTAGCCCGTCTCCAGCTGCGCGCCCCAGGTGTTGACGTGGCTGGAGGTGGTCCACGGCGCTGCGCCGACGCCAAGGCTCGGGATGTTCCACTCGCCGGTCAGGATGTCGCCGTTGACGATGCCGTCCACGAACAGGCCGCC
>JAFEEA010000199.1 GCA_018241335.1 Pseudomonadota bacterium
CCTCTCCCAGAGGGAGAGGGAGGGGCCCGCCGCGCAGCGGCGGGAGGGTGAGGGGCTCAGGCCGGGGTGGTCGTCTCGTTGACCTGGGCGCGGGCGACGGAGGCCTTGACGATTGGGATGTCGGCGTCGGTGAGAGGGGCCATCCACTTCTTCCGGGCCAGGGCGGCCTGGATGTAGGGGGCCAGATCGGCGGCCTTGCGGGCCTCGCGCGCGGCGGCCTCGGCGGCGAACTCGGGCATCACCTCGGCGGCGAACAGCTCCAGGGAGGCGCAGATGTCCTCGTGGCGGTTGCGCCCGCACTGCTGCAGGAAGATCACCTGGTCGACCCCGGCGTCGCGGAAGGCGCGGATGTGGTCGCGGATGTCGGCGGGCGTGCCGATGCCGTTGGCGTTGCGCTCGGCCATCCTGGCGGCGGCGATGATCTCCTCGTCGCGGGCGCCGCGGGCCTTCTGGAAATCCTCGAACAGGGTCGAGCGGCCGGGGCGCACGTCGTGGGCGACCAGGGCGTTGATGGCGTAGCTGAAGAACTCGAAGCCTTCCTGGCCCCGGCGGATGGCCTCGGCGCGGTCGGGGTGGACCGAGAAGTTGGAGACCATGGCCAGGTTGGCGTTCACGCTGTGGCCGATGGGCACGCACTGATCGGACTTGATGATGTCGTAGTAGATCTGGGCCCAGGTGCGGGCCTCGGCCGGATCGAGGAACGAGAAGGCCAGGGCCCCGATGCCGTTCTGGGCCGCCACCTTGATGGTGTCGCGGTTGGTGCAGGCCATCCACATGGGCGGGTGCGGCTTCTGCACGGGCTTGGGCAGGACGTTGCGGCAGGGCATGGAGAAGCCCTTGCCCTCGAAGCCGGGGTAGGGGTCCATGGCCATCATGTTGGCGATCTGCTCGGCCGCCTCCAGCGCCAGGGCGCGCTTTTCCTTGGCCGGGATGTGGAAGCCGCCGAGCTCCAGGCGCGTGGCCCCTTCGCCGACGCCGAACTCCAGCCGCCCGCGCGAGACGATGTCCAGCGTCGCCAGACCCTCGGCGGTGCGGGCGGGGTGGTTGTAGTTGGGGATCACCTGGCGGATGCCGTGGCCGATGCGGATGCGCTTGGTCATGGCGGCGGCGGCCGACAGGAACACCTCCGGCGCGGAGGAGTGGGAGTATTCCTCCAGGAAGTGGTGCTCCACCTCCCAGGCGTAGTCGTAGCCGAGCTTGTCGGCCAGGACGACCTGCTCCAGGGCCTGGTGGAACAGGCGCGCCTCGTCGCCCTCGTTCCAGGGCTTGGGCAGCTGCAGCTCATAGAAGACGCCGAAGCGCATCGTCATTCCTCCCTTGCGGCCTCCGCGGACCTTGGGGCCAATAGGAGACCAACGGGAGAGGCGCGCCAAGCGATGATCGAGGTCTTCTTCGACTGTTCCAGCCCCTGGACCTATCTCGCCTTCGAGAACATCCAGCCGATGGCGGCGGAGCTGGGCGTGGCGATCGACTGGCGGCCGATCCTGGTCGGCGGCATCTTCAACAGCGTCAATCCCAGCGTCTACGAGAGCCGCCGCACGCCGGTGCCGGCCAAGGCGCGCTATATGCTCAAGGACCTGCAGGACTGGGGGGCGGCCTCGGGCCTGAAGATCAAGATGCCGCCGAGCGTGTTCCCGGTGAACAGCGTCAAGGTCATGCGCGGCTGCATCGCCCTGGCGCCCGAAGGCAAGCTGGTCGACTTCGCCCGGGCGGCCTTCGAGGCCTATTGGGGCGACGACCGGGACATCTCGCAGGACGCGGTGATCTCCGACGTCTGCGCGGCGGCGGGGGTGGACGCCGGCGCCCTGTTCGAGGCCATCGCCCGGCCCGAGATCAAGGACCGGCTGAAAGCCAACACCGACGAGGTCATCGCCCGGGGCGGCTTCGGTTCGCCGACCATCTTCGTCAACGGCGGTGACATGTATTTCGGCAACGACCGCCTGCCGCTGGTCAAGGCGGCCGTGGAGCGGGCGTTGCGCTAGGTTGAAGGCTCGCGCCTAGGCCGCCCGGCTCGCCGCCACGAGCGCCTGGACGCGCGACAGCAGGACCTTGTTGCTGAAGGGCTTGGCCAGGTAGTCGACCGCGCCGAGCGACTTGGCCCGGCGCACGTCGGCGGCGGCGTTGCGGGCGGTCAGCACCAGCGTCGGCGGCAGGGCGCCGCGGGCGGACAGGGTGGACAGGACCGTGAACCCGTCCATGACCGGCATGTTCATGTCGAGGATCATGAAGTCGGGCGCGCCGGCCTCCACCGCCGCCAGGGCCTGCCTGCCGTTGGCGGCGGTGACCACCTGATAGCCGGCCAGTTCGAGCAGGGTCTCGATGAGACCCAGCAGCGATGGATCATCGTCCACGGCCAGGACCCGGCGCGGAGCGGCGGCGAAATCGGGCGAGGCGCTGTCAGCCAAGGTCGGGCTCCGGGGGGGCGGTGTCAGGCAGGCGGAACTCCAGGATGCTGCGGGCCGCGGCGGCGTCTGGCGCCAGCCGCCCGACCAGGGCCTGTTCCAGGCGTACGAACTGCCGCTGCAGCTCTTCGGGGATGTCCGCCAGCAGGTAGTGGCCGTGCTGGGAGACGAAGGCCTCGGCGCGGGCGCGCAGGGCTTCTCCGGCCGGGGTGATGGCGACGCGGACGACGCGGCGGTCGCGTTCGTTCTTGAGCCGCTCGACGAGCCCGGACTCCAGCAACTGGTCGATGGCGCGGGTGAGGGTGGTGCGGTCGATGGAGCTGAAGGTGGCCAGCTCGGACATGGTGCAGGCGCCCACGTGGCCGACCACCGCCAGCACCCGGTAGCGGACCAGGCCAAGGCCCAGGAGCTGAAGTCCAGGCTCGAGCTGGGCGTCGCGCAGTCGCGCGACGGCGACCAGAAGGTAGAACAGGTAGTCCGTCACATTGGATGGAAATTCACCCAGCGGGTCGGGGGCGTTGGGCGCCGGCGGGTCGCCGCAAGCCGTTTCGCCGGCCGAATCCGCCTCGGGCGCGTTCACCGACGCCCCCCGGCCGGCCTGGTCGTGGTCTTCGTCGATCACGCGGTCTTGCTCCCGTCCTTGGAGGCGTAGGTTTCGCAAGGGATGTCGAGCCAGAAGCAGCTTCCCTGGCCCGGGGTGCTGTCGACGCCGACCTGGCCGCCCATGGCTTCGGCCAAGCCCCGGCAGATGGAGAGGCCAAGGCCCGTGCCGCCGACCGACTGGCTCCTGGCCGCGTCGACCTGCGAAAAGCGCTGGAAGAGGCGTGGGAGGGCCGCCGCCTCGATGCCCGGGCCGGTGTCGGCGACTTCGTAGCGCAGGCGTTGGTTGGCGCGGTCGTAGGCGGCTCGGACGGTGACGCCGCCGGCGGAGGTGTAGCGCACGGCGTTGCTGATGAAATTGAGCAGGATCTGGCGCAGGCGCGCATCGTCGGCCCCGATGTGCGGCGGCAGGTCGTGGACTTCAAGTCGGTGGGTGAGGCCCTTGGCGTCCATCTGTGGCTCGAACAGGGCCAAGGCCGAGCGCGCCACCTCGCCCGGATTGGCTTCGCGGCGAACGATCTCGAGCTGGCCGGCTTCCAGGCGGGAAAAGTCCAGAAGGTCGTTGACCGTGGTCAGCACCGCGCCGGCGGCGTCCTGGATGCGGTCGGCGTAGCGGCGCGCCGGGCCGGCCAGGTCAGGGGTCTCGGCCAGCAACTCGGCGTAGCCGACGATGCTGGTCAGCGGGCTGGTCAGCTCGTGGGTCATGTTGGAGAGGAAAGCGCCTTTGACGCGCGCGGCTTCCTCCGCCGCGTCGCGGGCCTCCTTGAGGTCGATGTTGGCCTGGGCGAGGCGCCGCTCCGCTTCCTTGAGCGGCGTGACGTCGGTGATGAGCGCATAGAAGCCCAGCACCCGACCCTGCTCGTCGAGGTCAGGAATATATTGCGCGAAGGCGTCCCAGACCTCGCCGCTCGGCCTCGTCAGGGTCCGTTCGAAGGCCTGGGGAGTCCCCTCAAGCGCCTGTTCGATGTGCCCAAGGTTGCGGGCGTAGAGCTCCGCGCCCAGCAGTTCGGACAGGTGGATGCCGACCATCTGCTGGGGGGTGCGCCCGAAGGACTGGATGAACCGGGAATTGGCGAACTGGCATCTCTTGTCCTTGTCCCAGAACGAGATCATGCCCGGCTTGTGGGCCTGCAGCGCCCGCAGCAGGTGTTCGGCGCGGCGGGCCTCGGTGATGTCGCGCATCAGGCCGAGCAAGGCCGTCACCTGGCCATCCGGTCCCTTGAGGCATTCGGCGTTGACGAGGACGAAGCGCGTTTCGCCCTCGGGCGCCAGGATGCGGGCTTCCAGGGTGTAGCCCTGGCCGGTCTCGAGGGCGCGATCGACCAGAGTCCGCAGGCGCTCGCGGTCGTCCGGATGATAGAGCTCGAACAGCTGGCGAAGGTTCGGGCCGCCGGCCTCGCGGCGCGCGCCGTGGATGGCGAACACCCGGTTCGACCAGATGACCTTCGCGTCGGCGACATTGAAACGCCAGTGGCCGATGCCCGCCTCCCGCTCGGCCATGTCGAGGAACAGCGCCGTGTCCGCGCCTCCATCTGGACCGGAAGCGATTGGATCTGAAACGCCCGGGCCGGGCCTGCGCCGTCTGGCGCCGCGATGCGGTGTCTGGTCAGCCATCGGTCGTCCGAGCGAGTCTCCCTCCTGGCCGCCGTGACAAGATCGAGATCGACACGGTTTCCCGAAGGCTAGAGTGGCGGGCTGCGCTTGGTCTTGACGCAGGTCAAATTCACTTCCCGGTTGAGAGTATAGAGTGGTTGGCTCAACAGGATTGATGCGAATCAACAGCTCACCCGGCGTGATCTGAGATAGATGACGAGTGCGTCGGCCGGAGTCGAATTGAAAACGTATCTCACCAACGTGGGCACTTTTCTTGAAGGCGGGGGGCGGCGACAGCGCCGCCCTTGGCTGACGCTGCCCGCCGCCGCCCTGATCGTGGGCGCCGCCCTGGGCCTGCGGCTGTGGCTGAACCCCTGGCTGGCGGGCGCGCAGTTCATCACCTTCTTCCCGGCCGTGGTGCTGGTCACCTTTTTCTTCGGGACTGTGGCGGGGCTCTTCGCCGTCGCCCTTTGCGTCGGGGCCGGGTGGATGATCCTCAGCGGCGGCGGCGGGCTGACCCTGCCGGAGGCCAACTCCCTGGTCATCTTCACGGGCGTCGCCCTGATGGATGTCGGAATCATTTCGGCGCTGCTGGCGGCCAATTCGGCGCGGCGCGAGACCCTGGGTCGCGTGGGCCAACTGAACCGCGACCTCAGCCAAAGCGAGACCAAGTTCAGGGATCTGCTCGAAGCCACGCCCGACGCCATGGTCATCGTCGACCACACGGGCCGCATCGCCCTGATCAACCGCCAGACTGAGCGTCTCTTCGGCTATTCCCGAGACGAGCTGCTGGGCGAACCGGTCGAACGCCTTACGCCGGAGCCGCTGCGATCGCGACACGCCGATCTTGTGGCGGATTTCATGGCCTCTCCTAGGGCTAGGCGGATGGCCTCCGACCGCGAGCTGCGAGGCCGCCGCAAGGACGGGTCGGAGATTCCTGTCGAGGTCAGCCTGAGCTATCTGGGCCAGGGCGACCAGCGCCTGGGCCTGAGCGCCATCCGCGACATCTCCGACTGGAAGGCGGCGGCGGAGCGGCAGGACCTGCTGATCCACGAGCTGAACCATCGGGTGAAGAACGTCCTGGCCTCGGTGCAGTCCATCGCCCAGCAGACCCTGCACACGGCCGACAGCCCCGAGGCGTTCAATACCGCCTTCATGGCGCGCCTGATGGCGTTGTCGCGCAGCCATGACGTCCTGACGCGCGAGGACTGGACCGGCACGTCGCTGCGCGAGCTGGCCGGCGAACAGACCCAGGCCTACGAGACTTCGGACCATGAGCGCGTGCGCCTGGACGGCCCGGACGTGCATATCAGCCCGAGGATGGCCCTCACCCTGGGCATGGTGCTGGGCGAACTGGCCACCAACGCCGCCAAGCACGGCGCCCTTTCCGACGATGGCGGCGTCGACATCATCTGGACCGTCGAGGCGCGCGCCGACGGGCCATGGCTGAGCCTCGCCTGGCGCGAACACGGCGGCCCGCCGGTCGCGGCGCCCACCCGGCGCGGCTTCGGATCGACGCTCATCGAGCGCGCCGTGCGGCACGAGCTGGCCGGATCGTCGCGGCTTTCCTTTGCGCCGGACGGTCTTGTCTGCACGCTGGCGTTTCCGCTGTCCGAGTCGCGTCGATGATCCTGCCCAAGACGAAAAGCCCACTGGCCGGGCGACGGCTGCTGGTGGTCGAGGACGAGGTGTTCGTGGCCATGCTTATCGAGGACGTCCTGGAAGGCGCGGGCGGCGCGGTGATCGGACCGGCCGCACGGGTCGACGAGGCGCTGGCCTTGATCGAGGCGGAGAACCCCGACGGGGCGCTGCTGGACGTCAACCTGGGCGGTGAGCTGGTCTATCCGGTCGCCGAGGCGCTGGCGCGGCTGGAGATCCCGTTCGTCTTCGTGACCGGCTACGGCGCCGAGGGGATCGCCCCGCCGTTCAAGGGCCGGCCGACAATCAAGAAGCCGTTCCTGCCGGCGGCCTTCGTCGCGCAGGTGGTCGCCGCCCTGGGAGACGGGAAGGGCGCCGGCGGCTGAGCGGGCTGCGTTGGTGGGGCAGGTTGCCTTCCAAATAAGTCGGTGCTTATGTATCGGCGATGACCCACGCCGACCTCTTCCGGGCCCTGGCCGACCCCACCCGCCGCGCGGTGTTCGAGCGGCTGGCCGCGGGCGAGATGACCGTTTCGGAGCTCAAGGCCGGGTTCGCGGTGTCTCAGCCGGCGATCTCGCAGCACCTGGCCGCCCTGCGCGGGGCGGGGCTGGTTGAGGAACGGCGGCAGGGCCGCAACGCCTATTACCGCGCCCGGCCCGAGGGGCTGGCGCCGCTGACCGACTGGGTGGAACGCTACCGGACCTTCTGGCCCGCGCGGATCGCCGCCTTGAAGGACGTGCTGAAGGGAATGGACCAATGACCATGGACGCGATCACCGCGGACACCGAGGCCGGCGAGGGCGAACTGACCTTCGAGGCCGAGCTTGGGCATCCGCCCGAACAGGTGTGGCGGGCCCTGACCGAGCCGGCGCTGCTGGACGCCTGGCTGCCCGAGGGGCCGGCCGTGAGCCGAGAACTGCTGGAGTCCGACCCGCCGCACAGCGTGCGCTACGCCTGGCGCGACGGCCGCGGCGACCCGCCGCTGGAATCCGAGGTGATCTTCCGCGTGGACGCCGCCCCCGGCGGAACGCGCCTGACGGTGATCCATGGCGGCCTGACGACGGCCCGGCCCGCCAACGACCTCGCCCCGGCCTGGAGCCTCAAATGCGCGGCATAGACATGAACCTGGTGCCCATGGTGGTGGAGGAGTCGAGCCGCGGCGAGCGGGCCTTCGACATCTTTTCCCGCCTGCTGCGCGAGCGGATCATCTTCCTGAACGGCGAGGTCGAGGACGGCATGGCGGCGCTGATCTGCGCCCAGCTGCTGTTCCTGGAGGCCGAGAACCCCAAGAAGGAGATCGCGCTCTACATCAATTCGCCGGGCGGGTCGGTGACCGCCGGCATGGCGATCTACGACAC
>JAFEEA010000019.1 GCA_018241335.1 Pseudomonadota bacterium
TTCGTGGCCGAGCGCACCCCGCCGGAGGAACGCACCCAGTCGATGTCGACCCTGGCCGGCGCCTTCAGCCTTGGCACCGTGATCGGGCCAGTGGTCGCGCCGCTCTTCATCATCGGCGTCCTCGACTATGCCGGCCCTCTCTTCGCCTTCGCCGCCATAGCCGCGATCATGCTGGTGGTGGTGGTCCGCTTCCTCAAGGAGGCCCGTCCGGAGGCGCCGGCGGAGATCGACCCCGCCGACCCCGAGATCCCCGAGCACCCTGGCGACAAGCCGATCCCCCTGTGGCGCGACCCGCGCCTGATCCCCTTCCTCGCCTACGGCTTCCTGGTCGCCACCTGCCAGACGGCGCAGGGACAGACCCTGGGCTTCCTGATCATCGACAAGGTCCACCGCCTGTTGCCGACCCTCGGCCAGCGCGACCTGCTCAAGATCGCCCAGCAATATATCGAGGTGGCCATGGTCGCCGGGGCCATGGCGGGCCTGCTGGCCCAGTGGGGCCTGATCCGCATGTTCCGCATGACGCCCAAGGCGCTGCTGCGCTGGGGCGCGGGCCTGGCGGCGTTGGGCAATGTGCTGGTCGCCGCCTCGCCGGACTATGCCCTGGCCGTTGTGGGCTACGCTGTCTCCAGCCTCGGTTTCAGCTTCGCCCGGCCGGGCTTCACCGCCGGCGCCTCGCTGTCGGTGCCGATGAAGGACCAGGCCAAGGCCGCCGGCGCCATCGCCGCCGTCAACGGCGTCAACGTCGTGCTGGCCCCCCTGGCGGTCAGCCTCTACCGCTTCAACGGCCCCGCGCCCTTCCTGCTCAACGGTGCGATCCTGGCCGGCCTGCTCGCCTTCGCCTACTACAACCCCCTGCTCAAGACCGTCGGCGCCCATCCCTCCAGCGACGAACACGCCCTGGCGGCGACTTTCGAACGCAGCGACGAGGGGTGAGGAGCGAAGGGCCGGACCGAGGCGCGGCTGGCGCCGAGGCTTGACCCGCCATGCGAATGAACGGCTCCCTTGATCACGACTTTCGCGGCGGGATGGCCCCCTCTTCTCCGACGCGGTCACCGTAAATTACGGTGATTAACGGGGGTGGGGCGGGCGATCAGCCCGGCTTGCCGCCGTTCGCCTCCGCCTTCAGGCGGCGGATCATGTCCGGCGACAGATAGCCGTCGGCCGGCAGGCCGCGGGCCTTCTGCCATGCCCGTAGGGATTGGCGGGTGTTCAGCCCCACCACGCCGTCGGGCTGGCCGGGGTTGTAGCCCAGCTTCTGCAGAGCCGACTGGGCGTCCATCCGGTCGGTGAGCGACAGGGGCGTCTCCTTGGGCCACGGCGTCTTCAGCGGCCCTCCGCCGGCGAAGCGGTCGGCCAGCAGGCCCACCCCCAGGGCGTAGGCGATGGAATTGTTGTAGGTCCGGATCGCCATGTGGTTCTGGAAGATCAGGAACGCCGGCCCGGCCAGGCCGCAGGGCAGGATCAGGCTGGCCGGGGCGGCGGCGTCGGCCTTGCTCCAGGCCTGGCCGTCTGCGCGGCGGGCGCCCTTGGACTCCCACCAGCCCGGGACGTCCTTGGGCCCCTCCGACAGGCCATAGTCGAAGCCGGACCTCAGGATGACCTCGCGGTGCCAGCTCTCGCCCCGCCGCCAGCCGCCCTTGGCCAGCAGATTGGCCGCCGAGGCCAGGGCGTCGGGCGCCGAGCCCCAGATGTCGCGCTTGCCGTCGCCGTCGGCGTCCACGGCCGTGGACAGGAAGGCGGAGGGAATGAACTGGGTCTGGCCCATGGCCCCGGCCCACGAACCCTTCATCTGCGAGCGAGTGGCTTCGCCCGAGCCGATGATCTTCAGGGCCGCGGTCAGCTCGCCCTCGGCCCAGGCGCGGCGGCGGCCCAGCGCCGCCAGGGTGGCCAGGCAGCGCACCACGTCCATGTCGCCCTGCAGGGCGCCAAAGCCGCTCTCCATGGCCCAGACGCCGATCAGGATGTCGCGCGGCACGCCGTAGGTCTGCTCGATCGCCGGAAACTGGCTGATCGCCGTGCGTTTGCGGATGCCCAGGGCGATACGGTCGGCGGTGACCACGCCGCGGATGTAGTCGCTGACCGGCCGGGCGAATTCCGGCTGGCTGGCGTCGCGGGACGAGACCCGGGGATCCGGCGAAATGCCGGACAGCTCCCGGTCCAGCACGGTTTTGGACGCGCCGCCAGCCAATGCCCTGGCGTAGAAGTCGTTCAGCCAGTCCAGGAAGTAGGGCTCGCCGGTAGCGCCCAGCAGGTCGGCGGGCGTCGGCCCGCCCGGCGCGGCGGCCGAGGGCAGGGCGCAGGCGGAGAGGGCGAGGGCCAGGACGGCCCGGCGGGGCAGGGGGGAAACGCTCATGACCGGAAGGCTAGTGCGCTTTCCGCGCCAAGGGAATCGCGCAACAGGGGAACCCGACGGCGGCGAGGCGTCGCGGCGCCTTCGAAAGATTGACACGTCGCACGCCTGTCCCTATACGACCGCGCTCTTGTTTCCGACGCCTCCCTAGAGAAGACGCCACGCCATGAAGGTTCGAAGCTCGCTCAAGTCGCTGAAGACGCGCCACCGCGACTGCAAGCTCGTGCGTCGCAAGGGTCGCATCTACGTGATCAACAAGACCGACCCCCGCTTCAAGGCCAAGCAAGGCTGATCTGCCGGCCGCGCGTGTCGCGGCCCGCGATTGCCTGGTCTCTTCGAACGTCGGCGACGCTCACCGCGCGCCGGCGTTTTTGCATGCCTGCTCCGCCGGGAGCGGGCGCGATGTTTCGTGTGTTGAGCCCCGGCCGCCCCTTCGCTAGGGTCCGCCGCTCTTCTGAAACCCCTGCTGTGAGCTTGCCCTCCCCATGGCCGACGACGCCGCCACCATCGACACCCTGAACTCCACGGCCCAAGGCAAGCTGAAGAGCATCATCGAGCGCATCGAGCGTCTCGAGGAAGACAAGGCCGCCGTCGCCAACGACCTCAAGGAGGTCTACGCCGAGGCCAAGGGCGAGGGCTTCGATACCAAGATCCTGCGCAAGGTCATCCGCCTGCGCAAACAGGACAGCGCCAAGCGCCAGGAGGAAGAGGCCTTGATCGACCTCTACATCTCCGCCATCGGAGGTCTGTGAAGCGAAAGCCTCCAGGCGCGGGCGGCCCGCCCAAGAAGCCGGGCCTGGCCCGGACTGGCTTCGGCCGCAAGACGGCCGGGCCCAAGACGCATTCAGCCAAGCCTCACGTTTCCGGGGCCAAGGCGGCCCGCGGCGGCATGAAGTCCGCGCCCCCCGACCGGCGCGAAGTGGTCAAACGCGCCGCCCTCAACGCCCTGCGGCGCGTCCAGCGGGCCGCGGCCAAGGCGGGGATCGAACTCTCCGAGTGGGAGGATGAGTTCCTGGGGTCCGTCCAGGAGCGGGTGAAGACCTACGGCCGCGCCTTCGGGGACCCGGACAAGGGCGCCCCTGGCCAGGCCCTGTCGATGATGCAGGCGGTCAAGCTCAAGGAGATCACCGCCAAGGCCAACGGCGAACCACGAACGCCGCCGCGTCGACGCCGGCGAGCGCTCAAGCCGCCGTCCGAGGACTGACGCCTCTCGGTCGGAACCCGGCCCCCTGGGGCGCGTTTCGCCCATGTCGGATAGCCGACAAAAGGGGTCTGTCGTGGCGCAGTATCGGGCCTTCTCGCTGGGGGAGAACGGCCGCTACATCCGGTTCGTCGAGCTTCAGTGCTCGGACGACGCCCAGGCCGCCAAGGTCGCGGCCCTGCTGGAGGCGTCAGGCCCGGTTGATCTGTGGTGCAGCGGCCGGTTCGTGGGCCGCATCGGCGACAAAGGCCTGACCGAGCCCTGGCCCAAGGGCGGCAATCCTTTCCAGGCCGATCCTCCCGAACCCGATCCGAAAGACCAGCGGCCCCTCGACTGACCCTTTCGGCCGCGACTGTCGAACGCCTGTTACAGGACGCGGGCATTGCCTCGATCCAGCATCGAGGAGTTCCGCATGCGCCGCACACCGTTCCTGGCCCTGCTGGCCTTGGCCATCATCTCCGCGGCCGCGCCGGCCATGGCCCAGGGGCCAGCCGCGCCACGCCGCAATGTGGTGATCTTCGTCGCCGACGGCCTGCGCTCGGCGGTGGTCACCGACGAGACCGCGCCGGAGCTCGCCGCGGTGCGCCGCGATGGGGTCGACTTCGCCAACAGCCACTCGCTCTATCCGACGGTGACCACGCCCAACGCCTCCGCCATCGCCACCGGCCACGGCCTGGGCGACACCGGCGACTTCAGCAACCAGCTCTATGTAGCTCCCGCCCTCGGCATCCCGGTCAGCGCCCTGGTGGCGCCGGTAGAGGACGACGCCGTCATCCGCCTGCTCAACGACCGCTATGGCGGCAACTACCTGAACGAAGTCGGCCTCCTCGCCGCGGCCCGCGCCGCGGGCTACCAGACCGCCGTGGTCGGCAAGCTGGGCCCGGCCGCCGTGCAGGACGTCACCGGCCTCTCCACCGGCGCGGGGATCGTCATCGACGACGACACCGGCTGGCCTAGCAACGGCTACCCCGAGGGCGCGAAGCTGCCGGACGCGGTCGAGCGCGCCATCGCGGCCGCCGGCCTGCCCACCACCGCCCCCGACCGCGGCCTCAACGCCGACCCCGGCGCCTACAACATGCCCGGCGTGCGCGTCGCCAACGTCGAGCAGCAGGACTGGTTCACGGCCGTCGTCACCAAGGCCCTGCTGCCGATGTTCCACGGCGCCGGCCAGCCCTTCGTGATCGTGGTGTGGTCGCGCGATCCGGACGGCACCCAGCACAATGAGGGCGACAGCCTGGGCGCCCTGGCGCCCGGCATCAACGGCCCCACCACCATGGCGGCGATCCGCAACGCCTCCGCCGACCTCGGCCGCATCCGCCAGGCGCTGCATGACCTGGGCCTCGACGACAACACCGATGTCTTCGTCACCGCCGACCACGGCTTTTCGACCATCTCGCGCCAGAGCGCGACCAGTCCCGCCGCCAAGCGCACCTACTTCGACACCGCGCCGGGATTCCTGCCGCCCGGCTTCCTGGCCATCGACCTCGCCAAGGCCCTGAACCTGCCGCTCAGCGACTCCAATGGCCTGCCGGTGGAGCTGGATGGCGGCTTCCATCCCAAGCGGTCCAGCGCCGTCCTGGGCGCCGACCCCAAGGCGCCCGAGGTTGTGATCGCCGCCAACGGCGGTTCGGACCTGATCTACCTGCCGGCCGGCGACCGCGCCGCCAACGCCCGCCGGATCGTCGAGGCCCTGACCCGCCACGACTACACCGCCGCCATCTTCGTCGCCGACGCCCTGGGCTCGATCCCCGGCGCCTTGCCGACCAGCGCCATCGGCCTCAAGGGTTCGGCCCTGACCACGGCGCCGGACATCGTGGTCAGCTTCAGAAGCTGGGCGGGAGCCTGCCCCCAGCCGGAGGTCTGCGGGATCGAGGTGGCCGACACCGACCTCCAGCAGGGCCAGGGCATCCACGGCGCCTTCAGCCGCGCCGACACCCACAACTTCATGGCCGCCATCGGCCCCGACTTCCAGAAGGGCTTCAAGGACCCGGCGCCGATCAGCAACGCCGACATCGCCCCCACCCTGGCCCACGTCATCGGCCTCGACATGCCGGCCAAGGGCGTTCTGACCGGCCGCGTGCTCACCGAGGCCCTGACGGTCGGAGAGCCCGTCGCGTCCGACGCCCATGTCGAGCAGTCCGCTCCGGCCGCCAACGGCTTCGTCACCCAGCTCAAGGTCCAGGAGGCCGGCGGCAAGCGCTACTTCGACGCCGCGGGCTCGCCCGGAAAGACCCTGGGGTTCTGAGCGCTGTCGGTCAGGACGCCACTGGCGGACGCACCGCCTGCACCAGGCCCAGGACCCCGCCGGGGTTCATGGCGTCGACCATGGCCGTCGGCATAAGGATCGTGGCTCCGCGCTCCTTGGTCGTCTCGTAGATGATGTTCATGGCGCGCAGCTGCAGCGCCGCCGGGCTCTTGGCGTAGATCTCGGCCGCCTCGACGAACTTCTGCGCCACCTGCTGCTCGGCCTGGCCGAGGTGGATGCGGGCGGCGGCCTCGCGCTGGGCCTGGGCCTCACGGCTCATGGCGTCCTGCAGGGCGTCGGGCACGCCGATGTCGCGAATCTCAACCGAGATGGCGGTGACCCCCCAGTCGGCGGTCTTGCGGCCGATCTCCTCGCGCAGCTGCTCGTCGCCGTGCTTGCGGTCGGCCAGCAGGGACGACAGCAGGGAAGAGCCGACCATCTCGCGCAGCGAGGTCTGGGCGACCCGGCTGATGGCGCTTCGATAGTCGGTGATCTCCAGCGCCGCCCGCTCGGCGTCATGGATCTGCCAGAACACCACCGCGTCCACGTCCACCGGCACGGTGTCCTTTGACAGCGCCTGCTCGGCGTTGAACTCGGTCGTTTGGATGCGCTGATCCAGCCAGGCGGTTACGTCGTCGATGAAGGGGATGATGACGAACAGGCCCGGCCCGCGCACCGCCTGCAGGCGGCCCAGACGCAGCACCACGGCCCGCTCCCACTGGTTGGCCATCTTCAGCGACATGGGGGTCAGCACGCCCAGCACGACCAGGCCGATGCCGACCCACAGCAGCGGCGTCGCGCCCGCGTTCTTGGTCGTCGAGATCGCCAAGACACCCAGCACGCACAGGACCGCCATCAGCAGCATGGCCGGGGCGTTGGCGCCGCGGCGGCCGACACGGGCCGGGCCAAGGGCCGCGCCGGGCGCATAGGAATTGCTCATCGATCGTCCTCCTTATCGGCGGCCAGCGCCGCGATCCGTTCGGCCACCGCCCGGGGATCGACCCCCAGGGCGAGGGCGGCGGCCAGGGTCTGGCGCGCCAGGTTGTCGGTCTGGGTTCGCCCGTCGGGGGCCGGCAGCGCGGCTCGCGGCTCGGCGACGAAACTGCCGCGGCCGCGCACCAGGGTCACGGCCCCCAGGCGCTCCAGTTCGTCGTAGGCGTGGCGGACGGTGTTGAGGTCGACCTTCAGGGCCACGGCCACCTGGCGCATGGTCGGCATCTGGTCGCCGGGCTTGAGCAGGCCGGCGCCCATGGCGCGCAGCAACTGCTCGCGCAGCTGCACATAGATCGGCACGCCCGTCGCTTCGAGCTTCAGCGCCGCAAGTGTTTGCTGCTGTGTATGCATACACTCATACAATATGAGTGTAACGCCGGTATGTCAAACGCCCCGCCGGCGGGTGCGGGCGGCGCGCTTCAGGATCTCGGAGGTGTTCCCGCCTAGCCGGCGTCGCGGATGTGCTCTTCCAGGCCCTGCTCGCGGACCTTGCGGTAGAGGGTGGACCGGCCGATGCCGAGGCGTCGGGCGACCTCGCTCATGTGGCCGGCATAGATCTCGATGGCGAGCTGGATCAGGTCGCGCTCGATTTCTTCCAGGGTCCTCAGGTGGCCACGGCCGTCCAGGATGCGCACCGGACTGTCGGTGGGCAGGGCCTCCATCAGCGCCTGGGCGGTGGGCGGCGAAACCTGGGACTTCAGGGCGTCGAACAGTTCCGGCGGCGCCTTGACCCCGGAGATGGCCGGAAAGTCATGTGGCTGCAGGTAGGGCGCGTCGGCCAGGATGATGGCGCGATAGACCGCGTTCTCGAGCTGGCGCACGTTGCCAGGCCAGTCGAAGGCGGTGAGGAAGGCCAGGGCCTCGGGGCTGGCGCCCATCACCCGCTTGCCTTCCTCCAGGTTGAAGCGGCGGATGAAGGCTTCGGTCAGGGCCGGAATGTCCTCGCGGCGCTCGCGCAGGGCCGGGGCCTCGATCGGGAAGACGTTGAGCCGGTAATAGAGGTCCTCGCGGAAGCGGCCTTCCGAGACCGCCTGCGCCAGGTCGCGGTTGGTGGCCGAGACGATGCGCACATCGACCTTCACCGGCCGCTTGGCGCCGATCGGGTCGATCTCGCTCTCCTGCAGGGCGCGCAGCAGCTTGACCTGCATGTCCAGCGGCAGTTCGCCCACCTCGTCCAGGAACAGGGTGCCGCCATTGGCCTCCTGGAACTTGCCCAGGTGCTTTTCGTGCGCGCCAGTGAAACTGCCCTTCTCGTGGCCGAACAGGATGCTCTCGACCAGGTTCTCGGGGATGGCGCCGCAGTTGACGGTGACGAAGGGCCGGCCAGCGCGGTCGGAGGAGCCGTGCACCGCCCGGGCGATGACCTCCTTGCCAACGCCGCTCTCGCCGGTGATCAGGATCGGGATCGAGGACTTGGCCGCCCGCTCGCCCAGGCGCTTGACCAGCAGCATGGGGGCGGACTCGCCGATCAGGTCGTCGAAGGTGGTGCGCCCGCCGACCTTCTTCTTCAGCTGGTCGACCTCGACGCGCATGGCGCCCATGGAGAGGGCGTTGCGGATCGAGACGATGATCCGTTCCGGACTGGCCGGCTTGACGAAGAAGTCGG
The DNA here is from genome assembly GCA_018241335.1 of Pseudomonadota bacterium. GTDB lineage: Bacteria > Pseudomonadota > Alphaproteobacteria > Caulobacterales > Caulobacteraceae > Acaudatibacter. The sequence goes on from JAFEEA010000019.1 coordinate 8,396, forward strand.
CGGCGCCGGCCTGCATGGCCTGCACCACGGTGTCGATGCCGCCGGTGGCGGTGACCACGATCACCGGCTGGGTGAAGCCGCGCGAGCGCATGTCGGCCAGGGTCTCCTGGCCCGAGTAGCCCGGCATCACCAGGTCCAGCAGCACCACGTCGCAGGGCGCGCCCGAGCCCAGATGCTCCAGCGCCGTGCGGCCCCCGTCGGCGTGCGCCACGGAGAAGCCCTCGCGCTCGAGCACCGCCTGGATCAGGCGGCGCTGGGTCGGATCGTCGTCCACCACAAGGACGGTCTTGGTCATGCCTACACACCCACCGGAAACGGCCGTTCGCCTTTCCGGGTGACCCGGCGGCGAGGCTCTTGTCGTCCCGTCCTGATACAGCCTCGGGGTAAAGGCGGGGTTTCGCAGACCTGAGTCGCGCGTTAACGCCGCGCCCGTCCAGGATGACAGGGTGAGTGCGGGAAAGCGCGCGCGCCGCCCTCAGACCTTGATCACGATCTTTCCCACGTGCGCCGCGCTCTTCAGGCGTTCGAACGCCGCCCTGGCGTCGTCGAAGGCGAAGACCTGGTCGATCACCGGGCGGATGCCCGCGCGGGTGACGGCGCGGACGAGGTCCTCCAGGGCGGGACGGTCGCCGACGCCGATGGAGCGGACGACGGCGCGGCTGTTCTTGAGGTGGAAATAGTCGATGCCCGGGTTCTCCTCGCTCAGGAAGCCGATCAGCACCACCTCGCCGCCCGCCCGCACGGCGGTGATCGACTGGTTCACGGTCGCCGGCCCGCCGACCTCGACCACGCAGTCGACCCCGACGCCGCCGGTGACCTGGCGGCGCACGTGGTGGCCCCACTCGGTGACCTCGTTGTAGTTGACCACATGGTCCGCCCCCAGGGCGACTAGCCGCTCGGCCTTGGCAGGGCCGGAGGTGGTGGCGATCACCGTGGCGCCGAGCGCCTTGGCCAGCTGCACGGCGAAGATCGAGACGCCGCCCGTGCCCAAGGTCAGCACGGTATTGCCGGCGCGGATCGGCGCGGCGCCGGATAGCGCCGTCCAGGCGGTGACGGCCGCGCAGGGCAGGGTGGAGCCTTCCTCGAACGACAGGGAGTCCGGCAGCCGCACCACGGCCTCCTGCGAGACCACCTTGCATTCCGCCAGCCAGCCGTCCGCGCCGGAGCCATAGGCGTCCTGGGCCGCCGTCAGCGGGATGCGGCCGCCGAACCAACGGGGATGGAAGGCGCTGATCACCCGGTCGCCGACCTTGAAGGCCCGCACGCCCTCGCCCACCGCCGCCACCACCCCGGCCGCGTCGCTGCAGGGGATCAGGCCCGCGTCGGCGGGGCCGACGTACTTGCCCAGCACCACGGCCAGGTCGCGGTAGTTCAAGGAGACCGCCTCGATCTTCACCAGCACCTCGCCCCGCTGGGGCTGGGGCATCGCCTCGTCGTGCAGGGCGAGGTCATCCAGGCTGTTGAGGGCGTCGAAGCGATAGGCGCGCATGGCGGGGTTTCCTTGTTCGCCGGCCTTATGCCATGCGACCTTGGGCGAGATTGTCGCCCTATTGACAATTGGGGGGCGTCTTCCGTCCATTTTCCCGATGCACGCCGACGACCTCGCCCGCCTGCGGGCCGACCGCTGGTTCGCCGCCATAGCGCCGGAGCGCCAGCAACGCCTGGTCCGCCGCGGCCGCGTCCGGACATTGGCCGACGGCGGGCGCCTGTGCGCCATCGGCGATCCGCCCGACGGCCTCTACGCGGTGCTGGAGGGCGATGTGCGCCTGGTCAGCAACACCGCGGCCGGCCAGGAGTCGGTGGCCTTGATGATGGGGCCGGGCGCCTGGTTCGGCGGCCTCTCGGCCGTCGACGGGGGGCCGCGCACCCATGAAGCCGTCGCGGTCGGCCCGTCCCGGGTTCTGCATGTCGCGCAAGGGGACCTGGACCGCGCCACGGCCGAGGACCCTCTGGTCTGGCGGGATCTGGCCCTGCTGATCGCCGCCTACCATCGCGCCGCCACCGCCGTCCTGGCCCAGGCCCTGACCCAGCCGCTGACGGTCCGACTCGCGCGCAGCCTCGCCGCCGCGGCCAGGGCGCGGCCCGATGAGGTGCTGCGCCTGCGCCAGGAAGAGCTCGCCGCCATGCACGGGGTCTCGCGCCAGACAGTCAACAAGGCGCTGAAGCGGCTGGAAGCGGCGGGGATGATCGAGGTCGCCTATGGTCGGGTGGCCGTCCTGGACCCGGTCCGGCTCAGAGCCTGGGGGCGAGAGGCCTAGCCGGGCGGGACTTTGCGGTTTTCGTCCGTCCCGCGTGGAGATATGACACCGGTAGCATTTTGGAGGTCATGATGCGCCGGATCGCCATCCTCGCGTTCTGCCTGTTTGCGGCGTCGGCCGTCGCCGCACCGATGGACGACCATCCCGCCGGTCCGCGACGCGCGGTGATCACGCTCTGGCAGGGCCGTCCGCCGGGCGGAGAGGCGGTCACCGTGCGCGAAAACGTGGTTGAGCGCCCTGGCCCCCTTCGCGACCGCTATGTGGAGCATGTGACGCGGCCCAGCCTGGTGGTGTTTCGCCCGGCCCACCCCACGGGCGCCAGCCTGCTGATGGCGCCGGGCGGCGGCTACAAGTGGGTGGTGATGGACAAGGAGGGCTATGAGGCGGCCGAGCGGTTCGCCGCCGCCGGCCTGACGGTCTACGTGCTGAACTACCGCCTGCCGGGAGATCAATGGGCGGCGGGGCCCGACACACCGCTCCAGGATGCCCAGCGGGCCATGCGGATCATCCGCCAGCGCGCCGGACCGGGCGGCAAGGTTGGGGTGATCGGCTTTTCCGCGGGTGGCCACGTGGCCGGGACCCTGGCCCTGCGCTTCGACAAGCCGGTCTATCCGGCCGTGGACGACGCCGACCGCCTGAGCGCCCGGCCCGACTTCGCCATCCTGATGTACCCCGTGGCGACCATGCTGGACCCCTATGTTCATAAGGGTTCGCGGGAGGAGCTGCTGGGGAGCGCGGCGACGCTCGAGGCCGAACGCGCCCAATCGCTGGAGCTGGAGGCGCGGCCGGACGCGCCGCCGACGCTCATCATGCACGCCCTCGACGACCGCTCCGTGCCAGTGGAGAACAGCCTGCAGCTCCTCGCCGCCCTGCGCGCCGCCAAGATCCCCGTGGAGGCCCACTTCTTCGAGGAAGGCGGCCACGGCTTCGGCATCCGCTATGCGGTAGGTAAGCCGGCGGCCCTGTGGCCCGACATCGCCCTGGCCTGGCTGAGGCGCAAGGGGTTCGCCAGATAGGCGCGTCTCGGGCGCAGCGAGCGCAGCCACGCCCTTCCGGCCCGGCTCCGGACGGACTAAATCGGAAGCCATGAACGCTCCCGCCAAGATCGCCGAAACCGAGACCCTGCCCGTCTGGCTGCTGGACGACCTCTACACCGGCCGCGACGACCCGCGGGTCGAGGCCGACCTTACCGCCGCCAAGGCCGCCAACGACGCCCTGGTGGCGCTGAAGGGCCAGTTCGTCGCCAACCGCGGCGCGCCGACCAAGCTTGGAGCGCTGCTCGACCAGGGCGTCCGCCTCTACGAGACCGCCACCAACCACCTGTGGAGCGTGGGGGCATACGCCTCGCTGGCGGCGTCCACGGCCCGGGACGACCCGGCCTGGGCCAAGTTCGAGGCGGACCTGCGGGCCCGCTCGTCGCAGATCGCCGGCGACAGCCTGTTCTTCACGCTGGAAATCAACGAACTCGAAGACGCCGAGATCGAGGCGGCCCTGGCCGCTCCCGCCCCCGCCGCGCGGTGGCGGCCCTGGGTGCGGCGGGTGCGCCTGGCGCGGCCGCACGAACTGAGCGCCGACCTGGAACGCATCCTGGTCGACAAGGCGCCGGCGGTAGCCAACTGGAGCCGCCTCTACGACGAGACCCTGGCGCGGCTGACGGCCAAGGTGGGGGGCGAGACCCTGACCCTGCCGGAGGTGCTGAACCGGCTCTCTGACCCCGACGGCGGCCGGCGCAAGCAGGCGGCCAACGCCCTGGCCAAGGCCCTGGCGGAGCGGGAGTCGACCCTGGCGCTCTGCCTCAACACCATCGCCTTCGAGAAGCAGGTCGAGGACCGCTGGCGCAAATATCCGACCCCGGCCGCCTCGCGCCACATGGCCAACGAGGTCCATGCCGAGAGCGTCGCGGCGCTGGAGGCGGCGGTGGTCGAGAGCTATCCGTCGATCAGCCATCGCTACTATCGGCTGAAGGCCAAGGCCATGGGCCTGAAGTGCCTGGACCACTGGGACCGCAACGCACCCCTGACCAGCGCCGAACCCCGCCGATATGCGTGGGACGAGGCGCGGGGGATGGTGCTGACCAGCTTCGCGGCCCTGGCGCCCAAGTTCGCCGAGACGGCCGAGGTGTTCTTCAACCAGCCCTGGATCGACGCCCGCCCCCGGGCCGGCAAGCAGTCGGGCGCCTATTCCCACCCGGTGACGTCCGAGCGCCATCCGTACGTATTCATGAACTACATGGGCGAACGGCGGGACGTCCTGACCCTGGCCCACGAACTGGGCCACGCCGTGCACCAGACCCTGGCCGCGCCCCAGGGCACCCTCCTGGCAGACACTCCCCTTACCTTGGCCGAGACGGCCTCGATCTTCGGCGAGGGCCTGGTGTTCGAGCGTCTGCTGGCCGAGGCGAAGGGCGAGGAGCGCAAGGCCCTGCTGGCCGGCAAGATCGAGGACGGCCTCAACACGGTGGTTCGCCAGATCGCCTTTCACCGCTTCGAGACCCGGTTCCACGACCTGCGGGCCCGGGGCGAGCTGTCGCCCGAGGAGATCGGCGGCGTCTGGCTGGAGGTGATGGGCGAGAGCCTGGGCCCGGCCATCCGGCTGAACAAGGGCTACGAGCACTACTGGGCCTATGTCAGCCACTTCGTGCACGCGCCGTTCTACGTCTACGCCTACGCCTTCGGGAACCTGCTGGTGGAGGCGCTGATGGAGGCGCGGCGCAAGGACCCGGCGGGGTTCACGCCGCTCTATGAGCGGTTGCTGGCCGACGGCGGGGTCAAGACCTACGTCGAGGCGCTGGCGCCCTTCGGCCTGGACCCGCGCCAGAAGAGCTTCTGGGCGTCGGGCTGCAAGAGCCTGGAACGGCTGGTGGACGAGTTCGAGGCCCTGGTCTGAGCCGCCATGTCCCGTGATCCGGAGCGTGATCGGCTGACGGGCCGGGTGGCCCGCTTCGCCAAGGTGGGGGCCGGCCTCGGCGGGGCGGCGGCGACATTCGGGGTCAACGCCCTCTTCGCGGGCGGCGACGCCCAGGCGCGCAACGCCAAGGCGCTGAAGGAGACCCTGGGCCAGCTGAAGGGGCCCCTGATGAAGGTGGCCCAGATGTTCGCCACCGTGCCCGACCTTCTGCCGCCGGAGTTCGCCGCCGAGCTGTCCGAGCTGCAGACCAACGCCCCGGCCATGACCGGCGCCTTCGTGCGCCGGCGCATGGCGGCCGAGCTGGGCGCGGACTGGCAGGGCCGCTTCGCCAGCTTCGACCTGGCGCCATCGGCCGCCGCCTCGCTCGGCCAGGTTCACAAGGCCACGGCCCTCGATGGCCGCCTGCTGGCGGTGAAGCTGCAATATCCGGACATGCAAAGCGCCGTGGAAAGCGATCTTGCGCAGCTGCGCACGGTCCTCTCGCTGGGTCGCCAGGTGTTCGGCGCCATCGACACTTCCGAGATCGTGGTCGAGATCTCCGACCGGATTCGCGAGGAGCTGGACTATGGGCGCGAGGCCAAGGCCATGCGGCTCTATGGCGACTTCTTCGAAGGTCGAGACGACATCGCCGTGCCGCGGCCCGATCCGGACCTTTCCACGGGCCGCCTCCTGACCATGGACTGGCTGCACGGCCGAGGCCTGATCGCCTTCAAGGACGCCGACCTGGAGACCCGCAACCGCGTGGCGCGGACGCTGTTCGAGGCCTGGTGGACGCCGCTGATCAAGCTGGGCGTCATTCACGGCGACCCGCACCTGGGCAACTACAGCTTCACCGACGACTTCGGCGGCCAGTCCGGCGGCGGGCGGCTGAACCTGCTGGATTTCGGCTGCATCCGTGTCTTCCCGCCGTCGTTCGTGGGCGGGGTCGTCAAGCTGTTCCACGCCATGACGACCAATGATCGCGAGGCCGAGGCTGCGGCCTACAGGGCCTGGGGCTTCAAAGGCCTGACCGACGAGCTGATGGACGTGCTGAACATCTGGGCCCGGTTCATCTATGGCCCGCTGCTGGATGACCGGGTGCGCACGGTCGCCGACGGCGTGGCGCCCGGCGAGTACGGCCGGCGCGAGGCCTTCCAGGTCAAGCGCGCGCTCGAGGAGAAAGGCCCGGTGACCATCCCGCGCGAGTTCGTGTTCATGGACCGCGCGGCCATCGGTCTCGGCGCCGCCTTCCTGCACCTTTCCGCCGAGCAGAACTGGCGAAAGCTGTTCGAGGCCTCGCTGGAAGGCTTCTCGGAGGAAGCCCTGGCGGCGCGCCAGGCTCAGGCCCTGGCGGCGGTCGGCCTCGATTGAGGTGATCCGCGGCGTCTGACGATCGGTCTCTGGCTCGCCCGCGACGCCCCTCGCCCTTGCCATTTTTCAAACGACCGTTAGTCAGGTTCGCATTGCAGCATGGGCGGGGACATTGACCCGGCCGATTTGGTGATTTCGAGGGTGGCATGGCCGACGACAAGGGTGTGAACGTCCAGGCGGACGAGAAGCTGGACGACGACGAACCGGTACGCCTGGAGCCCAGCCTGCCGCCGGAGATCGCCTCGCCCCTGGCCCCCTTCGAGGGCCGGGTTCCAGAAAGCCCGCAGTGGTTCAAGGACGCCATCGCCCAAGAGCCGGAACGCAGCCTGGTCCCCGTGGAGGGCGCCAACATCGAGCTCCTGACCTGGGGCGAGGTCGGCAAGCCCGGCCTGATCTTCGTGCACGGCAACAGCGCCCACGCCGACTGGTGGAGCTTCATCGCCCCCTATTTCGCCGATGACTATCGCGTGGCGGCCCTGTCGCTGTCGGGCATGGGCGCTTCCGACTGGCGCGAGACCTATTCCTTCGAAGGCTTCGCCACCGAGATCTGGGCGTGCGCTAAGGCCGCGGGTCTCTACGAAGCCCCGGTCAAGCCGGTCTACATCGGCCACTCCTTCGGCGGCTCGCAGGTGTTCTATTCCGCCACCAAGCACCCTGAGCGGATGAGCGCCTGCATCATGGTCGACACCGGCTTCGGCGGCCCGCCGACCCCCGAGCAGCTCAAGAAGATGCGCGAGGAAGCCATCCGCGAGGGCCGTCACGAAGACGCCCGGCGCATGGGCGGCCCGCCGCAGCGCACCCAGCCCAATCGGGTCTACGCCACCCTGGAGCAGGCCCTGACCCGCTTCCGCTTCATGCCGCCGCAGGTGCCGGGCAACCTCTATATCGCCGACTTCATCGCCCGCCGCTCGCTGAAGCGCGCGCCGATGCCGGACGGCTCGGGCGAGGGCTGGACCTGGATGTTCGACCCCTTCCTGTGGGGCAAGCTGAACCGCGACGACTTCAACCAGCGCGGGGCCGAGGGCGCGGCGCCCCTGGCGCACATCTATGGCGACAAGTCCAACGTCATGAAGCGCAGCTGGAACGGCGAGAAGAACAACAGCCCCATCCCGCCGTCCGCGCCGCACGTGGCCATTCCGGACTCCGAGCACCACATCATGGTCGACCAGCCCTTGGCCCTGGTGGCCGCGCTGAGGGCCGTGCTGGCGGCCTGGCCGGCCACGGCCAAGTAGGGCGAGGCGCGCCATGAGCCAGACGCCCGCCGCCGGACTGAGAGCTGTGCCGCGCGGGGTCTGGGCGCTGGGTTTCGTCTCCATGTTCATGGATATCTCCTCGGAGATGATCCACAGCCTGCTGCCGGTGTTCCTGGTCTCCACCCTGGGGGCCAGCGCCGCCCTGGTGGGCCTGATCGAGGGCGCCGCCGAGGCCACCGCCTCGATCACCAAGGTTTTTTCCGGTTGGCTCAGCGACCGGCTCGGCAAGCGCAAGCTGCTGGCCGTGATCGGCTATGGGCTGGGCGCCGCGACGAAGCCGATCTTCCCCCTGGCGGTGACGCCTTGGGAGGTGCTGGGCGCACGTTTCGCCGACCGGGTCGGCAAGGGTATGCGGGGCGCGCCGCGCGACGCCCTGGTCGCAGACATCACGCCGGAGGGCGTGCGGGGCGCGGCCTTCGGCCTTCGCCAGGCCCTCGACACGGTGGGCGCGTTCCTTGGCCCCCTCATCGCGCTGGGCCTGATGGCCCTCTTCGCTGGCGACATGCGCCGGGTGTTCGCCTGGGCCGTCGTGCCCGGCGTCATCGCCGTGGTCCTGCTGGCCCTGGGCGTAGAGGAGCCCAAGCGGGTCGGCGGAGAGCCAGTCGCGGCGCGTGTTCCGATCCGCTGGTCGGAGATCGGCGGCCTGGGGCGGCCCTTCTGGTCGGTGGTGGTGCTGGCCGTCGTCTTCACCATGGCGCGGTTCAGCGAGGCGTTCCTGATCCTGCGGGCCCGGGATGTCGGCTTGTCGGCGACCCTGGCGCCCCTGGTGCTGATCCTGATGAACCTCGTCTATTCCGCCGTCTCCGCTCCCGCCGGCAGCCTGGCCGACCGGGTCGACCGGCGCCTGCTGCTGGGGGCCGGCCTCGCTGTTCTGGTGCTGGCGGACCTGGCGCTGGCGTTGGAGCCCACGATGGCCGGCGTCGCCCTCGGCATCGCGCTCTGGGGCCTGCACATGGGCCTGACACAGGGTCTGTTCTCGGCCCTGGTGGCCGACGCCGCGCCCGCCCGGCTGAGAGGCTCGGCCTTTGGCGTCTACAACCTCGCCCAAGGCTTGACGTTGCTGGCGGCCAGCCCGCTGGCCGGCGCGCTTTGGGCGTCTCGCGGCGCCGGAGCCACGTTCCTGGCCGGCGCGGGCTTCGCCTTGGCCGCCTTGACGGGCCTGTTGACGATCGGCCGCCGCCCGGCCTGACGCTGGGGCCGCCTATCCGACCAACGCCCTGGTCGTGGTTCCGTGGCCGGTCGGCTCAAGGTCGCCTTCCGCCATGGCCTCGGTCTCGCACTCGACCTTCAACTGCTCGATATCTTCCTCGTCGCGCTTTTCCAGGCCGATGTACCGGTTCTGGGCGTTCTCGACCGCGCGGATCAGTTCGTCGAGCTTGGCCTGCAACGCCGCGCCCTCGCGGTTCTGGGTGTTCTGGATCAGGAACACCATCAGGAAGGTCACGATGGTGGTGCCGGTGTTGATGACCAGTTGCCAGGTGTCCGAGAAGCGGAACGCGGGCCCGGTCAGCGCCCAGACGATCACCAGCAGGCAGCAGAGCAGAAAGGTCGCCGGTCGACCCGTCGCGCGCGCCACGGCGTTGGCGAGATGAGAAAAGACACGGTCCATGGCGATCAGCCTGACGTCCCAGCCGGTTTCTTGAATGCCGCGCCGCACATGGGCGCGGCCATGCCCATTCTAAAGCGCAAGCTTCACCCGCGTTCCCGCGCCGGCGCTCCGCCACGGCGCATGGGCCGCCTCCGGTTGTGCGGGAGCTTGTATTCGCCAGTAGATAATCAGAATCGGGAAGGTTATCTGCGTCAAGTTGAAGCAAAACCCGCTTGAAAATCCGGTAAATGGAAATGAACCGAGTTTGTAAGGACGGGATCAACCCACGTTAAGAAACAATAGACAAATGCAAATCAAGAGGCGAGTTCCTCAACCATGGCGAAGACTCGTTGGTATTCAGACGTCATGGGCAACGTCGCGATTGTAACTGCGCTTTGTCTACCGATGGTGGTTGGCGGTGCGGGCTATGGTGTCGAGATCGGCTACGACTACTACGAGCAGGTCAAGCTTCAACAAGCTGCCGACGCGGCGGCCTTCGGCGGCGCGCTCGAGTTGCGGCGCGGGTCCAGCGATACGGCCGTCGTCGCCGCCGGAACATCAATCGCCCAGCAAAATGGCTCGCTGGGTTCCGACACAGTCACGATTCAGACCCCTTCGTCCGGCGCCGCCGCCAATACGGTGACCTCGACCCTGTCGCGCAATGAAGCGCGCATCTTCAGCGCCCTGTTCACCAACGCTCCGCTGGTCATCCGGGTCAATGCGACGGCCCAGTTCACGACCGCGGCCAACGCCTGCGTTCTCGCGCTCGACCCTTCGGCGTCGAACGGCGTGAACTTCTCCGGCAACACGACCTCGACCTTCAACAACTGCGTGGTGATGTCCGACTCGATCGCCGCCTCGGCCGTGAACGTCCAGGGCTCGGCCCAGATGTACGTGCCCTGCGCCTACGCCGTCGGCGGCGCCACCCTGACCTCGGGGGCGCATCTGACGGGCTGCGCCGCGGCCCAGACGGGCATGGGGCCGGTAGGCGACCCCTATGCCTCGACCCCCATTCCCGTCGCTAGTGGGCCCTGCCTCAGCTCGAATGGCGGGAGCCTTTCGCCGGGCCGCTACTGCGGCGGCATGAGCCTCAAGAACCATGTCACTTTGCAGCCGGGCGTCTACCTGATCGACGGCGGGACCCTGTCCGCCAACGCCAACGCCGACGTCAGCGGCGTTGGTGTCACGCTGATCTTCCTCAATAGCGCCAGCATCAGCCTGAACGGCAATTCCACCTTCAACATCAGCGCCCCCACCACCGGGACCTACGCCGGCTTCCTGATGATCGGGGACCGGACGAACACCAATGTCTCGAACACCATCAACGGCACGGCCACGTCGTCCATGACGGGCAACATCTACTTCCCCGCCCAGGATGTCAGCTACCTGGGCAACTTCACGGGGTCGAACGGCTGCACGCACATCGTCGCCAGGACGGTCCAATGGACCGGCAACACGACGGTGGGCGTGGATTGCTCCGCCTACGGCATGCAGACCATCCCGGTCGGCGGCGTGGCGCTCGTCGGATAAGGCCCATGACGAACACGAACCTCCTGTCCCGATGGCTCCAGGACCGTAGCGGCGCCGCCGCGGTCGAACTGGCGCTGGTGACGCCGATGCTGGCCGTGGTCCTGGCGGGCATCGCCACCTACGCGCCCGAACTCGACAAGGTGCACAAGATGCGCGAGGCGGTGAGCAGCGGCGGCCTCTATGTCATGACCGGCGTGACTGATCCGACGGCGATCAGAAACCTGGCGCTTCAGGCCTGGACCGGGCGCTCGGACAGCGACTCGATCACCGTGACCCAATGGTGCGCCTGCGGCGGCGCGTCTGGAAGCTGCAACACCCTGTGCGCCGACAATACCGTCCCGCGGGCCTACACCCAGATCTCTGCGGCCAGTCGCTATACCGGCGTCGCCGGCGTGCAGAGCTTGTCGGCGCAGCAGACCGTCAGGACCCGCTGACATGAGCCCCCTGCGGCATGGAAGGCGATTCCTGGCCGATCGCGCCGGCGGGGCGGCGGTCGAGGCGGCCCTCGCCTTGCCGATCGCATTCGTCTTCATCCTGGGAATCTTCCAGCTGGGGTGGGGGATCTTTCTGGGGTCGGACGTCCGCCACGCCATCGAGCGGGCGGCCCGGGCCTACATCGTCACCCCGACCACCACCGATCAGGCGTTTCAGAGCGCCGTGGCGGCGAACCTGATGGCGGCGAAGATCAACGACGTCACCTTGACGATCTCCAAGTCGACGTCCTCGGGAACCCAATTGGCCCGGATCGCCTGGACCTACCGCTACACTCTGCAGATTCCATTCGTCGCGCCCGTCGTGCTCAACTTCGACTCCCAGATCATCGCGCCCGTTCGCTCCCCGTGACGGCGTGGTCGGGGGGAGCGACCTTTGGCCCTGCTTGAGACTTTGCCTGGGCTGGTGTAGCACCCCGACCGCATTTTGCTTTTGATCCGCAGGAGATCCCGTTCCGATGGCCGAGTCCGCTTCCGACTTCCACCGCGGCGATATGAACATCACCGAGCAGGTGCGGACCTTCCACATGTTCAACGGCCTGACCAAGTGGGGCTCGCTGGTCATGGCGACCCTGATCACCCTGCTGACCCTGTGGTTCTGCACGGGCGCCGGCTTCGTCGGCGCGGCCGTCTCGGCTTTCGTGCTGTTCGCGCTTGGCGTCGTGTTCCTGCGCGACAAGCCGCAAGACGCACACTAAAGCTGTCCCGCGGCGCGCCTCCTAAGGGGGCGGGTCCGCCAAGGCGGCCAGCGAGCCCCCAGCCGCATCGCGCTGAGGCGCGGTGCGCTGGACAAGGCTCCGAGTCGCTCCCTAACGTCGCTATGGCGAGGGCTGTCCGGCCCTCCGGGGGGATATCATGGCCGTCGTCGCCGTCACCAAGGAACGACATCCCGGCGAGACCCGGGTCGCGCTCACGCCCGACGCGGCCAAGAAGCTGATCGGCCAGGGCCTGTCCGTCGTCGTTGAGACCGGGGCGGGCCTGGGCGCCTCCATCCCGGACGCGGAGTACCAGGCGGCCGGCGCGACCATCGCCCCCGACGCCAAGGCCGCCCTGGCCGGCGCCGACCTGGTGTTGATGGTCCGCGCGCCGGACGCCGAGCAAGCCGCGGCGATGAAGTCCGGCGCCATGCTGGCCGCCACCCTCAATCCCTACCAGAATCGCGAGGCGCTCGACGCCCTGGCCAAGGCCGGCGCCACCGCCTTCGCCATGGAATTCGTGCCGAGGATCACCCGCGCCCAGGTCATGGACGTGCTTTCCAGCCAGGCCAACCTGGCCGGCTACCGCGCCGTGATCGAGGCGGCCGAGGCCTACGGGCGGGCCCTGCCGATGATGATGACCGCCGCCGGCACCGTCGCCGCGGCCAAGGTGTTCATCATGGGCGTCGGCGTCGCGGGCCTGCAGGCCATCGCCACCGCCCGACGCCTGGGCGCGGTGGTCACCGCGACCGACGTCCGCCCGGCCACCAAGGAGCAGGTGGAAAGCCTGGGGGCGAAGTTCCTCGCCGTCGAGGACGAGGAGTTCAAGAACGCCCAGACCGAAGGCGGCTACGCCAAGGAAATGAGCGCCGAATATCAGGCCAAGCAGGCCGCGCTGGTCTCCAGCCACATCGCCAAGCAGGACATCGTCATTACCACCGCCCTGATCCCCGGCCGGCCGGCGCCCAAGCTGGTCAGCGCCGAGCAGGTGGCCTCGATGAAGCCGGGCTCGGTGATTGTCGACCTGGCGGTGGAGCAGGGCGGCAATGTGGTCGGCTCGCGGCTCGGCGAGGTCGCCGACGTGAGCGGGGTCAAGATCCTGGGCATCCCGAACCTGCCCGGCCGCATCGCCGCCGACGCCTCGGCCCTCTACGCCCGCAACTTGTTCGCCTTCGCCGGTCTGCTGATCGACAAGGAGGGCCAGCTCGCGCCCGATTTCGAGGACGAGATCCTGAAGGCCGCCCTGGTCACTCGTGGCGGCGAGATCGTCCATCCCGCCCTCAAGGCCGCCTGAAGAAGTCCTGCCCAAGGAGCCGCCCATGGACGTCGTCGATCCCACCGTCTTCCGCCTGGCGATCTTCGTGCTCGCCATCTTCGTCGGCTACTATGTGGTCTGGAGCGTGACTCCGGCCCTGCACACGCCGCTGATGGCGGTGACCAACGCCATCTCCTCGGTGATCATCGTCGGCGCCCTGTTGGCCGCCGCGGCGACGGCCAGCGGCGGCGGCTCCAGCGCCTGGATCTCCAAGGGCGCAGGGGCGGTGGCCTCGGGCCTGGCCGCGGTGAACATCTTCGGCGGATTCCTGGTCACCCAGCGGATGCTGGCGATGTACCGCAAGAAGGAAAAGGCGCCGGCCAAGGACGGCGGCAAGTGACGGCGCAGGCCCTTTACTGGGTCGGTGTCATCGGCGGCTTCCTCGGCGTCGCCGCCTATTTCGTCGCCCTGGCGATACGGCCGCGATGGGTGCGGGTGCTGAACGGCTCGGCCCTGTTCTTCACGGGCCTGGGGCTGATGCAGCTGGCGATCCTGGTGCGCGACGCGCCCCTGGGGCCCGGCTGGTTCAACGCCAATGCGGCGGTGGTCGCCCTGGCGCTGGCGGTGGCGGTGCAGGCCTACGCCGTCTTGAAGAACCGTAGGGCGTGGGACGGCGTCGAACGCCGCGCGCAGGCCCCAGGCGGCCAGTGAAGGGGACGGGAACCACAGAATGAACGCCAATATCGCGTCGATCGCCTACCTGATCTCGGGGGTCCTGTTCATCCTGGCCCTGCGCGGCCTCTCCAGCCCGGAGACCAGCCGGCGAGGCAACACCATGGGCATGGTCGGCATGACCATCGCCGTGGGCGTGACCCTGCTGACCCTGTGGACCGGCGGAGCGCTGGACCCGGTGACCATCGGCCTGATCCTGGCCGGGGTGGCCGTGGGCGGCGGTATCGGGGCGATCATCGCCCGGCGCGTGCCCATGACCTCGATGCCGCAGCTTGTCGCGGCCTTCCACTCGCTGGTGGGCATGGCGGCCTGCCTGGTGGCGGTGGCGGCGATCTACACCCCCGCGGCCTACGGCATCGCCACCGCCGACGGGGTAAAGCTGGAAAGCCTGATCGAGCTGAGCCTCGGCGTCGCCATCGGGGCCATCACCTTCACCGGTTCGGTGATCGCCTTCGCCAAGCTGAACGGCAACATGTCCGGCGCGCCGATCATGCTGCCGGCCCGGCACCTGCTGAACATCCTCATCGGCCTGGCCATCGTGGCTCTGATCGTGACCCTGGTGATGAGCGGCGGCGACGCCAAGTGGGCCTTCTGGGGCATCTTCGCCCTGGCCCTGGTGGCCGGGATCACCCTGATCATCCCCATCGGCGGCGCCGACATGCCTGTCGTGGTGTCGATGCTGAACAGCTATTCCGGCTGGGCGGCGGCGGCGCTGGGCTTCACGCTGGAAAACATCACCCTGGTGATCACCGGGGCCCTGGTGGGCTCATCCGGCGCCATCCTCAGCTACATCATGTGCAAGGGGATGAACCGCTCCTTCATCTCGGTGATCCTGGGCGGCTTCGGCGGCGACACGGCGACTGCCGGCGGCGGCAAGGTCGAGACCCGGCCGGTCAAGCAGGGCAGCGCCGACGACGCCGCCTTCATCATGAAGAACGCGTCCAAGGTGATCATCGTCCCCGGCTATGGCATGGCCGTGGCCCAGGCCCAGCACGCCCTTCGCGAAATGGCCGACAAGCTGAAGGAGGAGGGCGTGGAGGTGAAGTACGCCATCCACCCCGTCGCCGGCCGCATGCCCGGCCACATGAACGTCCTGCTGGCCGAGGCCAACGTCCCCTACGACGAGGTCTTCGAGCTGGAGGACATCAACGCCGAGTTCCCGACCGCCGACGTGGCCTTCGTGATCGGGGCCAACGACGTCACCAATCCGGCCGCCAAGACGGACCCGTCGTCGGCCATCTTCGGGATGCCGATCCTGGACGTCGAGAAGGCCCGCACCGTGCTGTTCGTCAAACGGTCGATGGGCTCGGGCTACGCCGGGGTCGAGAACGAGCTCTTCTTCCGCGACAACACCATGATGCTGTTCGCCGACGCCAAGAAGATGGTCGAGGGCATCGTCAAGGCGCTCTAGACGCGCCGTTTCCGGGCTCCCAGGCCGGCGATCGCTGTTGCGCGACGGACACGGCCGGACCCCGCGTGAAACAACCGGGGCCTGTGCGTCGTTGTGCTGTCGCATTCGGCGCCTACATCGGCCTTCATGGGGCTGATATTCAGAGTCTTGGCCGGGATCGTCCTGGCCCTGATCGCCTATGTCGCCCTGGGAGGCGCCATGACCGCCATCGCCGGGGCCCCGCCGGCCCGAGGCCAGCTCTACGACATCGGCGGCGGCCGACGCCTGCACATGGTCTGCGCCGGTCCGTCAAAGGCGAATGGCCCGACCGTCCTGCTGGAGGCCGGCGCCTTCGGCTTCTCGGCCGACTGGGGCGTGGTGCAGGACAAGCTGGCGGCCAGGGGCTTGCGTTCCTGCGCCTACGACCGGGCGGGCCTCGGCTTTTCCGATCCGGGGCCTAAGCCGCGTGACGGCTTGGCGGTGGAGGAAGATCTCGAAAAGCTGCTGGCGGCCGCGGGCGAGAAGGGGCCCTTCATCCTCTGCGGCCACTCCATGGCCGGCCTGCGCCTGCGGCTCTTCGCGGCGCGCAACCCGGCCCTGGTCAAGGGTGTGGTCCTGGTCGACGCGACCACGCCCGAGGCCATGGACAACAAGATCATGCAGCACTTCGTGCAGACCTTCTCGAACCTCTCGCGCCTGGCGGCCTTCGGCGCCCAGGCCGGGCTGTTCAAGCCCCTGGTCTACACCCAGTATGGCGACAAGATCGGCCTCAGCGGGCCGGCCAAGGTCGAGAAGCGCTGGGCCTTCGCCAACGGCCGCCACAACTACTGGGCGGCCGAGGAGGTCCGTGACTGGCCCCTGGCGGCCCAGCAGGCGCGCGCCGCCGGCGCCTTCCCCGCCGACCTGCCGGTGGCCGTGGTCACCGCCGGCGCCGACAGCGGCGGCGCGCGCGCGAGCTGGAAGGCGATCCAGTCCGCCCCGGCGAAGGTCTCCCGCCATGGCTACGTCGACCATGTGGCCGGCGCGGCGCACGCGACCCTGCTGGGTCTCGACCACGCCGACGCCATCGTGAAGGCCATCGAGCACGTCCGAGCCGCGGCGCTGCAGCACGCCTGAAGGCCCACGTTTGCCGGCTGTTAAGGCGCCGCGGGCCTAGGCTCGTCGTGGCAAGACGGGGAGCTATCGCATGGGGCCGGCGGCGGTCGTGCTGGAAGGCGTCACCAAGCGCTATGGCGGCTTCACGGCCGTTGACGACCTCTCGTTCCAGGCCGCCGCCGGGCGCATTCTGGGCTTCCTAGGCCCCAATGGCGCGGGCAAGACCTCGTCCATCCGCATGATGCTGGGCCTCATCGCCCCCACGTCCGGGCGCATTTCAGTGCTGGGCGAACCCGACGCCAGCAAGGTGCGCGCGCGCATCGGCTTTCTGCCGGAGGAGCGCGGCCTCTACCGGCGGATGACGCCGGTCAGCGCCATCGCCTTCCTGGCTTCGCTGAAGGGCATGGCGCCGGCGGAAGCGCGGCGCCGCGCCCGCTCGCTTCTCGAAGAACAAGGCCTGGGCGCGGCCATGGACCGCCAGATCCGCTCGCTCTCCAAGGGCATGGCCCAGAAGGTCCAGCTTCTGTCCGCCCTGGCGCACGAGCCGGACCTGGTGATCCTGGACGAGCCGTTCTCCGGCCTCGATCCGGTGAACCAGCAGTCGCTGGAGGCGATCATCCGCAAGCTGGCCGATCGCGGCGCGACGGTGATCTTCTCCACGCACGTCATGCAGCACGCCGAGCGTCTGTGCGACCACGTCGTCCTGCTGGCCGGCGGGCGCAAGGTGTTCGACGGATCGGTCGCCGAAGCCCGCGGCGCGGCGCCGCGCACCCTGGTGTTGGAAGGACCCTTCGATCCGGCGGCGGTCAGCGACCTGCCCGGCCTGGAAGGACTGGCGAGCGAGGCCGCTGACGGCGGCGGCGTGCGCGTCACCGCCGCCCTGCGCGCCGGCGCCCCGGCCCAGGACGTGCTGAAGGCCGCCTTCGCCAAGGGCCTCGACATCCAGCGTTTCGAGCTCAAGGAGCCGCACCTGCACGACGCGTTCATCGTCCTGACCCAGGGAGCCCCGGCATGACCCGGATCATGAGGATCGCGGTCAGGGACTACCTGGCCTATGTGCGGACCATCGGCTTTTGGCTGTCCATCGTGCTGATGCCGGTGGGCATGTCGGTGTTCGGCTTCGCCTCGACCATGATGGACCGTTCAAGCCCGGCGCCGGCCGTGGCGGTGGTGGACTTCACCGGCGGCCGCTATGCGCACGCCCTCAGGCAGGCCTTCGCCGCCGCGGAGCCTCAGGAACGGCCGGCCGCCCTGCTGGTCCCCGCCGCCGGCGGCCCTTTCCCCGACCCGGCGACGGCGACGGCGCGCCTGAAGCCGCTGGTGGCCAGCCGTGGCGGCGCGCCCGGCAGTCTCGACGCGGCGGTGATCATCCGGCCAAGCGGCGATGGAGTCGCCATCGACCTGTGGACCCGCAACGCCGCCGATCCCTCGTTGGAGCGCGCCGTACGCCTGGCCGCGGGAGACGAACTGCGCCGCGAGAGGCTGGAAAAGGCCGGGGTCAACGCGGCCCAGCTCAAGGCCATCGACGCCTTGAAGCCCCAGATCACCGCCTATTCGCCCAAGGCCGCCGGAGAGCGCGTGTCTTTGCGCGACAAGCTGCCGGGGTTGGCAGGCTTCGCCATGGGCATCCTTTTGTGGATGGTGGTCTTCACCGGCGCGGGCATGCTGCTCAACAGCGTGATCGAGGAGAAGTCGAGCCGCATTCTTGAGGTGATGCTCACCTCGGCCAGCGTCCCGGAGATCATGACCGGCAAGATCCTGGGCGTGGCTGCGGTGACCGCCACAGTCCTGGCCGTGTGGCTGACCCTGGCCGCCACGGTGCTGTCGCTTCAGTTCCCCGACGTGGCCGCGGATCTGGCCTCGATCCTCTTCACGGGCGGGATGATCGGCTACCTGCTGCTGTTCTTCGTCGGCGGCTACCTGATGTTCGCCACGCTCTATGTCACCGTCGGCGCGTTTTGCGAGACCACCCGCGAGGCCCAGACGCTGCTGGGGCCCATGATGATCCTGTTGTCCCTGCCGGTGGCGTTCATGAGCCAGGCCATCACCCATCCGGATTCGCCCCTGCTGGAGACCCTGTCCTGGGTGCCGATCTTCACCCCGTTCATGATGGCGGCGCGGGCGGCGAGCGACCCTCCGGCCTGGGAGGTGGCGGGCACGGCGGCCCTCATGTTCGCCACCACGGCGCTGGAGCTTTGGGTGGCTGGGCCGGCATTCAAGTCCGGTGCGCTTTCCACCGGGCGCTTCGAGCTCAAGGTCTTCTTCGCCAGCCTGGTGCGGCGCCAGACCTGAGCCTCAGCCCGTCGATGGCGCAGAGAGCGGGCACGACAAAGGCCGCGTGGGGCGACCCCACGCGGCCTTCAAATCTCGTCAACCAGCCGGCGCTGTCTAGGCGCGCGCGGGCTTCTTCGGCGCGGCGATCAGGCCTTCGCGCTGAGCGCGCTTGCGGGCCAGCTTGCGCGCGCGGCGCACGGCTTCGGCCTTTTGACGGGCGCGCTTCTCGGACGGCTTTTCGTAGTGCACGTGCCGCTTCATTTCGCGGAACGAGCCTTCGCGCTGCATCTTCTTCTTCAGGGCCTTGAGCGCCTGATCGACATTATTGTCGCGGACGAAAATCTGAACCACCAAACCTCCTCGCGGTGTCCCGTGCGGATCACGGGCCGACGCCTCCGGGGGGACCCCCCTCCGGAACAAGGCGCGGCTGATACCAGACAGCCCGAGCTTTGTCCATGGCGAGACGGGCGGAATTGAGGCGTGTAGACTGGGCGCATGAACGATGTGGCGAACGACCTGGCCCCCGTCGGCGACGATTGGGCCGAGGCCCTGGAGGCGCGGCTGCTCGACGCGGCCGTCTCCCTGGCCCCCAAGTACGGCTGGTCCGGCCTGATGCTGAAGGCGGCTTCGCGCCGGCTGGGCCTTTCGGCGGCTGACGTCAGCCTGGTCCTGCCCGAAGGGCCCCGCGATCTGGCGGCGCTGCTGGCGCGTCGGCACGACGGGGCGGCGCTGCGGGCGCTGGACCACATCGATGCGGCTTCGCTGAAGATTCGCGAGCGTATCCGCGTCGCCGTCCTGGCGCGGACCGCGGCGGCGGCGGCGGACGAGGCGGCCGTGCGCCGCTGGTCCGGCTTTCTGGCCCTGCCGACCAATATCCCCCTGGCTTTGCGCCTGACGTGGGAGAGCGCCGATCTCCTGTGGCGGTGGGCCGGCGACACGGCGACGGACGAGAACCACTATTCCAAGCGGGCGATCTTGTCGGAGATCCTGATCAGCACCCTGGCCATCCAGCTGTCGTCGGGCGCCAACGCAGCCGCCGCGCACCTGGACGGCCGCATCGAGGCGGTGATGGCCTTCGAGAAGTGGAAGGCGGGCGTTCGCCCCTTCGACGGCGCGCGGCGCCTGGCGGCGAGCCTTGGCCGGATGCGCTACGCCGGCTGAACCCCCACGGGCCGGTCGGTCTAGCGCGGCAGGGGCGTCAGGCGATTGACGTGGCCCATCTTGCGGCCGGGGCGCGCCTCGCCCTTGCCATAGAGCCACAGGCGGGTCTCCGGCTCCTGCGCCAGCTTGCGCCAGGCGTTCGCCTCCTCGCCCAGAAGGTTGGTCATCTCCACCTGGGCCAGGGCTTCGGTCGGCCCAAGCGGCCAGCCGGCGATGGCGCGGATGTGCTGCTCGAACTGGTCCACCTCGCAGCCGTCCAGCGTCCAGTGGCCGGTGTTGTGGACGCGGGGGGCGAACTCGTTGACCAGCAGCTTGCCGTCGTCGCGCTCGAACATCTCCACCCCGATCACGCCGACATAGTCCAGGGCCGCCAGGATGGTGGCGACGATGCGCTCGGCCTCGGCCAGCACGCGCGGCGTCGCCGAGGCCGGCGCCCGGGCGCGGCGCAGGATGCCGGCCTCGTGGTGGCTCTCGGTCAGGGGATAGAGTGCGATCTCGCCGCTGCGGCCGCGGGCTGCGACGACCGCCACTTCGCGCCGGAAGTCGGCCGGGGTCTCGGCGACGCAGGGCTGGCCGCCCAGCGCCTTCCAGGCCGTCGTCGCGCCGCCGGCGCCGTGAACCCAGATCTGACCCTTGCCGTCATAGCCGCCGCGCCGGGTCTTGAGCAGCAGCGGCGCGCCGAGGTTCGCCAGGGCGGCGCGCAGGTCGGCGACGCTGTCGACGGCGGCGAAGCCCACGGTGGGCGCGCCGGCCCCGTTGAGGAAGGTCTTTTCCGCCAGACGGTCCTGGGCGATGCCCAGGGCGCGGGCGTCCGGCGCCACGGCCGCGCCCAGTTCCGCCAGACGATCCAGGGCGGCTGCGGGCACGTTCTCGAACTCGAAGGTGATGACGTCCGAGACGTCCGCCAGCGCCTTCAGTCCCTCGGGGTCGTCATAGGCCGCCACGATGGCGTGGGCGGCCACGCGGGCGGCGGGGGCGTCCGGCTCCGGGTCCAGGATGGCGACGTCGAAGCCGAGACGCGCGGCGGCGAGGGCCAGCATGCGGCCAAGCTGGCCGCCGCCAAGGACGCCGATGGTGGAGCCGGGGGGAAGGGGAAAGTCGGGCACGGAAGGCTGTCTAGCCGTCCTCGACCGTTTCGGCCACGCCTTGCGTCAGTTTCGCCCGATGCGCCGCCAGCCGGGCGGCCAGGCCCTCGTCGCCGAGCGCCAGGATCTGGGCCGCCAGCAGGCCGGCGTTGCGCGCGCCCGCCTCGCCGATCGCCAGGGTCGCCACGGGCACACCGGCCGGCATCTGGACGATCGACAGCAGGGAATCGAGGCCGTTCAGCGTCCGCGACTGCACCGGCACGCCCAGGACCGGCAGCTCGGTCAGCGACGCCGTCATGCCGGGCAGGTGAGCGGCGCCGCCAGCGCCGGCGATGATGATCTTGAACCCGGCCGCCTTGGCGCCCTTGGCGAAGTCGTACATGCGGTCGGGCGTGCGGTGCGCGGAGACGACCTTGGCCTCCCAGGCGACGCCCAGGGCGTCCAGGCTGTCGGCGGCGCCCTTCATGGTGGGCCAGTCCGAACGGCTGCCCATGACGATAGCGACGGGCGCGGCGGCGCTCATGTGAAATATCCCCAAAGTCGAAGCAAGGCCTGGCCCGCGAGGCGAGGCAGTATAGGCGTCGACTTGTCGCCCGCAACCAATGCCGCTTAGGATTCTCCTGACCGCCTGAAAAGTGATTCCGCGATGAAGATCTCCAACGCCGCCGCCGAGCCGTTCTCCGCCATCCGGCGGCGTGCGCTCGCCCAGGCGGGAGCCCAGGCCGCGCCGACATCGGCGGCCGCCGACACCAGCGCCTTCCTGGGCCTCGATCCGGTGGAGATGACCCCGGCGGTTCGCGCGGCCCTGCAGACCCTGATCACGGAACTGGACGACCTTAAGCGGGAGGTCTCGCGGCTGAAGACCCAGCTCGCCGAGGCCGAGGAAATGGCCGACCGCGATCCCCTGACGCCGGTCAAGAACCGCCGCGCCTTCGCCCGCGAGGTCCAGCGCGCCTCCAACTTCCTGCGCCGCTACGGCGGCTCCGCCAGCGTCGTCTACTTCGATCTGGACGGGTTCAAGAGCGTCAACGACCGCTTCGGGCACGCCGCTGGCGACGCCGCCCTCTGCGCCGTCGCCGAGCGCCTGGCGCTCAATGTCCGTGAATCCGACGTGGTCGGACGAATGGGCGGGGACGAGTTCGCCGTCGTGCTCACGCAGGCCGACCGGCAGACCGCGGAAGCCAAGGCCGAGGCCCTTGCCGCCCTGGTCGAGCGAGAGCCCGTGCAGTGCGGCGAATGGTCGGTGCCGCTGCACATTTCCTACGGCGTCAGGGAAATCACCCCGGACGCGGATGCCGAGGTCGTCATCGCCGAGGCCGACGCCGTGATGTTCGTCAGCAAGCGCGCCCGCGTCGCCGTCGGCGGTCGCTGATCGTCAGGGAGCGGATGGTTTGGCTGGCGATCGTTCCTCAAGCAGAGGCCTCGCCGCCTGTTCCTGAGCGTCGAGCTGCGCCTTGCGGAAGTGCTCGCGGACGCCGGTTTCGGCGCCGAACTCCAGCAACTCATCCGTAGCCGGATCATAGGCCGGCCAGGCCTGCCCGCCATCGCAGGCGGGCGCACCGGTCTTGGCGAAGGCCACCCAGCAGGAATGGGTCAGGGTGGCCAGGGCGCGCTCGCTGGGACTGATCAGGGGCGTGCGCCCGGGAACCGCGTCGAGACTGTCGAAGACGAAGGGGATTTCCGAGGCGTGGTTCGTCCCTGGCCGCGTCGCCCGCTGCCGCTCCGGCACGTAGGAGAAGTAGTAGAGCCAGGTCCTTGCTCCGCCGGATCCCCTGGCCGCGATCCACCGCGCCGGCGCCCCCATGGCCCGGTCGTTGAAGTTCAGCCTGGCCAGGGAGGCGTCGTCGGGCGCCTCGGCGGCGTAGGCTTGGCGCACCTGCGCCGGAATCGAGGCCACGCTCCCGCTCAGGCCGAACGAGCCCAGCAGAGAGGCTTCGTTGCTGTTCGAGCCGATGATCAGCGGCACGTCCAGGGCGTGGCCGCGGGCGAAGGCCTGCGTCGGCGTCTCGGTCAGCATGCGCCCGTCCTGGGCGACGCCGCCGGCGCTGACGATCAGTTTCTCCGCCGGCAGGGCGCGAAGCTGCGCCGCCGTCGCGCCGGCGCCGGCGAGGCCGAGCCGCGTCGCCAGTTCAGCCCCCTGCGCTTCCCGCTGCGCCAGGGTCGCCGGACGGTCCCAGCCGCCGCCGGATTCCACCGCGGCCTTTTGGAAGAGGCCCTTGTTCGCCGGCATGGCCAGCAGCGCCAGGGTGTCGCCGCCGCCGGCCGATTCGCCGAACAGGGTGACGTTGCCCGGGTCGCCGCCGAAGGCCGCGATATTGCGCTTGACCCACTTCAGCGCCGCCACCTGGTCCATCAGGCCATAGTTGACCAGGCCCTGGCGCTTCGGCGCCTCGGCGGTCAGGGCGGGGTGGGCGAAGAAGCCCAGCGCGCCCAGCCGATAGTTCATGGTGACTACGATCACCCCGTCGCGGGCGAAGTTCACCGCGTCGTAGCTGGGCACATTGGCCGCGCCGAAGATGTTGCCGCCGCCCGGGATCCACACCATCACCGGCGCCTTCGCGCCTGCCTTGGCCAGGGCGGCCGGCGCCGTGACGTCCAGGGTCAGGCAATCCTCGCTGACCGGCCCCGTGTAACCGCCGCCATTGGGCGCGCCGCCGGGCGGGATAGGTTGCAGGCAGGCCGGCCCGGGAGTATCGGCCGCCCGCGCGCCACGCCAGGGCCGGACCGGGGCCGGCGGCTTCCAGCGCAACGCGCCCACGGGCGGGGCGGCGTAGGGGATGGATCGAAACACCGCGGCGGGGCCTCGCGCCGCCCCGATGACGACGCCGCCTTCGACGCGGACGCTCGGCGCCTGGGCGCTGGCGGCGCGGCCCTCGGCGGCGAGGCTCGGCGCGGCGATCGCGCAGGCCGCCGCGAGGCCGAGCACCAGGGTCTTGATCGCCGCCATGCGTTCAGCTCCCACGCTAAGACGGCCGGAAGCTGCGACGGGCGGCGGGGATTGGCAAGCCGTCGGCGGGGCGGCCGGCGTGGCTAGGGGCGCTTCGCGCGCGCCGCGCCGCCGCTCGCCCGCTTCACCGTCCGGCGACCCAGGGCCGCCTCGTTCAGGGCGCGCCGAACGTTGCTGGGCGTGTCGCCCTTCAGCTTGCGAAAGTGCCGGTTGAACTGGGAGATGTCGGTGTATCCGGCGGCGTAGGCGATGTCGGCGATCGTCTTGGTCGCCTGCTTCTCGTCCACGAAGGCGCGCAGGCAGGCTTCGATGCGTAGCGCGACCAGCTCTTCGCGAAAGGATCGGCCTTCCTGGGCGTAGAGCTTGTGGAGATAGCGGCGCGACAGGCCAAGCGCCTCGGCCGCGTCGCCCGGCGACAGTTCAGGGTCGGCGAAGTTGCGGCGCATGTGCTGGCCGATCTGCTCCATGCGCAGCTTGCGGATGGCCTGCCCTTCGTCCCGCTCCTGGGCCCAGCAATCCTCCAGCACGGCGGACACCAGGCCGCCCACGGCGTCGGTCAGCGCCCCGGCGCCTGGCGCGGCCCGACCGGGGAGCGTCAGGCCAGCGACAAGCTGGTGCAATAGCGCGGCGACGCCACCCGAGTGGGCGCGCAGGGCGCCGCCCCTCAGCCGTTCGCGGGCGACGAAGCGCGGCGACATCAGATGGGTCGGCAGGACCAGCCCGCTCAGCCGCCCCTCGTCCCCCACCCGGACGTCTACGGGCAGCTCGGATTCCAGGATCAGCACCTCGCCGGGCCGTAGCAGCTTCAGCCGTCCGTCGAAGGCGCGGTATACCGCCTCGCCCAGCGTCAGCGCGCCGAGCAATACCTGTCCGACCCGCGCCCGGCCGGCCGGCCGGGGGCCGCAACGAAGGGCCTGGCGCGCGCCAATTTCAAGTACGCAAAGTTCGCCCATACGGCGAAACGACGCCGGCGGGGCGAACTCGCCGGCAGGGCCGCTGAAAAACGGCCATTCACCCTTGGAAGACAAGCCGTTAGCGTCGCGAATCTCCGCCCGCGACGTCGCCGCCCTCTGCCCCAACGCCATCCCCGGCCCCTCCGCCTTATGTTAGCCTTATTCACCGCACGTTGGCGGTGCGCCGTCAGGTCGCCTCGGCCTAAGTGCCGATAAAGATGAAACTTCGTTCATCCGAACCCCCTGCGACATGGTGCTCTCACTGCATATCCCAATTGGCGCGCCTGTCCAAGACGCCTTGATGCACTTCCTCTACAACTCGGACGAACACCGTTCCCTGGGATCGGTGTGCCCGCACGCAATGTGCCCAAGAAACGCTGAGGGGCTTCAACAGCATGT
>JAFEEA010000001.1 GCA_018241335.1 Pseudomonadota bacterium
GGCCGGGATCGCGGCCGAGATCGAATTGGAGCCGCGCATCGCCGAGGTCGGGATGGGCGCCTGGGAGCGGCTGACGCGCGAGGAGATCGAGGCGATCTCGCCGGGGTTCCTCGCCATGGCCGAGGCCAACCGCGACTGGTACATGCGCGCGCCGGACGGCGAGCGGTACGATGACCTGTCCAATCGGCTGGGAAGCTGGCTTCGCGAGGTCCTGGCGGACGGCCGTCCGGTGGTGGCGATCAGCCACGGCGTCGCCGGCCTGATGCTACGCGGCCTCTACATGGGCTGGGACAAGGCGCGGACGCTGGACCAGACGACGCCGCAGGACGCCTTCTTTCGCCTGGCCGATGGGGCCCTGGACCGTTTCGACCTGGTGGTGGCGGCGTGATCTGGCTGGTCCGTCACGGCCAGACCGAGTTCAACCGTGATCAGCGCCTGCAGGGACGGATCGACTCGCCGCTGACCGCGCTGGGTGTCGGCCAGGCGCGGCGCGTGGGCGAGTGGTTCGCGCCCAGGATCGCGGCCGGCGGCGACTGGCGCATCCTCGCCAGCCCGCTCGGCCGCACCCAGGCCACGGCGCGGCTGATCGCCGACGGCGCGGGCTTCGCGGGGCCGGTGGAGACCGACGAGCGGCTGATCGAGCTTTCCATAGGCTCCTGGGAAGGCCTGGCGCGGCATGAGATCGAGGCCCTGCGCCCGGACCTGAAGGACCAGCCGTTCTTCATGCACTCGCCCGACGGCGAGCCCTGGGACCTGGCCGCGCCGCGCCTGGGCGCCTTCCTGGCCGAGCACGCGGACAGGGATCGCCAGGTCATCGCCGTGACGCACGCGGGCGCCGGCAAGGTGATGCGCGGCGTGCACCTGGGGCTCGGCCTCGCCGATGTTCGCCACCTGGAGGTTCCCCAGGACGCCGTCTTCGCCCTGACGCCCGGCGCCATCGAACGGTTCGACTGCGCCTGAACGCCGGCGCGATTTGCCGTTCGCCCGGCGCGGCGGTAGAAGCGCCGACCTTCTTTACGAGACTCCGCGCGAGACCCATGGCCGGCCACTCAAAGTTCAAGAACATCCAATTCCGCAAGGGCAAGCAGGACAAGGTCCGCTCCAAGCTGTTCTCCAAGCTGTCGCGGGACATCACCATCGCCGCCAAGACCGGCCTGCCCGATCCGGCCGCCAACGCGCGCCTGCGCCTGGCCATCGCCAACGCCAAGGCCGAGTCCATGCCCAAGGACAACATCGACCGGGCGATCAAGAAGGCGGCCGGCGGCGAGGCCGACAACATGGAAGAGATCCGCTACGAGGGCTTCGGCCCCGGCGGCGTCGGCCTGATCATCGAGGTCCTGACCGACAATCGTAATCGCAGCGCCTCGAACGTGCGCGCGGCCTTCTCCAAGCATGGCGGCAACCTGGGCGAAACCGGCTCGGTGAGCTTCATGTGGGATCGCGTGGGCAAGATCATCTATCCGGCCTCGGCCGGGTCGGAGGACAGCGTGATGGAGGCGGCCATCGAGGCCGGCGCCGACGACGTCGCCAGCGACCTCGGCGAAGAGGGCGAAGGCCACGTGATCTACACCACCTTCGAGGACCTTTCGGCGGTCGCCGTGGCGCTGGAGGCCGTGCTGGGCCCAGCCAAGTCCACCAGCGTGATCTGGAAGCCCAAGACCGACACCCCGATCAGCGGCGACGCGGCGGCGACGCTGATGAAGCTGATCGACGCCCTGGATGACGACGACGACGTCCAGAACGTGTTCTCGAACGAGGACATCCCGGAGGACGAGCTGGCCAAGCTGGCCGGCTGATCAAGCCGACACCGGCCGTCCGAGGCGGCCGGGATTCACCGCCTGTTAACCCTCTGAATGGCGCCTTGGCCTAAAGGTCGCCGCGCGCGATGCTGGCGGAACACATGACGAACGCGATTCGGATACTGGGCCTGGACCCCGGGCTGCGGCGCACCGGCTGGGGCGTGGTGGCGCTGGAGGGCTCGCGCCTCAGCCACGTCGCCCACGGGGTGATCACGCCGGCCGACAAGGCGCCGCTGTCCGAACGCCTGCTGGCGGTGTTCCAGGCGGTGGCGGCGGTGATCGAAGAGCATGGGCCGCACGAGGCGGCGATCGAGGAAACCTTCATGACCGCCAACGGCCAGTCGACGCTGAAGCTGGGTCACGCGCGCGCCGCGGCCATGCTGGCGCCGGCCCAGGCAGGGCTGGCGGTCGCCGAATACGCCGCCAAGGTGGTCAAGAAGGCCGTGGTCGGGACCGGCGGGGCGGAAAAGGACCAGGTAGCCTTCATGATCGCCCGCCTGCTGCCAACGGCCGGAAACCCCAGCGCCGACGCCGCCGACGCCCTGGCGGTCGCCATCGCCCACGCCCATGGCCGCCACCTGCTGCGCCAAGGTTATGGCGGCCAGGCCAACCATGCGCGATTGCAGGCGGCCGTCCTGGCGGCGGCCGAGGCGCCCCTGGCCCCCGCGGCGGCCAAGCTGGCCGAGGCGCGGCGGCTGGCGCGGAGCGGGGCGCGATGATCGGGCGCCTGCGCGGCCTGGTCGCCGAGGTCGGCGAGGAAGAAGCCCTGATCGACGTGGGCGGGGTGGGCTATGTGGTCCGCTGTGGCGCGCGCACCCTTGGGCGGCTGCCGGCGCCGGGTGACGAGGCCCTGCTTCACGTCGAGACCCAGTGGGCCGAGGCCACGGGCATGCGGCTCTACGGCTTCCTGACCCGCGAGGAGCGACGCGCCTTCGTGATCCTTCAGGACATCCAGGGCGTCGGCCCCAAGGCGGCCCTGGGCGTGCTGGATGTGCTGAGCCCGCCGGAGCTGGCCGCCGCCGTGGCGCGCGAGGACAAGGCGGCCGTGGCGCGGGCCAACGGCGTCGGGCCCAAGCTGGCGCTGCGCATCGTCACCGAGCTGAAGGACAAGCCGATCGTCGACGGCGCCGTCGCCGCCTTCCACGCCGCCGCCCTGACGCCCGCCGGGCCGCCGCCGGTCTCCGCCGCCGGCGAGGCCGTCGCCGCCTTGATGGGCTTGGGCGTGGCCGAGGTCTCCGCCCGGCGGGTGGTCGACCAGGCCGCCCTGCGCCTCGGCGAAGATGCGCCCGAGGCGGCCCTTATCAAGGCCGCCCTGCAGGAGCTGGGACGTTGAGCCGCCTGGTCTCCGGCGAGGCCGGCGCCTTCGAGCCCGCCGACCGGGCCCTGCGCCCCCAGACCCTGGCCGAGTTCGTCGGCCAGGAACAGGCCAAGGCCAACCTCAAGGTGTTCATCGACGCCGCCCGGAACCGGGGCGAGGCGCTGGACCACGTGCTGCTGTTCGGCCCGCCGGGGCTGGGCAAGACCACCCTGGCCCAGATCGTCGCGCGCGAGCTGGGGGTGAACTTCCGCGCCACCTCCGGCCCGGTGCTGGCCAAGGCCGGCGACCTGGCGGCGATCCTCACCAACCTGGAAGCCAACGACGTCCTCTTCATCGACGAGATCCACCGCCTGGCCGCCAATGTGGAGGAGATCCTCTATCCGGCCATGGAAGACCACGCCCTGGACCTGGTGATCGGGGAGGGGCCGTCGGCGCGCACCGTGCGCATCGACCTGGCGCCCTTCACCCTGGTGGCGGCCACGACCCGGGCGGGCCTGCTGGCGACGCCCCTGCGCGACCGCTTCGGCATCCCGATCCGCCTGGAGTTCTATTCCCCGGACGAACTGCAACGGGTGCTGACCGGGGCGGCGCGCAAGATGGGCGCGAACCTCTCGGATGAGGGGGCCATGGAGATCGCCCGCCGGGCGCGGGGCACGCCGCGCGTGGCCGGGCGCCTGCTACGCCGGGTGCGCGACTTCGCCGACGCCGAGGGCGCCAAGGTGATCGACCAGGCCTGCGCCGCCCGGGGCCTGGCCCGCCTGGAGGTGGACGCCTCGGGGCTCGACAGCCTCGACCGCCGCTACCTAACCGCCCTGATCCAGAACTACGCCGGCGGCCCGGCCGGGGTGGAGACCCTGGCCTACGCCATCGCCGAGGCCCGCGACGCCGTCGAGGACGTCATCGAGCCCTTCCTGATGCAGCAGGGCTTCATCCAGCGCACGCCGCGCGGACGCCTGGCCTGCGCCAAGGCCTATGAGCACCTGGGCCTGGGCGCCCCGCCGGAGGTGGCGATCACGCCGCCCAAGGGACAAGCCAGCCTCTTCGATGAGGAGGGGTGATGGCGGCAATCGCGTTCTCTCACTACCTGCGTCCCCGGCACGAAGGGCGGGTGTGTACGGAGCTCGGCCTGTCCCAGACGGTGGCCCTGCTCGACAAGGGCCTGCCGCCTGGCAAGGGAATGTACGAGCAGAGAGGTGTCTGGGCGAGCCGCGTCGGCCCCGGTGACCGCTTTCAACTTGAGGCGATCTACGCATCATTGCAGCAGCTGCCGCCCGGTTTCACCACCGCAGACGTACTTGCGGACGGGGCGGGGACTGAGATCGACTGCGTTTCCAGTTTCAGGAAATACAACTGGATCGGCCCGGCCATCTGGGTTGTTGGCGTGATGGGTCTTTGCATCGCCATAGAAGTCGAAGAAGGATTCACCGACTGGCGACTCGTCCTGCTCCTGGGAGCCGGGTTCGCGGCGGGTGTGCTTGCATGGCGCGGCTATGAACGCTTCCGCCTCGCGCGGGACCATGACTACGTCCTCCTGTACCTGGCCTTGGCCGTCCAGGGGCATCGTGCGAACCCCGCTCCGCGGCGAGCGCCCGCGACCGTCGGGGAGAGCGCCGCATGAGCGACGCTGCCCCCACCGCCGGCGTCTTCCAGGGCCGCGAGCACCTGCTGCCGGTGCGCATCTACTACGAGGACACCGACTTCACCGGCCTCGTCTACCACGCCAACTACCTGCGCTATTTCGAGCGGGGGCGCAGCGACTACCTGCGGCTGGCGGGGGTGGATCATACGGCGCTGCTGGAGCGGCCCGATCCCTGCGCCTTCGTGGTCACGCGCGTCGGCCTGGACTTCCGCAAGGCGGCGCGGGTGGACGACGCGCTGATCGTGCGCACCACCTATGACGACATCCGCGGCGTGCGCCTGATCATCCGCCAGCGCATCGAGCGCGGCGAGGACCTGATCGCCGAGGCGGAGGTCACCGCCGCCTGCATCACCCCCGACGGGCGTCCGCGACGGCCGCCCGCCGATCTCGTGGAAAAGTTGCGCCCCAGGCTGGCGGTCTCGTCAGCGCCATAGTTTCACCATTCCCCTTCCTCTAAGACGCATCGCCATGGACCCTGCCGGTACGATCACCCCCGACCACTTCACCCCGCTCTACGTCGTCACCCACGCAAACATCGTCGTGCAGTTCGTGCTGGCGGGCCTGGCGATCGCCTCGGTGTGGTCCTGGACGGTGATCATCGAGAAGGCGGTGCGCTTCACCTCCCTGAACCGCTACGCCAACCGCTTCGAGGACGAGGTGGGCTCGGGCCGCTCGCTGGAGGACATCGCCGCGGCGGCCGGCGAGAGCCCCAGGCACGCCTTGCCGCGCATGCTGCAGGCGGCCCTGCGCGAATGGCGCGACGCCCGCGCCAAGGGGCTGCTGACCTCCGGCGGGGCCGAGGCCCAGACCGCCTTCCTGATCCAGCGCATCGACCGGGTGCTGGACAGCGTCATCGCCCGTGAGGCCCAGCGGGTGGAGAACGGCCTCAGCCTGCTGGCCATCGTCGCCACCGCCTCCCCCTTCATCGGCCTCTTCGGCACGGTGTGGGGGATCATGAGCGCCTTCCAGAAGATCGCGGCCGAGAAGAACACCAACCTGACGGTGGTCGCCCCCGGCATCGCCGAGGCCCTGTTCGCCACGGCCATCGGCCTGGCCGCCGCCATCCCGGCCTATATCGCCTACAACAAGTTTTCGGGCGACGCGGCCAAGTACGCCGCCCGCCTGGAAGGGTTCGCCGACGACCTGGTGACCGCCATCCAGCGGCGCCTGGCGGAACGGACCTGACGCCGTGGCCCTCTCGGTCAACGACGCCCTGGGCGGGGGCCGCCGGCGCGGCCGGGCCCGGCGCGCCCGGCGCGCCGCGCTGAGCGAGATCAACGTCACGCCCCTGGTGGACGTGATGCTGGTGCTGCTGATCATCTTCATGATCTCGGCCCCCCTGCTGACGGTCGGCGTGCCGCTGGAGCTGCCCAAGACCGAGGCGGGCGCCATGCAGGACCAGACCGAGCCGCTGACCGTATCGGTCAAGGCCGACGGCTCGATCTTCCTCAACGATCACCCGGTGCCGTTCGACAGCTTCTCGCCGACCCTGCGCGACATGGCGGGGCAGGGCTTCACCCGGCCGATCTATGTGCGGGCCGACGGTCGGGCGCCCTATGCGGTGGTGGCCCAGGTGATGGCCAGCCTGTCGTCCTCCGGCTTTTCCTCGATCAACCTGATCACCGACACCGGCGGGCCGTCCTCCGGCGCGCCGCAGGGCGGGTCGGTCAAGCCGGTCGGCGCCCAGGGCCCGCAAGAGGGAGGCGCCGCCCCTTGAACCCGGCCTGGTCGCCTCAGGGCCGCGACGACGGCTGGCTGCCCGCCCTGGCGGCGGCGGCGGTGCTGCACGTCCTGGTCTTCACCCTGGTGGTGATGTTCGGCCTGCCCAAGCTCAAGCCCGGCGGCACGGCGGTGCCGATCAACATCGTCGCCAACGCGCCGACCACCGACAGCCGCGCCGCCGAACAGGCGCCCCAGGTCCAGTCCGCCACCACCGAAGAGCCGGCGCCCGAGCCCGAACCCGCGCCGGCGCCCGCCAAGTCGGTCCCTACGCCCGCGCCGCCCAAGCCCGCGCCGAAGCCGGTTCCCACTCCAGCCCCCGCCAAGACCGCGCCGCTGAAGGCCCAGCCGGCGCCGACACCCGCCCCGGCCAAGCCCTCCAAGCCGGCGCCGCCCCAGCCGACCTTCGACCTCAACAGGCTGGACGCCAGCCTGCAGGGCGCCATCGCCAAGGCTCGCGCCGGCAGGCCGGCCTCGGCGCCACGTGGGCCGACCCGCTCCGAGACCGCGCTGCAGGCCCGTCCGTCAGCGGGAACAGGCGTTTCCACCAGCGACGTCGAAGGCCTGGGGCAGCTCCTGAACCGGCTGTGGAATCCCAACTGCGCGGCTGACCCGGTGGATGTGGACCTGGCCATCGACGTCGACATGAACGGCCGCATCCGCGTCGACGCCCACGGCCGCGACCAGTCGTCGGACCCGGCCGTCGCCGCCTCCTACATCCGGGCGATTTCCGCTGTTCACAAGGTCGAGCCCTACGATCCGAAGTTCCGGGGGCAGCACATCCCGATTAGATTCATCGCGTCCAAGGCCTGCGCCAACCGTTAGGAGATGAGGGTGTTTCGCACCAAGAACCTGTTTTCGGTCCTGCTGGCGGCCCTCGCCACGCTGCTCGCCGCCGCGCCGATCGCGGCGCGGGCCGATATCGTGGTCAATGTCGACCAGGGCGTGACCCAGCCCCTGCCTATCGCCATCCCGGCCTTCGGCGGATCGTCCGTCGGCGGACAGGTGTCGCAGGTGGTGACCGCCGACCTGCAGCGCTCGGGCCTGTTCCGGCCGCTGGACCCCAACACCTTCGTGCAGAAGCGCATCGACGTGAACCTGCAGCCGCAGTTCGACCAGTGGAAGCAGATCAGCGCCCAGGCCCTGGTCACCGGCCAGGTGACCAACGACGGCGACGGCCGCCTGCGCGTCGACTTCCGCCTGTGGGACGTCTACGCCGGCGAACAACTGCTGGGCTTGCAGTTCACCACCACCCCGGAGAACTGGCGGCGCCTGGCGCACAAGATCGCCGACGCCGTCTATGAGAAGCTGACAGGCGAAAAGGGCTACTTCGACACCCGCGTGGTGTTCGTCGCCGAGAGCGGAACCAAGGCCAAGCGCATCCGCCGTCTGGCGATCATGGATCAGGACGGGGCCAATCCGAGTTACCTCACCGATGGCTCCTACATGGTGTTCACCCCGCGGTTCTCCTCCAACAGCCAGGAGATCACCTTCATGGCCCTGCGACCAACCGGGGCCAGCATCTATCTGCTCAACATCGAGACCGGCCGCCAGGAGGCGCTGGGCCACTATCCGGGCATGGTGTTCGCGCCGCGCTTCTCGCCGGACGGGCGCAAGGTCGCCTTCTCGGTGGAGAAGGCCGGCAACAGCGACATCTATGTGATGGACCTCGGCAGCCACGCCACCAGCCGGGTCACCACCGACCCGGCCATCGACACCTCGCCGTCGTTTTCGCCGGACGGCTCGCAGATGGTGTTCAACTCCGACCGTAGCGGCTCGCCGCAGATCTATGTGATGAACGCCGACGGTTCGGGCGCGCATCGCATCTCCGGCGGCGGCGGGCGCTACACCGCGCCGGTGTGGAGCCCGGACGGCAAGCTGATCGCCTTCACCAAGCAGGAGGGCGGCCAGTTCCACATCGGAGTCATGAACGCCGACGGCTCGGGCGAGCGCATCCTGACCTCCAGCTACCTGGACGAGGGCCCGACCTGGGCGCCCAACAGCCGGGTGATCATGTTCTTCCGCGACAGCGCCGGCGGCGGCCCGCGGCTGTGGACCGTGGATGTCACCGGCCGGGTGACGGCCCAGGCGCCCTATCCCTTGTCGGCGTCCGATCCGGCCTGGTCGCCGCTGCTCAATTGACGGACGATGCAGGTAATGGCGCCACGCCCCGACCACATTCGCAAGTTCCGGTGCGGTTTGCCGTGGCGGAATGGCCCCACCTGGTTTCAATATAGGCGCTGAGTGAACTGCGCTGTTTGAGGAGTACGGCTATGACTCACCCCTTCGGTCCCGCGACTAGACTAGCGCTTGTGGTCCTGGCCGCGGCCTCGCTGGCGGCCTGTGCCTCGACCAAGCCAGCCGGTCCGGTCGCCCCGCGGGGCCCGGCCGAGCCGGAGGCCCCCTACCGGCCGCCGTCACAGCCCGGCCCCGTGACCCAGGAACAGGCCCCCGGCGTCACGCCCGGCTCGGTCCAGGATTTTGTGATCAACGCCGGCGAGCTCGTCTATTTCGATCTCGACAGCTACACCCTGCGCGCGGACGCCAAGCCGGTGCTTGACGCCCAGGCCAACTGGCTGCGCCGCTGGAGCGCGGTGCGCGTGCGCATCGAGGGCAACTGCGACGAACGCGGCACGCGCGAATACAACTTCGCGCTGGGCGCGAGGCGCTCGAACGCGGTCAAGGAATATCTGGTCAGCCGCGGAATCCCCGCCAGCCGCATCGACACCATCTCCTACGGCAAGGAGCGGCCTCTCGATCCAGGCTCAAACGAGGAAGCCTGGGCGCGCAATCGCAACGCCCGCACGGCCATCACCGAAGGCGCGCGCTAGGTCCCATGGCCCGCCGCCAGCTTACCCTGTTCCTGGCCGCCAGCGCCGTCGCGCTCGGCATTGGCGGCCACGCGTTCGCCCAGACCTCGCTGGACGATCCGCTGGACGACCATTCCGCCAAGCGACTCGACCGCATGGAGAAGGTGCTGCGCGAGCTTCGGGCGATCGTTTTCCAAGGCCGCGAAACCGGCCAGCCGATCGTCGTCCAGCCCGCCGACACCCAAAGCCAGATCGCCTCGCTAAGCGACCGCGTGAACGACCTGGATCAGACGCTGCAGCGCTTGAACGGCCAGCTCGACGCCGCCACCCACAGCCTGGAAGAGTCCCGCCGAACCGCGGCGGCCCTTCG
Organism: Pseudomonadota bacterium; assembly: GCA_018241335.1. GTDB lineage: Bacteria > Pseudomonadota > Alphaproteobacteria > Caulobacterales > Caulobacteraceae > Acaudatibacter. Next base: position 9,656 of record JAFEEA010000001.1, read on the forward strand.
GACCGAAAACGCGGCGCTGAAGGCTCGGGTGGACCAGCTGGAGCAGAAGGTCACTACCCTGGCCAGCCCGCCGCCGCCCCCGCCTGGCGCGGACGCCGGTCCTGGCCCCGGCGGACCGGCGACCTTGAACGACGACCGCGGCTCGCCGCCGGCCACCCTGTCCGAGGATCCAGCCCAGGCCTTCCAGGCGGCCAAGCGCTCGCTTTTCGACGGCCGCTACGATCAGGCCGAGGCCCAATTCAGCGACTACGTCGGCAAGTACGGCGACACGCCGCGCGGGCCGGAAGCGCGCTACTACTACGCCAAGACCCTGTTGGCCCGGAAAGCCTATGCCGACGCCGCCACGGCCGACATCGCCGCCATCCGCGGTTGGCCGCAGACGGCCTGGGCGCCCGACGCGGTGTTCGACCTGTCGCGCGCGCTGATCGGGCTGAAGCGCAACGCCGACGCCTGCGGGATTCTGCAGCAGCTGACCATCCACTACCCCAAGGCCAACGCCGAGCTGAAGGTCCGGGCGGCGGCGGCGCGCACCCAGGCGCAGTGCTCCTAAAGCCACACGCGACGCCTTCGATTCCCGCAGGCGCGGACTGGGACGCGCGCCTGCAAAGGGCCATACCTGCCCCGCTGATCGTGGCCGTCTCCGGCGGCGGCGACTCCCTGGCGCTGCTGCTGATGGCGAACGCCTGGGCGGCGCGCGCCGGCCGGCGGCTGATCGCGGCGAGCGTCGACCATGGCCTGCAGGCCGCCGGCGCCGACTGGGCCGCCTGGTGCGCCCGCCGCGCCGCCGCGCTGGGGATCGAGCATCGCACCCTGGTCTGGGCCGGCGACAAGCCCAGCGCCGGTCTGCCCGCCGCCGCCCGGGCCGCGCGCCACGCCCTGCTGGCCGATCTCGCCCGCGGCGAGGGCGCCGGGGTGATCCTCATGGGCCACACCGCCGACGACGTGGTTGAGGCCGCCGCCATGCGCGCGGCCGGCGCCACCACGCCGGATCCCCGGTCTTGGTCGCCTTCGCCAGCCTGGCCGCAGGGGCGGGGCGTTTTCCTGTTCCGGCCTCTGCTGGGCGCGCGCCGCGCGGCCCTGCGTGACTGGCTCGTCCAAAGGGGCGAGACCTGGATCGAAGACCCCGCCAACGCCGACCCCCGCTTCGCCCGCGCGCGCGCCAGGGCCGCGCTGGCGGCAAGCCCACCGGTCGGCCAACCCGACGCGAACACGCAGGCGTGCGCCGCAGTCTCCGCGCTGGCGACGCCGGACGGGACGCTTGTCCTGGCGCGCGACGCCTTGACCGGCGCCGTCCGTCGCGGCGCCGTCAGCCTCGCAACGGCCGCGGTTTGCGCCGGCGGAGGCGTCCGCGCGCCCCGGCGGGACAGGGCGGAACGGCTGATTGAGCGCCTGGCCACGGGCGAAACCTTTACGGTCAGCCTCGCCGGGGCGCGGATCGACGCTCGGAATGACCGCATCGTGATCACCCGTGAGACGGGCGAATACCGGCGCGCAGGCGCCGCCGCCCAGCCCTTGCCGGTGGGCGAAGCCGTCGTCTGGGACGGCCGCTTCGCCTTGACCGCGCATCGGTCCGGTTTGACGGCTAGGCCGCTGGCCGGGCTGATGGCGAGGCTCGATCCCCTTGAATCCAAAGCCTTGGCGAGCTTGCCCGCGGCGGCGCGCGGGGCGCTGCCGGCCGTGATGGACAAGGCCGGCGCGGTGACTTGCCCGATCCTTGCACAGGGCCCCCATGTCAGGTGGGAAAGCCTGGTCGAGGCGCGGTTTCTCGCCGCATCGGGCGCCGTGCGGGACGAGGAGACGTTGTGGCGCGTGGCGAAAGCGGCCAGGACGTCCTAAATTGACGGCAGTGGGCGCTATGAGGCGAGTTTCATGAATCTGCGGAACGTGGCGATCTGGGTCGTCATCCTGGTGGCCCTGGTGGCCGTCTACGGTGTGATGAAGGGGGCCAGCCCGACGGGCGCGGCCCAGACGGTCCAGTATTCGGCCCTGCTCAACCGGGTCGACGCCGGCGACATCACCGGCCTGAAGATCCATGGCCAGAGCATCGAGGCCCAGGATCGCCAGAAACATACGCTGAAGGCCACCGGCCCCGTCGACACGGGCGAGCTGCAAAAGAAGCTCGAGGCCAAGAACGTGCCCTACGACTTCGACCCGCCGGGCCAGCCCACCATCGTCACCATCCTGGTGCAGATGCTGCCCATCCTGCTGCTGATCGGGGTGTGGATCTTCTTCATGCGCCAGATGCAGGGCGGCGCGCGCGGGGCCATGGGCTTCGGCAAGTCCAAGGCCAAGCTGCTGACCGAGAACAAGAACCGCGTGACGTTCGATGACGTCGCCGGCGTCGACGAAGCCAAGGAAGAGCTGACCGAGATCGTCGACTTCCTGAAGGACCCGGCCAAGTTCCAGCGCCTGGGCGGCAAGATCCCCAAGGGCGCCCTGCTGATCGGCCCGCCCGGCACCGGCAAGACCCTGATCGCGCGGGCGGTGGCCGGCGAGGCGGGCGTGCCGTTCTTCACCATCTCCGGCTCGGACTTCGTGGAAATGTTCGTCGGCGTCGGCGCCAGCCGCGTGCGCGACATGTTCGAGCAGGCCAAGAAGAACGCCCCCTGCATCATCTTCATCGACGAGATCGACGCCGTGGGCCGCCATCGTGGCGCGGGCCTGGGCGGCGGCAACGACGAGCGCGAGCAGACCCTGAACCAGCTGTTGGTGGAGATGGACGGCTTTGAGTCCAACGAAGGCATCATCCTGATCGCCGCCACCAACCGTCCGGACGTTCTGGACCCGGCGCTGCTGCGTCCGGGCCGCTTCGACCGCCAGGTCGTGGTGCCGAACCCGGACATCAACGGCCGCGAGAAGATCCTGCGCGTGCACATGCGCAACGTGCCCCTGGCCGCCGACGTCGACGTCAAGGTGATCGCCCGCGGCACCCCCGGCTTCTCCGGCGCGGACCTGGCCAACCTGGTCAACGAGGCCGCCCTGATGGCCGCGCGCAAGAACCGCCGCATGGTCACCCAGCGCGACTTCGAGGACGCCAAGGACAAGGTGATGATGGGCGCCGAGCGCAAGTCCATGGTCATGACCGAGGACGAGAAGCGCATGACGGCCTATCACGAGGGCGGCCACGCCCTGGTGACCCTGAACGTCGCCAAGACCGACCCGGTGCACAAGGCGACGATCATCCCGCGCGGCCGCGCCCTGGGCATGGTCATGCAGCTGCCGGAACGCGACAAGCTGTCGATGAGCTACGAGGAGATGACCTCCCGGCTGGCCATCCTGTACGGCGGCCGCGTGGCGGAAGAGATCATCTTCGGCAAGGAAAAGGTCACCTCCGGCGCCTCGTCCGACATCGAGCAGGCCACGCGCCTGGCCCGGGCGATGGTCACCAAGTGGGGCTATTCCGAACAGCTTGGCATGGTGGCCTATGGCGACAACCAGGACGAGGTCTTCCTGGGCCACTCGGTCAGCCGCACCCAGAACGTCTCGGAAGAGACCGCGCGGATCATCGACGCCGAGGTCAAGCGCCTGACGACCGCCGGATACAATGAGGCCAAGCAGATCCTCACCACCAAGCTTGAGGACCTGCACACCCTGGCCAAGGCCCTGCTGGAGTACGAGACCCTGACTGGCGACGAGATCACCAACGCCCTCAAGGGCGTGGCGCCGGTGCGCGACGAGGCGGAGACCAAGGCCCCCGCCGGCCCGCGCGTCTCCGTGCCCCTGGCGCCGCGGCCGACCACGGAGCCCAAGCTGGCGTAAGGCCTATCCCTCCCCCTCGTGGGGAGGGACGACCGCGTAGCGGTCGGGGTGGGGAAGTGCGATGAGGATCCGCGATGCGGACGGCCCCTGACTCCCCCACCCCGCGAGGCTCCGCCTCGCTGCCCCTCCCCGTGAAGCGGAGGGACGGACGTCCCCTCGTCATGGGCATCGTCAATGTCACGCCGGACAGCTTCTCCGACGGTGGGCGCGGACCGGACGCCGCGATCGCCCACGCACGGCGGCTGATCGCCGAGGGGGCCGATATCCTGGACGTCGGCGGCGAGTCCACCCGGCCCGGCGCCGAGCCCGTGCCCGAGGCCGAGGAGATCGCCCGCGTCCTGCCGGTGATCGAGGCCATCGCGGCCGAGGGCGGCGCCCGCCTGTCCATCGACACCATGAAGCCGGCCGTCGCCCGCGCCGCCGTCGCCGCCGGGGCGACGATGTGGAATGACGTCGCCGCCCTGGGTTTCTCGCCGGACAGCCCGGCCCTCGCCGCCGAGCTCGGCTGCGAGGTGGTGCTGATGCACATGCGCGGCACGCCGCGAACCATGATAGCCGAGGCCCGCTACGGCGATCTCCTGGCCGAGGTGGAGGCAGAGTTGCTGGCACGCGTCGAGGCTGCGCTGGCGGCGGGGGTGGCGCGCGAGCGGATCTGGCTCGACCCCGGCCTCGGCTTCGCCAAGACGGCCGACCAGAGCCTGGAGCAACTGCGCCAACTGGACCGTTTCGTGGGGCTGGGCTTTCCCGTCCTGCTGGGCGCCAGCCGCAAGAGCTTCTTCAAGGCCGTCGACCCCGCCGCGGTGACGGCTGACGATCGCCTGGGAGCCTCTATCGCCGCGGCGCTGCTCGGCGCCCAGGCCGGAGTCGCGGCCGTGCGAGTCCATGACGTGCGCGAGACAGTCCAGGCCTTGAACGTCTGGGCGGCGGCGACGCGAAGAAGAGAAGGCTGACCACGAACCACACGAACCACACGAACATGGCGGTGGACCGGGCGGTGGCTTCGAAACTCTGATCGCTGAGTTCGCGTCGTTCGTGTGGTTCGTGGTTTCCCCATCTTCCTTCCTAAGGAGCTGCCCGCTCTTCGCTGGGAATTCGCGTCCGGCGGTTTGCATGACGGGACCGTCGCGATAAGCCGGATGGATGAGCACCCCTCCCATGGCCCAGGCCCTCGGCCGCGTCCTGATCATCGCCGGGTCCGACAGCGGGGGCGGGGCGGGGATCCAGGCGGATATCAAGGCGGTGACGGCCCTGGGGGGCTTTGCGGCCACGGCGATCACCGCGATCACGGCGCAGAACACCCTGGGCGTCCATGGCGTCTGGCCGCTGCCGCTCGAGGCGATCGAGGCCCAGGCGCGCGCGGTGCTGGACGACATCGGCGCCGACGCGATCAAGACCGGCATGCTGGGCGACGGCGCGACGGTGCGGCTGGTGGCGCGGCTGCTGGATGACGCCGCGGGCGTTCCCGCCGTGGTCGACCCGGTGATGGTCGCCAAGGGCGGCGCCAGCCTGCTGGCGACAGAAGCCGTGGCGGCGCTGACGGCGGAGCTGGTTCCGCGCGCGGCCCTGCTGACCCCCAATGCGCCCGAGGCCGAGGCCCTGACCGGCCTTGCGGTCGAGACCACCGACGACCTGCGCCGGGCCGGCGAGCGGCTGCTGACACAGGGCGCCAGGGCGGTGCTGATGAAGGGCGGGCACGTGGCGGGCGAATCGGTCATCGATGTGCTGATGACCCCCGCCGGCGAAACCACGTTCGAGGGCCCACGGCTCGACACCCGCCACACCCACGGCACCGGTTGCACACTGGCCAGCGCCTGCGCCGCCGGCCTGGCCCAGGGGTTGCCGCTGGAGCGCGCGGTGGCGCGGGCCTGGGGCTATGTGGCCGAGGCGATCCGCCGGGCGCCCGGCTTCGGCGCCGGCCACGGCCCGCTGGACCATGCCTGGCCGATGCGCAAGGAAGGCGCATGAACGACCTTGAAGCGCGACTGGACGCCATACTGAGGGCGACTCCCGGGCTGATGCACGTGATGCGCACGGCCCGAGACCTCGACCTGCCGGACTGGCTGATCTTCTCCGGCGCGATCTACCAGCCGGTGTGGAACCACCTGACCGGCCGCGACCCGGCCTACGGGATCAAGGACTACGACCTGGCCTACCATGACGCCTCCGACCTCAGCTACGAGGCCGAGGACGTGGTCATCAAGCGCGTCGCCGCCGCCTTCGAGGCGCCCTTCGACGCCCTGGTGGAGGTGCGAAACCAGGCCCGTGTGCACCTCTGGTTCGAGCCCAAGTACGGTGAAGCCTATCCCGCCCTGACCTGCAGCGCCGAGGCCATCGCCCGCTTCACCTCGCCCGCCTTCGCGGTGGGCGTACGGCTGGAGGCCGACGACACCATCACGGTGATCGCTCCCTTTGGCCTGGAGGACCTCTTCGCCATGCGCATCCGCCACAACCCGGCGCGGCGCACTCCCGGCCTCGCCCGCACCGCCGCCAACGCCGTCGGCCGCTGGCCGGAACTGACGGTGGAGCTGGACTAGGCGATCCGGTAGACGTCCGGGCGCCAGACCTCCATCCACTTCTCCACCCCGGCCAGGGGCTCGAAATCGTATTGCGCATAGAGGCCGTGGGCGTCGCGGGTGGCGAGCATCAGGCGGCGGAAGCCCTGCAGGTCTGGATGGCCGCGGATGTAGGCCATCAGCGCCTTGCCGAGACCGGCGGCCCGGTGGGTCCGGTCCACGAATACGTCGCAGACAAGGCCGAAGGTGGCGCGGTCAGTGACCACGCGCGCCATCGCCGCCATGTCGCCGGCGCCGTCGAAGACGCCGATGGCCAGGCTGCCGCGCACGGCCTTCGCGAACGTCTCCAGCGGGATCCCGGGCGCCCAGTAGCTTTCCTGGCAGATCCAGGCGTGGCCGCGGGCGATGTCGAATTGGGCTGGATCGTCGCTGATGCGATAGCCGGCGGCATGGGCTTCGTGCGCCATGGGGGGTCTCCTCAGACGATGGGTAGGGTGGGGCGGGCGGCGGGATCAAGGGCGGCGCGGACGATCGCCAGGCCCCTGCCCAGCGCTTCCTCGTCGGCGGCGGCGCCCAGGCACAGGCGAAGGCCGCTGACCGGCACGCCGTCGAGGAACGGCGACCGGGGCGGGGTCAGCTCGACGCCGCCCCGCAAGGCCTGGCCGGCCACCCGCTCCGCGTCGAGCTCGGAAAGCGGCAGCCAGATGTGCGAGGCGATGGGCCGGGCGACCGGTTCCACGACGCCGTCCAGGGCCGCGCGCGCCATGTCGGTTCGTCGCCTGAGTTCGGCGTTGACGGCGCCGGCGATCTCGAACGCCTCGCCGCGCTCGATCCAGTCGGTGGCGATCAGGGCCCCGAAGGTGGGCGAGCCGAAGGCGATGGCCCTGAGCGCGTCCTGGCAACGCTCGAACCAGGTCGGCGGCGGCGCCAGGTAGCCGACCCGCAGTCCGGGCGCGAGCGCCTTGGAGAGGCTGGTCACATAGAAGGTCCGCTCGGGCGCCAGCACCGCCAGTGGCGGCAGGCCGAGGCCCGTGGCCTGGGCGGCGAAGAGGTCGTCCTCCACCAGCAGCAGGTCCAGCTTGCTGGCGGCCTCGACGATCTGGCGGCGCCTTTCCGCGCCCATCAGGCGCGAGGTGGGGTTTTGCAGCGGCAGCACATAGGCGATCCGCGCGCCGCTCTCTCGCGCGGCGCGGGTCAGGCCCTCCGGCGTCATGCCCTCGGCGTCCATCTCGGCGGGGACGCAACTTAGGCCCGCCTGGTCGGCCAGCATCCGCGCCCCGTGGAAAGTCGCGCCTTCGGTGACCATGGCGTCGCCGGGCCGAGAGGCCGCCAGGATGGCGGTGGCGATGGCCTGCTGGGCGCCGGCGGTGCAGATCAGCCGCCCGGGGTCGATGGCGGGCCAGTTGGCCATGCGCGTCAACCAGAGCGCACCGGCCCGGCGGGCGGCCTGTGAGCCCGCGGGTGGCGGATAGGCCAGGGTGTCGGCCACATCCGCCCGCCGGGCCAGCCTGGGCAGGGTCCGCGCCAGCGCCGCCTCGGCCGGGCCTGGCGGCGGCACGTTGCGGGCAAGGTCGATAGCGCCGTCGGTCGCCCGCGTCGCGCCCCCCCGCCCGCCGCCCTCGGCGACATAGCTGCCGGCCCCGACCCGGGCGGTGATCAGGCCGCGCGACTCCGCTTCGGCATAGGCGCGAGTGATGGTGCCGACCCCGACGCCCATCTCCTCCGCCAACTGCCGATGGGTCGGCAGGCGGGTTCCGGCCGGCAGGTCGCCGGCGACGATGTCGGCCTCCAGGGCGGCGACCAGGCGCACATAGACGGGCGCCTCGCCGTCGATCAGCCGGGGGCGCCAGGATGCGGTCGTCATGTTGGCTCCAAGATTGTCACTATGACAATAAAGGGTTTGACTTGTAGTTCAATCGGGACAATTGAGCCGATCGTTCCGCCGAGGCAAGGAGAATCTGCGGTGATCGCCAACGCCCCCGAAATCATCGCCAGGCCGCTGGAGGCGGCCGGCGTGCGGCTCGAGCCCCTGGCGCTGGAGCATCGCGAGGGCCTGGCCCGCGCCGCCGACGACACGGCCATCTGGGATCACATGCCGATGCCGGGCCACGGCGAGCACTTCAGCGCCTGGTTCGGCCTCTCCCTGGCGATCGCCGGCTCGGGCAAGGAGGCGGTGTGGGCGGTGCGCACCCTGGCCGACGACCGACTGGTGGGATCAACCCGCTTCCTCGCCATCGAGCCGGCTCATCGGCGGGTCGAGGTCGGCCACACCTGGTACGCGCCCGACGTCTGGGCGAGCGTCGTCAATCCGGCCTGCAAGTTCATGCTGTTCCGCTACGGCTTCGAAGACCTGGGCCTTAACCGGATCGAGCTGAAGACCGACAATCGCAACACCCGTTCCCAGGCCGCCATCGCCAAGCTGGGCGCCCAGCGCGAGGGCGTCTTCCGCGCCCACATGATCCGGCGCGACGGCACGCTGCGGGACTCTGTCTATTTCTCGGTGGTCCGATCGGACTGGCCGGCGGTGCGCCAACGCCTGGCGTCTCGGCTGGGGCTCGCCCTCCGGCCCCTCTCGGAGTGATCCCCATGCGCCAATGGACCGTGGACGCCTTCGCCGCCGCCCCGTTCAAGGGCAACCAGGCCTGCGTGGTCGAGCCCCTGGACGCCTGGCCGGACGCCGCCTGGATGCAGGCCCTGGCGGCCGAGAACAACCAGGCCGAGACCGCCTTCCTGCTCAAGACCGGCCAGCCGAACGTCTTCGGCCTGCGCTGGTTCACCCCGGCCGTGGAGGTGCCGCTCTGCGGCCACGCCACCCTGGCCAGCGCGCACGTGCTGTTCAGCGAACTGGGGCTGGCCGCCGCTCAGGTGACCTTCGAGACCCTGCAGTCCGGCGCCCTGATCGTGACGCGCGCCGGCGAAGGCTACGAGATGGACTTTCCGGCCAATCCGCCGCGCCGGATCGACGCCCCTGCCGGCCTCGCGGCCGCCCTCGGCGCGGAGCCGCTGGAGGTCTGGGCCGGCCAGTACCTGGTCGCCGTGCTGAAGGACGAGGCGACGGTGCGCGCGCTCGACCCCGACCTGGCGGCGGTGAAAGTGATCTCCAGCGATTCCACGGGCGGGCGCGGCAACATCGGCGTGTCGGCCCAGGCCGATCCCGGCCGGCCCTACGAGGTGGTCAGCCGGTTCTTCGCCCCCGGCTCGGGCATTCCCGAGGACCCGGCCACGGGTTCGTACCACTGCATGGCCTCGCCGCTCTTCGCGGACAAGCTGGGCCGGCCCAGCTTGCGCTTCCACCAGGCCTATCCCGGCCGGGGCGCCGAGCTGGAGTGCGTCCACGCCGGCGACCGCGTCCTGCTGCGCGGCCAGGCGGTGACGGTGGTCGAGGGGCGACTGCGGGTCTGACAGGAGAAGCGCCTCGGCCTCCTAGACCTCTCCCCCAGAGGGGGCGAGGGCTTTCAGAAGCAGACGCCGCCCTCAGGCCGCCTTGGCGTGGCTCTCGCCGGCCAGCGCGCGGTTGAGCGCGTCGTAGAGCTTGGCGATCTCGATGGGCTTGGAGACGTGGCCATCCATGCCGGCGGCCAGGTATTCCTCGATCTGGTGCACCATGGCGTTGGCGGTGAGGGCCAGGATCGGCGTGCGTGGCCGGCCCTCGGCCGCCTCGGCGGCGCGGATGGCCTTGGCGGCGGCGATGCCGTCCATGATCGGCATCTGAATGTCCATAAGGATCAGGTCATAGGCGTCCGAGCGCCAGGCCTCAACAGCGGCGCGCCCGTCCGCGACGATGTCGAGCTGCACGTCCATGGGCTCGACGATGGCCTGCAGGACCTTCTGGTTGACCGGATTGTCCTCGGCCGCCAGCAGGCGGACGGCGCGGCCCTCGATCTCCTCGGCCGGGGCCGACGCCTCGACGGCGGCCGCGCCGCTGCCGTGAACCAGAGGCAGCTCGGCGTAGAAGGTGGAGCCCTTGCCTTCCTCGCTGACCACGCTGATCGAACCGCCCATCAGTTGGGCCAACTCGCGGCAAATGGCCAGGCCCAGGCCCGTGCCGCCATAGCGGCGGGTGGTGGACGAGTCGGCCTGGGTGAACTTCTCGAACAGGGCGTTCATCTTGTCGGCGGGAATGCCGATGCCGGTGTCCCTGACCGACAGGCGGATCCCGCCGGCGTCGGCCGGTTCGAAGCGCGCGGTGACCTGGCCGGTCGAGGTGAACTTCAGGGCGTTGGAGACCAGGTTGGTGACGATCTGGCGCAGGCGATCGCCGTCGCCGCGCCACACGCCGGCGGCCTCGGGCGCGACGTCGACCTCGAACGTCAGGCCCTTGCCCACCGCCACCGCGGTGAAGGTGTCGCGCACCGACTGGGCCACGCGCTCAAGGTCGAAGTCGCTGACTTCCAGCTCCAGCTTTCCGGCCTCGATCTTGGAGAGGTCCAGCACGTCGTTGAGCACCGACAGCAACTGCTCGCCGGACTGGCGCACAACGGCCAGGCGCTCGCGCTGGGCGGGGGCCAGGTCACCGCGATCCATGACCTCGGCCATGGCCAGGACGCCATTCAGAGGCGTCCGGATCTCGTGGCTCATGTTGGCCAGGAACTGCGACTTGGCGACATTGGCCGCGTCGGCGGCGTCGCGAGCCTCGACCAGGTCGGCCATCGTCTGGTGCAGTTCGCGATGGTTCTTGTCCAACTGGGCCAGCAGGCCGTTGAAGCTCTCGGTCAGGCGGTGGAAGACGTCGTCCTCGGTCTCCTCGGCCACGGGCTTGAATTCGCCGCTGGCGGCGACCTCGGCCATGGCGTTGGACAGGCGCTCCACGGGCGCGGCGACGCGCTTGGCCAGGCCCTGGGCCACGAAGAGGGCGATGCCGCTTGCGCCGAAGAAAAGGGCGCCGGTCAGGGCCAGGAACCGCGGCAACAGGGCGGCCAGCGACGGCTCGGCGGACTTCATCCGCAGTTCGCCGACCTTGGCGCCGGCCCAGACCACCGGCTCGGTGGTCATGGTTTCCTTGTGATCGCGAGTCTCGCGCGAGGGCGGAGGGGTGAAGACCGCCACCAGGCGACCACGAGGGTCGACCAGCCGCGCTTCGATCAGGCCCTTCTGCTCGCCGGCGGCTTCGAGGGTCTTCTCCGCGCCCCGCGCGTCGCCCGCCGCCAGGGCAGGGGCCGCCGCATTGGCGACCACCCGCGACAAAGTGGCGTAGGAGAGCTTCGATTCCTGGCGCGCTACACTCCATTGTTGCAGCATGAAGCTGACGCAAGCCGCCACGAGCACGGCGACTGTCGTAACAATCGCGACGCTCGCGACACGCGCCTGGAATGGCGGGTGAGTAGCTTTGCGCATCTGCAGCTCAATATTAACCATAAGGGGCCTGATAACCCCGTTCGGCGGCTTTAATACCTGCGCATTCCTAACGCTTCGCTTCACAGGCGAGCCGACAATGACTCTTTTCCCTGGACACACCTTAAGGTTTCGTTTACCTTACAACTTCCCATAAGGGGTTATCGGAGGGTGTTCCGTGGAAAAAGTGTTTGTTGCTCAACGCGTTGCTACGAAGCTCTTCGCGACCGAGAATGCGGTCGATGCGGCCCTGGCCGAAGCCTCAGAACTGATGGCTGATATGCTGAAGGCGCGTAAGGACCTCGGTCTGGCCGCGACTTTCGGCGACAACGCCGCCGCCCGCGTGGTGGATGCGATCTCGGCGCTCAGCGCCGCCCGCACCGCCATGGTGGCCGCGCACAATGAGCTGAATGAATCGAAGCTCCGCATCGGCGTGCGTACGAAGCTCGCCGGTTTCGAAGACAAGCCGGGCCTGACGCACGGCCAAGAGCGTGTGACCATGCGGGTCGCCAGCTAATCAAATAATTCTTCGCAGCCTTGGTTGCGGAAGATTAACTTGTTTCACGCCTCTGATGACTGTCAGAGGCGTGATTCATGTTTGGAACAATCTACTCGCAAATCGGCACTGTTGTATTGATCGCAACGTTCGCCTTTGCGTTGTGGAAGGGTGACTCCGCGGAACGTGTCGGCGGCGGCATGAATCTGGCCGCCGGCCTGTTCGCCATGTTTCTTCACCCCCTTCTGGCCCCGGACGTCCAGCCGGTCGCCCTGCTGGTCGTGGACGCCGCCCTGGCGGCCGGCTTCCTGTTCCTGGCCATCCGGTTCGCGAGTCTCTGGCTGGGCCTGGCCATGCTGCTGCAGGCCGTCCAGTTCAGCCTGCATGCCTACTACATGGTCGGCGACCTGGCGCATGACTGGAACTACGCCCGGATCAACAACCTCGACACCCTGGGCATCATGATCTGCATCATCGGCGGCACCGTCGTCTCCTGGCGCCGCCGGCGGCGCAAGCACCGCCAGGATGCTGAAAAGGCGGCGGAAAGCAGCCAGAAGGCCTGACCGGCCGCCGCGGCGCTTCAGCGCGCACCTGAAAATATCGCTTGTCTTTGGGCCCAAACGCGGGCTTTTGCGCCGCGGGCCACGCCCCCCCAACGGGGCGCTGCTCATCTGCAAGGATGGGAGACATTGCTATGACGACCCTCGCCAAGCCGGCCATGCGGCCCGCTCGCCCCGAGTTTTCTTCCGGCCCGTGCGCCAAGCGCCCCGGCTGGTCCCCTGAAAATCTGCGCAACGCGGTCCTCGGCCGCTCGCACCGCTCCAAGCTGGGCAAGGGCAGGCTGCAAGCCGCCATCGACCAGACGCGCGCCGTGCTGCAGGTTCCGGACGACTACCTGATCGGCATCGTGCCGGGCTCCGACACCGGCGCCCTGGAAATGGCCCTGTGGTCGCTGCTGGGCCCGCGCCCCGTGCAGCTGCTGGCCTTCGAATCCTTCGGCAAGGACTGGGTGACCGACGTCACCAAGCAGCTGAAGCTCGACGCCGAAGTGCTCGACGCGCCCTACGGCAAGCTGCCGGACCTGACCAGGGTGCGCCCCGACGCCGACCTGGTGTTCACCTGGAACGGCACCACCTCGGGGGTGCGCGTGCCGAACGCCGACTTCATTTCCGCCGACCGCGAGGGCGTGACCATCTGCGACGCCACCAGCGCCGCCTTCGCCCAGGATCTCGACTGGGCCAAGCTCGATGTGGTGACCTTCTCCTGGCAGAAGGCCCTGGGCGGCGAGGCCGCGCATGGGGTGCTGATCCTGTCGCCCCGCGCCGTGGCCCGGGCCGAGAGCTACACGCCGGCCTGGCCGATGCCCAAGCTGTTCCGCATGACCAAGGGCGGCAAGATCAGCCGCGACATCTTCGAAGGGGCGACCATCAACACCCCCTCGATGCTCTGCGTCGAAGACTATCTGGACGCCCTGAAGTGGGCGGCTGGCATCGGCGGCCTGACCGAGTTGAAGCGCCGGGCGGACGAAAACCTCTCCGTGCTGGCCGACTGGGTCGCCAAGACCCCCTGGGTCGATTTCCTGGCCGAAGACGCGACGATCCGCTCCAACACTTCCGTCTGCCTCAAGGTGGTCGATCCCAAGGTGACGGCGCTCTCCGCCGACGCCCAGGCCGACTTCGCCAAGAAGCTGGCGTCCCTGCTGGAAAAGGAAGGCGCGGCCCTGGACATCGGCGGCTACCGCGATGCGCCTCCCGGCCTTCGCATCTGGTGCGGCGCCACCGTCGAGGCCGATGACCTGCAGGCCCTGACCCCCTGGCTGGACTGGGCCTTCGCCGAAGTCTCCGCCGAACTGGCGGCCGCCTGATCCTGCCTCCTTAGCCCGGCCCATCGCGGCCGGGCGACTTCCCCACAACGCCCGCGCCCCATCGAGCGGCGCGCGCCCGCAAACGGACACACATCATGGCTCCCCGAGTCCTCATCGCCGACAAGCTTTCGCCCGCCGCCGTCGACATCTTCCGCCAGCGCGGCGTCGACGCCGACGTCAAAACCGGCCTCTCCAAGGACGAACTGCTCAAGATCATCGGCGACTACGACGGCCTGGCCGTCCGCTCGGCCACCAAGGCCGACAAGGACGTCATCGCCGCCGCCAAGAACATGAAAGTCATCGGCCGCGCCGGCATCGGGGTCGACAATGTCGACATCCCCGCCGCCACCGCCGCCGGCATCGTGGTGATGAACACCCCCTTCGGCAACTCGATCACCACCGCCGAGCACGCCATCGCCATGATGTTCGCCCTGGCGCGCCAGCTGCCCGCCGCCGACGTCTCCACCCAGGCCGGCAAGTGGGAGAAGAACCGCTTCATGGGCGTGGAGCTCTACGCCAAGACCCTCGGCCTGATCGGCGCCGGCAACATCGGCTCGATCGTCGCCGACCGCGCCCAGGGCCTGAAGATGAAGGTCGTCGCCTTCGACCCGTTCCTGTCGCCTGAGCGGGCGGTCGAGATCGGCGTCGAGAAGGTCGAGCTGGAAGACCTGCTGGCGCGCGCCGACATCATCACCCTGCACACCCCGCTGACCGACAAGACGCGCAACATCCTGTCGGCCGAGGCCCTGGCCAAGACCAAGAAGGGCGTCCTCATCATCAACTGCGCCCGCGGCGGCCTGGTGGACGAGGCGGCCCTGCGCAAGCTGCTGGACGAGAAACACGTCGGCGGCGCGGCCTTCGACGTGTTCGTGGAAGAGCCGGCCAAGGAAAACCCGCTGTTCGGGGCCGAGAACTTCATCGCCACCCCGCACCTGGGCGCCTCCACCAACGAGGCCCAGGAGAACGTGGCCCTGCAGGTCGCCGAACAGATGAGCGACTACCTGCTGACCGGCGCGGTGACCAACGCCCTGAACAGCCCCTCGGTCAGCGCCGAGGATGCGCCGAAGCTGAAGCCCTACATCGCGCTGGCCGACAAACTGGGCGCCTTCGCCGGGCAGATGGTGGACGTGGGCCTGAAAGGCATCGACATCGCCTACGAGGGCGACATCGCCGCCCTCAACGTCAAGCCGCTGACCGCCACGGCCCTGGCCGGGGTGCTGCGCCCGATGCTGGCGGAGATCAACATGGTCTCGGCCCCCTCGGTGGCCAAGGAGCGCGGCGTCACCATCTCCGAGAGCCGCCAGGAGACGTCGCCCGTCTATGAGACCCTGATGCGCATCACGGTGACCACCGAGATGGGCCGCCGCGCCTTCGCAGGCACGGTGGTGGCCGGCTCGCCGCGCATCGTCGAGGTGAAGGGCATGGAGCTGGACGCGGCCTTCGCCCCGGCCATGCTCTACGTCAACAACCTGGACAAGCCGGGCTTCATCGGGGCCCTGGGCGCGCTGCTGGGCGAGACGGGGGTGAACATCGCCACCTTCAACCTCGGCCGCGTCTCCGCAGGCGACGACGCCATCGCCCTGGTGGGCGTCGACCAGGCCCCGGACGACAAGCTGATCGCCAAGATCCGCGCCCTGCCGCACGTCAAGGAAGTGCGGGCCCTGACGTTCTGAGCAAAGCGGGGGGACGGCGCCGGAAGCCTGATCCCCAAATGACCGTCATCCTCGGCCGTCCGTGCCGAGGATCCATACGTGCCGAACCCGATGTCGCGCAGCGGCAGCGGAGCGGCGCTAGGCCCCGGTGAACGTTCTGCTTGGCTCGCCCTTCGGTGCGAGCCACCCGTCCTCACGTGTTCATGGGCCCTCGGCACTGACGGCCGAGGGTGACGGTTCAGAGGGGGGGCGATCTGGAGCGCTGCTAGGCGTCCACCGGGTCACTTGCGTTCGCCGCCGCCGCCTCGGCCGCCAGCACGCCTGCCGCCTCCAGAGCCGCGACGTCGCTCGCCGAACGGCCAAGCCAATCGGACAGAACCTCGGCGTTGTGCTCGCCGCGCCAGGGGGCGGGACCGCGTACGCCGCTGGCGGCGTCCGAGAACCGATAGGGCGACTGGACGACCGGGCGCGTCCCGCCGGCGCGGTCGTCGATCTCGATGATGGTCTTTCGGTGGGCCAGGGTCGGCTGTTCGCGCAAGTCAGCCGCGGCGCGCACCTTGCCCCAGGCCACATTCATCTTCGCGAACGCCTTCTCCACCGCCGGCCAGTCGGGCAGGGCGGCCATGAAGGCCGCCGCCGCCTCGCGCCGCCCGGCGATCTTGCTCGCCAGGTCGGTCGCCCCAGCGGGCTCGGCCACGTCGAAGTGCTGTTGCAGCAGCCGCCACAGGTAGCGGAAGTCGCCCGAGATCAGGATCGGCCCCGCCCCGGTCTCCCAGACGTCGTTGGGCAGCGGCGCGGTCGCCTCGGAATCCTCAAGGTCGTAGTGCAGGTTGTCGTCGGTGGCGACGGTGGCGTCGACCATGGCGATGTCGATGTGCTGTCCCCGGCCGGTCCGCTCGCGCATGATCACCGCCGACAGCAGGCCGACCAGGCCGTGCAGCGAGGCGTTGGTGTCGGCCACCGACAGCGGCAGGTCGCGATAGGGGATCTTGCCGCGCCGATGCGAGCGCTCCAGCAGGCCGATCTCGGCGTGGACGATGGGAGCGTAGGCCGGCCGGTGTGACTCCGGCCCGCCCTGGCCGAAGCCCGAGATCGACAGCATGATCAGGCGCGGATTGATCTCGCGCAGGACGTCCCAGCCCAGGCCCAGGCGGGGCATCACGTCGGGGCGGTAGTTCTCGATCAGGATGTCGGCCTGGCGCGCCAGGTCCAGCACCAGTTCGCGTGCTCCGGGCGCCCGCAGGTCGATGCAGATGTTGCGCTTGCCGGCGTTCTGGGCGTGGTAGTAGCCGGGCAGGCCGGCCACCACCTTGCCCCAGGTGCGGGTGACGTCCCCGTCCGGCGGCTCGACCTTGACCACGTCGGCGCCGAGGTCGCTGAGCATCCGTCCGGCGAACGGCCCCGCCAGCACCCGCGACAGGTCCAGCACCTTCAGCCCCGCCAGGGGATAGCCCGCGATCGTCATGACTTGGTCTTCCATTGGGCGAGCAGCTCGGCCTCGCGTTGGGGGGTGAGGCCGGCGCGCAAGGCGGCCTGCCGGTCGGCGGGCTGCTGGCGGAACCAGGCCAGGGTGTCGGCGGCCGTCGCAGCCAGGGGCCGGAAGGTCAGGCCCGCGGCCAGGGCTCGCTCGATGCTGCGGCGGGCGAAGCCGGCGCTGTCGCCCTCGGACGGGACCCAGACGGGCATGTCGCTCCAGGCGGACACCTTGTGGGCGCCAAGGAAGTCAGCGGGGATCCAGGTCAGGGGCGGGTGGGCGCCGACGCCTTTTGCCGTCTCGTCCAGCAGGCCCTTCATGGTCAGGGTCCTGGCCGGGCCGGTGGCGTTGAAGACGCCCGCCGTGCGCGTCTCGGCCAGGCGCACGATCCACTCGGCCAGGTCGCGGGCGTCGATCAGCTGCACGGGATCGGCCCCGTCGCCGGGCGCGGCCACCTCGCCGCCCCGGGCCAGGCGAACCGGCCAGTAAGTGAAGCGGTCTGTCTCGTCGCCGGGGCCGGCGATCAGTCCCGGCCGGATGATGGTGGTGCGCGTCTCGCCGAACTGGCGGCGGGCCTCCTGCTCGCTCACCGCCTTCAGGGGGCCGTAGAGTTCCCGGTGCGGGCCCTGGCTCTTCTCGGCCATGGGGTCGGCGCCCGCGTAGGCCAGCAAGGGCGCGCTCTCGTCGGCCGGCTTGTCGGCGGCGGCGTAGACCGAGACCGTGGAGACGAACAGGTACTGACCCACATGGCCGGCCAGCACCCGTCCGGCGTCCCGCACCCAGAAGGGCAGGGTGGTGGGATTGTCGATGCAGGCGTCCCACTGGCGGCCCTCGAGCGCCTTGAGGTCGCCGGTGTCGCGATCGCCTAGCAGTTCCTCCACCTCGCCCGGCCAGGCGTGGGGGGACTTGCCGCGGTTGAACAGGGTCACCTTGTGGCCGCGTTCCAGGGCGTAGCGGACCTGGTGCGGGCCGATGAAGCCGGTGCCGCCCAGGATCAGCAGGTTCAGCTTGCGCGGCGGCGACGCGGCGCGGGCCAGGCCGCCGGGCAGCGCCAGGGCGGTCGCGGCCAGGGCGGAGTGCTTGACGACATCGCGGCGGGTGCGGGGCATGGCGTCTTCTATCCCTTGATGGCGGCGATCGTCTGCCCTGACGCGGGGGCGCCCGCGGCCAGGGCGGCTTCCATCTTCTCGACGTTGGCGCGGATGCGTTCCACGTCCGGCGCCTGGGCCAGGGCGGCGCGGCCAAAGCGCAGGGCGTCCTGGAAATGGCCCAGCCGCCAGCCGCAGATGGCCGCCAGGTCCTCGGGGATCACGCCGCACCAGGACTCCTCGCCGTACTCGCGCACCAGATCCGGCCGGGCGATGGCCTGGCGGGCGGCGTCATAGCAACGCTCCCACGCCTCGGCCTGGTAGTAGGCGTAGGCCAGGTCGATCCAGGCGCCGCGCAGGGCGGGGTTCTCGTCCACCGCCTGGCGGAACAGGCTGAGCGAGCGGTCGATATGGCCCGCCTTGCGCTCGATCTCGGCCATCAGGCGTAAGGTGGCGCTGCGCTCGGCGTCGAAGCGGGCCGGCTCGAAGGCCAGGTAGCGCTCGAACTCGGCCAGGGCCTCCTCCCCCCGGTCGTGGAAGGCGTACTCGCGGCCGAGATAGTGGGCGTGACGGCGCTCGTGCGGCTGTTCGGCGGCGGCCATCTGCAGCATCGGCAAGTACTGGCCCCGCTGTTTGTCTGGGTCGTGGCGCTGCTCCATCACCAGGTCCGTGGCCGTCACGGCGTGGGCCTGGACCCCGCTGGCGACCACATACTCGTGGCAGGGCCCGCTCCAGCGGAAGCCGCGGCGCGCGTGGATGCGGTTGTCGAGGAACTGGCGCGGGGCGCCCGTCGGCGTGCGGGCCCAGATCTCGGTGTAGTTGATCTGGTTCACGGGCCCGGTCCACACCCGCTCGATGATCGCGCGCCAGCCGGGATGCAGCACGGTGTCCAGGTCCAGCGACACGCAGACGTCCACGTCGCCGGGCACCAGCGCCAGGGCGGCGTTGCGGGCGTCGTCGAAGCGCCAAGGGTCGACACGGATGTGGTGGACCACCGCCCCCAGCTCGCGGAACAGGTCCGGCGTGCCGTCGGTGGAGCCGGTGTCGGCGATGCACACCAGGTCGGCGCCTTGGGCGCTCTGCATGAAGGCGCGCACGTGCTCGGCCTCGTTCAGGCAGATGGCGTAGACGGCGATCCGCAGGCGGCTTGGGGGGGCGGCCCCGGCCTCAGGCATCGTAGAAGAAGGGCGCGTGCAGGCCGATCAGGGTCTTCGCGCGCGGGCTGTCCGCGCGGGCCCGGGCCTCGGGGGACACGTGGCTGACCTCGTCCGTGGTGAAGAGGCGCTGGGCGATGTCGCGACGGGCGTAGTGGGCCTGCAGGAAGAACCGGCCGAAGCCGGGCTGGGCCGGCGTGCCCCGGTGCCAGGCGTCGGAGACGAACAGGATCGCGTCGCCGGCCCTGGCGGGCAGCAGCTGAATGCCGCGCCCCTCGAAGGTCAGGGCCATGCCCTGCTCGTCAGCATCGCGCGGCGGCGAGCGGCCGGAGCGGTGCGAGCCCGGCAGGATGCCGGTGGGCCCCGCCTCCAGCGGGCAGTCAATGAGGAACAAGTGCATGCCGATGGCGAAGATCGGATAGGGGATATCCTCCGGCCAGGGCACGCCTTCGGGGCGCGGCACGTGCGGCCCGGCGTCGGTGTGCCAGCGCCCGCCCTGGTGGCCGGCCACGTTGCGCCAGGCGGTGTTGGCGATGACGTGGCAGTCCTCGCCCAGAAGCGGCTCGATGACATCGAGGATCGCCCGCTCGGCGACGGCCTTCTGCGACAGCGGGGAGCGGTTCAGCATCCCATGTCGGAATTCGCCCAGCGCATCTTGTGGCCGGTCGGCTTCCGAAGCCTCGTAGACGGCGGTGATCTCCTCCGCCAGGGCGGCGACGGCGTCCGGCGCCAGCACGTTCGGCAGATGCGCCCAGCCTTCGCGCTCCAGCTGGGCGGAGGCGGCCGGCGCGGGCGCCTTGCGAAGGGCCAGGTTGCCGTATCGGCGGGTGATCATGGCGCGAGTATGGGCGCGGAACCCGCCAAGGCTCAAGCGGTCCGGCTCACCAGGCGTCCACGAAGCGCCGGCGGGGCGCGTGGCGGGGCCGGCAGGTCTTCAGGCCCTGGGCGATCCACTGACGGGTGTCGGCCGGGTCGATGACCGCGTCGATCTCCAGCATCGATGCGACGTTGATGGCCTTGCCGACGGCGTAGAGGTTGCCCAGCAGTTTGTCGAACAGGGCCTTCTGGGCCGCCGGGTCGGTCTGGGCCGCCAGCTCCTTGGAGTAGCCCAGGCGCACCGCCCCCTCCAGGCCCATGCCCCCGAACTCGCCCGTCGGCCAGGCGGCGCAGAAGGTCGGGGCCAGGGTCGAGCCGCCCGCCATGGCCTGGGCGCCCAGGCCATAGGCCTTGCGCAGCACCACCGAGAACATCGGCGTGCCCAGCCGCGCGCCATTGATGAAGAAGCGGCTGGTCTTGCGCACCGCCGCCGCCGCCTCGCTGTCAGGGCCGACCATGAACCCGGGGGTGTCGATCAGCGACAGCACCGGCAGGTCATAGGCGTCGGCCAGCTGCATGGCCCGCGCGCCCTTGTCCGAGCCGTCGCAGTCCACCGCTCCGCCCAGGTGCCGGGGGTCGTTGGCGATCAGCACCATCGGCCGGCCCTCGATGCGGATCAGGCCCGTGATCAGGCCGGGCGCGAACTCGCGCCGCAGTTCCAGGAACGAGCCTTCGTCCACCAGGGTCTCGATCACGGCGCGCACGTCGTAGACCCGCAGCCGGTTCTCCGGCACCGCGCGGCGAAGCTGGCGCTGGTCGGCGGCGATCCAGGTCGGCAGGGCGCCCTGGAAATAGGACAGGGCCTGCTTGGCCAGCACCGTGCCGTGCGCCTCGTCGTCGGCGACCACGTCGACCACGCCGTTGGCGGCCTGCTCGGCCACGGGGCCGATCTGCTCGGGGGTGAAGACCCCCAGGCCCCCGCCCTCGATCATGGCCGGGCCGCCCATGCCGATGTTGGCGCCCTTGGTGACGATCAGGATCTCGCTCATCCCGGCGAAGGAGGCGTTGCCGGCGAAGCAGCGGCCCGAGACCACGGCGATCTTCGGCACCACGCCCGCCAGGCGCGCATAGGCCTTGAAGCTGGGCGTCGCCAAGCCCGAGGCGCCGCCGCCGTCGGTGTCGCCGGGCCGGCCGCCGCCGCCCTCGGCGTACCAGACCACCGGCAGCTCCTCCTGCTCGACGATCTCCAGCAGGCGGTCGGTCTTGCGATGGTTCATGCCGCCTTGGGTGCCCGCTAGCACGGTGAAGTCGTAGGCCAGGGCCGCGCAGCGCGCCTTCTCCGGCCCGAACAGGGCGCCGTTCACCTGGCCGACGCCGCAGACGAGGCCGTCCGCCGGGCTGATCTTCATCAGGTGGTCGATGGGGTGGCGCCGGCGCTGGGCGGCCAGGGCGAACGCGCCGTATTCCAGGAAGGTGCCGGGATCGACCAGGTCGTCGATGTTCTCGCGCACGGTGCGTTGGTTGCGCGACCGGCGCCGCGCGACCGCCTCGGGCCGGGCCTCGTCGCGGGTGATGCGCCAGCGCTCCAGCGCCTCGGCCAGGTCGGGGCGGATGAAGTCCAGGTCGACCTCTTCCTCGGCGTGGTCCGCCTGGCCCTCGACGTCCTCGGGGGCGATGAAAAGGATCGGCTGGCCTTTCAGCAGCACATCGCCCTTGGCGGCGGCGATGCGGGCCACGCGGCCGCCGACGTCGGCTGCCACCACGTGCTCCATCTTCATGGCTTCCAGAATGGCGACGGCCTGACCCGGGCGCACCAGGTCGCCCTCGGCGACGTCGATGGAGCCGACGGTGGCCTGCAGCGGCGCGCCCAGGGGCTCGGCCCCGTCGACGGTCTCGACCGGGCGGACGGTCGCGGCGGCGGTGGCCGGCGCGGCGTCGCCGGAGAAGGTGCGATCCTCCAGCGCCGCGGCCGCCTTGAGCAGGTCGCCGGCGTAGGCCTCGATGAAGCCGGTGGTGGCCTTGCCGGCCAGCACCTCGGGCTCGGCCAGGACCGCGCGCAGCAGGCCGATGTTGGTGTCGGCGCCCTCGATGCGGAATTCGGCCAGGGCGCGCGCGGTGCGGGCCGCCGCCTCGGCCAGGGTTGGGGCCCGGGCGACGACCTTGGCCAGCAGGCTGTCGTAGTTGGGACTGGTCAGGTAGCCGGCATAGCCGTAGCCGTCGACGCGCACCCCGGGCCCCGACGGCGGCTCGTAGGCGCTCAGGAGGCCGCCGCTGGGCAGGGCCTCGCCGCCCTCGGTCAGAGTCTCCAGGTTGACCCGCGCCTGGATCGCATAGCCCTGGGGCCGGGGCGTCTCGCCGAGGCCCAGGCCCGCCAGGCTGGCGCCCGCCGCCAGGCGGATCTGCGCCTTGACCAGGTCCACGCCGGTGACCTCTTCCGTGATCGTATGCTCCACCTGCAGCCGCGCATTGGCCTCGATGAAGGCGAACTCGCCGGCCTCGGCGTCGACCAGGAACTCGATCGTGCCCAAGGTGCGATAGCGGACGGCGGCGGCGAGGGTGGCGGCGGCGTCGTGCAGGCGCGCGCGCAGGGCCTCGCTGAGGTTGGGGGCCGGGGCGATCTCGACGATCTTCTGGTGGCGGCGCTGCAGGCTGCAGTCGCGTTCGCCCAGGGCCAGCACGCCCGTGCGGTCGCCGGCGATCTGCACCTCGATGTGCCTAGCCCGCTCGATGAACCGCTCGCCATAGAGCGACCCGTCGCCGAACGCGGCCTCGGCCTCGCGCGAGGCGGCGGCGAAGGCGGCCTCGATCTCGTCGGCCTTGCGCACCACGCGCATGCCGCGCCCGCCGCCGCCGGCGACGGCCTTGATCATCAGGGCCGAGCCCCTGGGCAGGCCGGCCAGGAATTGGGCCAGCTCGCCGGGGCCGACCCCGCCAGGCGTGCCCTCGATCACCGGCACCCCTTTCTTGGCCGCCAGGACGCGGGCCTTGGCCTTGTCGCCGAAGGCTTCCAGGGCGTCAGGGGCTGGGCCGATGAAGGTCAGGCCGGCGGCGGCGCAGGCGCGGGCGAAGGCGGCGTTCTCGGACAGGAAGCCATAGCCGGGGTGGATCGCCTCGGCGCCGGCCTCGCGGGCGGCGGCGATCACCGCCTCGATGTCCAGGTAGGCCCGGGCGCCACTGCCCAAGAGCGCCACCGCCAGGTCGCCCGCCTTGACGTGCAGCGAACGGGCGTCGTCCGCCGAATGGATCATCACGGTCCGCAGGCCCAGTTCCCCCGCCGCCCGCGCGACGCGAATGGCGATTTCGCCGCGGTTGGCGACCAGCACGCTCGAAAAGGACATGCGTTCCCCGAAGTGATCCGAACAGTTGTTGGGCGCCAACATAGAGGCGTCGTCCGGCATTGGAACGCCTGATGCGCCGGACAGGTCAGCTTCTTCCCCTATCCGGGCAGGGCGCGCAGGTGGGCGACCAGATGCTGGCGAAAGGCGTCGGTCAGGAAGGCGCTGTGGCCGGCGTCGGGCAGCCGTTCGAAGGCGACCACGGGCGCATGAAGCCCGTCAGCGTAGGCCTTCACCTCGGACGTGGCCGTGCGCAGGTCATCCTCGCCCTGCAGGAAGATCATCGGGATCGCGAAGTCCGGCCCCAGGTCGGCGGCGTCGAAGGCGGCGAACAGCGGCCTCAGGCGCGTGAAGGCGGCCATGGCCACGGCGCGCGCGTCGTCTCCCTGGCGGGCGGCCAGGCGCGGCGCGATCGCCTGGAACGACGCCGCTTCGGACGCGGTCATGGCGTTGGCGTACTGTCCGGCGAGAGCCTCGTCGGCGAGGTCGGCCCAAGGCGGTGGGCCGATGCGCTTTAGCGCCGCCAGAGCCTCGGCGTCGCCGGCGGCCTCGGCGCGGGCCAGGACGGCGGCGTAGGCCAGGGCCTCCTGGCGCGCCCAGTTCGCCACCTGGCCGGTCCCCACATAGGCCGACACCAGGTCCGGCCGCGCCTTGGCGAGCTTCAGCCCGACGATGGAGCCTCCCGAGATTCCCAGCACCGCCAGGCCGCGCGCGCCCAGCCGCGCCAGCGCCGCCTCGGCGGCGAGGGCCGCGTCCCGGGCCAGGCGATCGAATTCATAGATGTCGGGCGCGCCGTGGCGATCGAAGGTGGCGCCGGCGTGGGGCTGGTCCCAGTTGACGACGGTGAGATCGGCCTCCCAGGTCTCGAAGATCGGCGCCATGGCGCTGAAGGCGACGCCGGGGCCGGACAGGACCAGGACGGCGGGATTGGCGACGTTCGCGCCGCGCAGGCTCAACCACTGGGCCTCGCCGGCGATGTCGACGAAGCCGGCGACATCGATGGCGCGCGCGCCGTCGTTCGCCCCGGAGATG
Source organism: Pseudomonadota bacterium (assembly GCA_018241335.1). GTDB lineage: Bacteria > Pseudomonadota > Alphaproteobacteria > Caulobacterales > Caulobacteraceae > Acaudatibacter. Next base: position 34,170 of record JAFEEA010000001.1, read on the forward strand.
GGGTCGCTCATGGGTCTTCTCCTCGATGAAGTGTCCGCCAGCCCGCGGCCAGGAAAAACCCCCGCCGGCGGGGCCGACGGGGGTCTGGGAAACAGGTTCGCCCCCGCACCGGGGGAGTGTCAAGCCGCGCCGATCAGGCCGGCTTGGCGCCCGGCGTTCCGCACTTGGCGAACTTGCCCTTGGCGTCGCGGCAGCGGGTGGCGGACGCCGCGGCGGGCGCGGGCGGGCACTTGATGAACTTGCCCTTGGCGTCCTTGCAGCGGGTCGTGGCCGCGGCCGCAGCTGGCGTCGCGGCAGGCTTGGCGGTCGCCGCGGCGACGGGCTTGGCTGCTGCGGCCGGCTTGGCGGCGGTCGCGGCGGCGGCGGGCGGGCACTTGATGAACTTGCCCTTGGCGTCCTTGCAGGCGGCCGCGGAGGCGGAGCCGGCGGCGAGGGTGAAGGCGAGCGCGAGGCTCGCGGCGGCGATCCAGGAACGCATGGTCTGTCTCCATTCCGATGAAGGGTTTGGGCGCAAGCAAAGGCGGCCGCCCAGGCAGTGGCGGCGGTCATGATGCGCCCGCGGGTCGGCGCTGGACGAAGACGATAGATGCAACATGCGCCCGAGCCTTCTGAAAAAGCCGACACATCCGCTCTAAGGCGCCTGTTCGAATAAGTATTGGCAAAATTTGAAAATCGAATTGTTCTTAATTTGTTCTAGATCGCTACCGGTGTGACTGAACAAGCGTCACCTCAACGTTCGAGGATTTCGGTGTTTGAGGTGCAGCCCGCGGATTGATTTCCGCATACCCAGGGTTGTCGGTTCGAGACTTGGGGTCTGCCTTCCGTATCGGCGAGCGTTTCAGCGATGGATACGCAGATGGCGAGGGAGAGCCGGCCGGGGTGCGGCGGCGCTTGACTCTCTCGAACTCCGGAATAGAACAAAAATGGAACAAAAGGAGTCCATCGGTTCATGCCTCGCCCGGCCCCATCCAAGGCCGATCGCCTGAAGGCCGTCCGGGCCCGGATCGCCGCCATCGAGGCGGGCGGGACGGGGGCGTTCGGTGTGCTCCCGTTCGGGGATGCGCGCATCGACGCGGCCTTTCCCGCCGGCGGCCTGCCCCTGGGGCGCTGGCACGAGACGGTGGGCGAGGGATTGGAGGCCGAGACCGGGGCGGTGGCGACAGCCTTCACCGCCGCGCTGATTTCGCCCCTGGCCCAGCGCGGGGCGGTGGTGTGGGTCATGCGCCGCGACGATCTCTACGCTCCGGGGCTCGCCGGGCTGGGTTTTCCGGCCGAGCGGCTGATCCAGGTGCTGGCCCGCGACGAGGCCGAAGCTCTGTCGGCCCTGGAGGACGCCCTGGGAACCGCCGGGGTCGCCGCCGCGGTGTGCGAGGCCGAGGGCGCGGACCTGACCGCTGGACGGCGGCTGCAACTGGCCTGCGAGCGGCATGGCGCCACCGGCGTCCTGATCCGCCGCCGACCCTTCGGCGGCCCGGCGCGGGGGGCGGGGCCGGCGGGAGCGCTGTCCGGATCGCTGTGCGCCACCCGCTGGCGGGTCGCCTCCGCTCCCAGCGAGCCGGAGGCCGGCGCGCCGGCGAGCTTGCTGGGCCCGCCGCGTTGGCTTGTGGCGCTGGAACGCTGCCGGGGCGGGCGCACGGGGGAATGGCTGATGGAGAAGAACGATGGCGCGCATCCTTTGCGTCTGGTCGCCGATCTGGGCGATCGCGAACTGGCGCCGGCGCAACCCGTCCGCCTTGTTGGATAGCGCCTCGCCGGCTGAACCCGCGCAACCCCTGGTCCTGCTCACGACCGAGCGGGGCGTGCGCCGGCTGGCGGCGGTGGACGAGGCGGCCGCGGCCCAGGGGCTGTTCGCCGGTCAGAAGGCCACCGACGCCGCCGCCCTGGCGCCCGACCTCGTCACCGCCGACGCCGAGCCGGCGGCGGACGCCGCGGCCCTCACCGCGCTGGCCGACTGGTGCGTGCGCTTCTCGCCGGCGGTGGCGTTGGACCTGCCCGACGGCCTCTTCCTGGACATCACCGGCGTCGACCACCTGTGGGGCGGCGAAGCGGCGATGCTGAAGGACCTTTGTCAGCGCCTGGCCTGGAACGGGCTGCCGGTGCGTGCGGCGGTGGCCGACACTCCCGGCGCCGCCTGGGCCCTGGCCCATTTCACCGAGACCGGGACCATCGCCCCGCCCGGCAAGGCCTGGCCCCTGCTGGCGCCCCTGCCGGTGCAGGCCCTGCGCCTGTCCCCGCCCGCCGCCGCCCAGATCGCCCGCCTGGGCCTGATCACCGTGGAGCGCCTGGCCCGGTTGCCGCGCGACCAGCTGACCCGCCGCTTCGGACGCGAGGTGGTGCTGCGCCTGGACCAGGCCCTGGGCCGCGCCGAGGAGGCCCTGGCCTTCCGCCGCCCGCCGACCCCCTGGTTCGCGCGCCTGGCCTTCGCCGAGCCGATCAGCGCGCCGGAAGACCTGGCCCGGGTCAGCCGGGACGTCGCCGACCAGCTCTGCGCGCGCCTGGACGCCGAGGGCCAGGGCGCGCGGCGCTTCGAGTTGGCCTTCCACCGGCTGGACGGCAAGGCCCAGCGCCTGGGCGTCGGCCTCTCCCTGCCGGGGCGCGAGGCGGCGCGGATCGCGCGGCTGTTCGCGCCGATGCTGGAGACGGTGGACCCCGGCTTCGGCCTGGAGGCGGTGACCCTGGCCGCCAGCGAAATCGAACCCCTGTCGGCGCGCCAGCAGCGCCTGGACGCGGGCCGCGAGATCGCCCCCGAAGAGGGCCTGGCCCCCCTGGCCGACCGCCTTTCCAACCGCCTGGGCGAGGGCCGCGTCTGGCGCGCCGAACCCTTTCCCAGCCACGTTCCCGAACGCGCCGTCGAGCGCCGGCCGCCGCTTTCCCCGCCGTCGCCTTCATCCCCTGCGACACCGGATGCGGGCGCCGGCGGCTGGGATCCCGACCGGCCGCGCCCGGTGCGCCTGTTCCGGCGGCCGGAACCTATCGAGGACGTCCTGGCCCCAGTGCCGGACGACCCGCCCCGGCGCTTTCGCTGGCGTGGCCGCATGCACCGGGTGACGCGCGCTGAGGGGCCCGAGCGCCTGGCCGAGGAATGGTGGCGCCTGGCCGATTTCGACGAGGTCGAGACCAGCCACGTGCGCGACTACTACCGGGTCGAGGACGAGGCCGGCGCCCGCTTCTGGATCTTCCGCGCCGGCCTCTATAGCGCCGAGACGCCGGCGCGCTGGTGGCTGCATGGCCTGTTTGGGTGAGGGGCCAAGCGCCTCCCTCCCCTTCATGGGGAGGGACGGCCCGCGAAGCGGGCAGGGTGGGGAAGTCCGCCGCTTCCACGCCCTAGGTTTCAAGTGCGCCGGTGGGCTTGGCTGGTCTTCCCCACCCGGCCCTTCGGGCCACCCTCCCCATGAAGGGGAGGGAGGATAGTGACCGCCTACGCCGAGCTCCAGGCCACCAGCAACTTCAGCTTCCTGCGCGGGGCCTCGCACCCGGGGGAGCTGGTGACGGCGGCCAAGGCGCTGGGGTTGGCGGCCATCGGCATCGCCGACCGCAACACCCTGGCCGGGGTGGTGCGCGCCTGGACCAAGGGCCGGGAGATCGGCCAGCGGGTGCTGACCGGCTGCCGTCTGGATTTCGCGGACGGCGCCCCCAGCGTCATCGTCTATCCCACCGACCGCGAGGCCTATGGCCGCCTGACCCGGCTGCTGACCCTGGGCCAGCGCAAGTCCAAAAAGGGCGAGTGCCATCTCACCTGGGCGGACCTGTGGGACCACGCCGAGGGCCAGCTGATGCTGGTGATCCCTCCGGCGATCCTGGACGGTCCCTTCGAGGCCGACCTGGCCCGCCTGGCCGGCGCCTTTCCCGGCTCGGTCTGGCTGGTCGCCGCCCGGCCCTACGGGGCCCAGGACCTGAGGCGCGTCGCCGCCCTCGACGCCCTGGCCCGGCGGGCGGGGGCGCCGATGGTCGCCGCCAACGACGTCCTCTACCACGGCCCCGAGCGGCGGCCGCTGCAGGACGTGCTGACCTGCGTGCGCGAGAAGTGCGTGATCCAGGACGCCGGCCTTCGCCTGGAGGCCAACGCCGAACGGCACCTGAAGCCGCCGGCCGAGATGGCGCGCCTGTTCGCCGCCTGGCCCGAGGCGGTGGCCCGTTCGGCCGAGATCGCCCAGCGGGTGCGTTTCGACCTTTCGCAGCTGCGCTACGAATATCCCGACGAGCCCGTGCCTCCCGGCAAGACGGCCATGGAGCACCTGATCCACCTGGCCTGGGAGGGCGCGCGCTGGCGCTATCCGGGCGGCGTGCCGGACAAGGTCAAGGCGCTGCTGGGCAAGGAACTGACCCTGATCGAGGAGCTGGGCTACCCCAACTACTTCCTCACCGTGCATGATATCGTGAAGTGGGCGCGCGCCCAGGGCATCCTCTGCCAGGGACGCGGCTCGGCGGCCAATTCCTCGGTCTGCTTCTGCCTGGGGGTGACGGCCGTCGACCCCTGCAAGAAGGACCACGACGTCCTCTTCGAGCGCTTCATCTCCAAGGAGCGCGACGAACCGCCCGACATCGACGTGGATTTCGAACACGAGCGGCGCGAGCTGGTCATGCAGTACGTCTACGAGCGCTATGGCCGCGAACGGGCGGCCATCGTGGCGACGGTGATCCACTACCGCCCGCGCAGCGCCATCCGCGACGTGGGCAAGGCGCTGGGCCTGACCGAGGACGTCACCGCGGCCCTGGCCAACACCGTCTGGGGCAGCTGGGGCGACAGCCTGCCCGACGACCACATCCGCCAGGCCGGGCTGGACCCGGCGAACCCCGAAATCCGCCGCGCCACGGCCCTTGCCACCGAGCTGCTGGGCTTTCCGCGCCACCTGTCGCAGCACGTGGGCGGTTTCGTCCTGACCCAGCGGCGGCTGGACGAGACCGTGCCCATCGGCAACGCCGCCATGGACGATCGCACCTTCATCGAGTGGGACAAGGACGACATCGACGAGCTGGGCCTGATGAAGGTCGACGTCCTGGCCCTGGGCATGCTGACGGCCATCAAACGAGCCATGACCATGCTGGTGGAGGACCACGGCCGGATAATCGAGGACATGGCCGACATCCCGGAGGAGGACACGGCCGTCTACGACATGCTGTGCAAGGCCGACTCCGTGGGCGTCTTCCAGGTGGAGAGCCGGGCCCAGATGTCGATGCTGCCACGCCTGAAGCCGCGCGAGTTCTACGACCTGGTGATCGAGGTGGCGATCGTGCGGCCGGGACCAATCCAGGGCGACATGGTGCATCCGTACCTGCGCCGCCGCGACGGGCTGGAGCCGGTGACCTTCCCCGCCCCTTCGCCCGAGCACGGCCCGCCCGACGAGCTGACGGCGGTGCTGGGCAAGACCAAGGGCGTGCCCCTGTTTCAGGAACAGGCCATGAAGCTGGCCATGGAGGCGGCCCGCTTCACGCCCGAGCAGGCCAATGGCCTTCGCCGGTCCATGGCCACCTTCCGCAATCACGGCAACGTCGGCGACTACGGGCGCATGTTCGTCGAGGGCATGATCCGGCGCGGCTACGACCCCAAGTTCGCCATGGACTGTTTCAAGCAGATCGAGGGCTTCGGCTCCTACGGCTTTCCCGAGAGCCACGCGGTCAGCTTCGCCAAGCTTGTCTATGTCTCGGCCTGGATCAAACGCCACTATCCGGACGTGTTCCTGGCCGCGATGCTGAACAGCCAGCCCATGGGCTTCTACCAGCCCGCCCAGCTGGTCCGCGACGCCAAGGAACATGGGGTGACGGTGCTGGCGCCCGACATCCTCCACAGCGACTGGGATTCGAAACTGGCGGCGGCTTCGCCGCCTGTCCCTCCCCATAAAGGGGAGGGAGGAATTCAACTCCGTCCCGTCCGCTTGGGCCTTCGCCAGATCACCGGCCTGAAGGAGGACGAGGTCCGGCGCCTGGCCGCGGCGCGCGAGGCCGGGGCGCGGACGTTGGAAGCGATCGCCGTGCGCGCCCAGCTGTCGCGCCGCGCCCTGGAGCTGCTGGCCGAAGCGGACGCCCTGCGCTCCCTGGGCCTGGACCGGCGCGAGGGGCTGTGGGCGGTCAAGGGCCTGGCGCCCGAGGTCAAGACCCCCGTGGAGGCGCCGCTGCTGGCCCTGATGGGTCCCGCGGCCGAGGCGCCGGCCGATCTGCCGGCAATGCCCCTGCCGGCGCATGTGCACGAGGACTACCGCACCGCTGGCCTGTCGCTGAAGGCGCACCCGTGCCGGTTCTTCCGGCCCCAGCTCACCCGCCTGGGGGCGGTGACGGCCGAACGGCTGAAGACCATGAAGGACGGCCAACGGGTGACCATCGGCGGCCTGGTGCTGATCCGCCAGCGGCCGGGCACCGCCAAGGGGGTGGTGTTCGTCACCCTGGAGGACGAGACCGGCGCGGCCAACGCCGTGGTCTGGCGCGACGTCTTCACCGCCAACCGCCGGGCGGTGATGACCTCGGCCTTCCTGGTGGTGCACGGCCGCCTGCAGGTGGCCAGCGGCGTGATCCACGTGGTGGCCGAACGCTTCACCGACCTGTCGGACCGCCTGGCCGAGCTGCGCGCGGAGGACGCCGTCGCCCCGCCGCCGCGGCCATCATCCAGCCCGCATCTGGTGCGCAGCCGGGACTTTCACTGAAGGCGCTCCCCTCCGGTGAACCGAAGGGGAAGCGAAACGCGAACCTACCGCGGCGTGGCGTAGGCCGAGGACATCCAACCCCGGTTGCCGTTCTCGTCGTCGACCTCCATCCACACGCCATTGCGCTGGCCGGTGGGATAGACCAGCTGGCCCTGGTGCACGGTAAAGCGGATGCGGGCGCTGGTGGACGGCCCCTCGCGCAGCTGCACGTCGGTGGTGGTGCGCTGGGCGGCGATCGGGGCGTTGGCCTGTTGGGCGCCGGGCTGCTGGTTCTGCATGTAGTGCACCAGGTCCACGAAGCCGTTGAAATAGGCCTGCATGATCACCTTGCCGATGTCGGTGTTGGTGTAGGCGCTGCCGGCCAGGCCGCCGAAGCCGCCCCAGCTGCCGCCCCAGCCGCCGGCGCCGAAGCCGACGTCGGTCTTCTTGGCGTTGCCCTCGGCGATGTAGAGCTGCTCGGTGGTGCGCGCGTCCACCAGGGTGATCAGGGTGTTGGCTTCCTTGCTCTGCACGCTGATCGAGCCGGCGAAGGCGCCGAAGCCGCCGGGCAGGAAGTGGCCGGCCATGCCGCCCAGGTTGCCGCCGCCGGAATTGGAGTTCTGGCGCGCGATGTCGGGGATCAGGAAGAAGTCAGCGGCCAGCACCTGGCCACGGCCGATGTTCGAGCCGCGCTGCAGGTCGCCCGAGTCGTTCAGGTCACGCTCCTGGTTGCGCATGGCCATGCCGCCGTTGCGGTCGACCATCCGCAGGCAGCCCGACTTGAGCGCGAACAGCTTGAGCACCGCCTCGGGGTTGGACAGGCCCAGCGGCGTCCACCAGTCGCGATCCGGTTCCTTGACCGCCGCGGTGCCCAGCGGGCGGTCGCAGTGCGGCATGACGTCGGAGTTCACCGCCTGTCCGCTGGCGGCGAAAGCCTGGCCGGCCAGGCCGGCGACACCGAGGCCGAGCGCCATCGCGCCGGCGAGAATCTTACGCATGAGTTTGGGGCCCCATCTGGTTTGCGGCCGACTCTAGCGGCTCGCATAGCACCGTTCAATGTTGGGGCGGTCGCTGAACGACGGATGAACGGTCCTCCCTCCCCGGCGCGGGGAGGGAGGGCGCGATCGCTAACGCATGTCCCCGAACTTCTTGCCTTCGGCGACCAGCTTTTCCAGCAGGGCCGACGGCTTGAAGACGTCGCCCATCTGGGCCTGGAACTCCTTCATCTTGGCCAGGACCTTGTCGAGGCCGACATGGTCGCCGTACCACATCGGGCCGCCGCTATAGACCGGCCAGCCGTAGCCGTTCTCCCACACCACATCGATGTCCGAGGGGCGGATGGCCTTGCCTTCCTCGAGGATCTTCGCGCCCTCGTTGATCATCGGATAGATGCAGCGTTCCAGAATCTCCTGGTCGGAGATCTGGCGGGTGTTGGCGCCCGACTTGGCGGCGAACTCCTTGATGATCTTTTCGACCACGGGGCTCGGCTTGGCGTTGCGGTTCTCGTCGTAGTCATAGTAACCGGCGCCGGTCTTCTGGCCGCGGCGGTCCATCTCGCAGAGCACGTCGCGGATGGTCTCGCCCTTCGACTTCTCCTTCACCCAGCCGATGTCGAGCCCGGCCAGGTCGCTCATGGCGAAGGGACCCATGGGGAAGCCGAAGTCGTACAGCACCCGGTCGATGTCCCAGGGCATCGCCCCTTCCATGACCAGTTTGTTGGCCTCGCGCTGGCGCTGGCCCAGGATGCGGTTGCCGACGAAGCCGGGGGTGACGCCGACCAGCACGGCGATCTTGCCGATCTTCTTGGCCAGCTTCATGGAGGTGTTGATCACCTCCTTCGAGGTGTGGTCGGCGCGGACGATCTCCAGCAGCTTCATCACGTTGGCCGGCGAGAAGAAGTGCAGGCCGATGACGCTTTCGGGACGCTTGGTCACCGAGGCGATCTCGTCGATGTTCAAGCCCGAGGTGTTGGTGGCGAGGATCGCGCCGGGCTTACAGATGGCGTCCAGCTTGGCGAAAATGTCCTTCTTGATGTCCATGCGCTCGAACACGGCCTCGATGACCAGGTCGCAGTCGGCCAGGGAGGACATGTCGAGCGAGCCGGTCAGGCGGCTCATGCGCGCCTCGGTCTCGGCCGGCACGGCGGTGCGCGAGCGCTCGTAGTTCTTGCGAACGATGTCGATGCCGCGGTCCAGGGCTTCCTGCTTGATCTCGACCATGGTCACCGGGATGCCGGCGTTCATGAAGTTCATGGCGATGCCGCCGCCCATGGTGCCGCCGCCGATGACGCCGACCTTGGCGATCGGCAGGACCGCGGTGTCGTCCGGCACGTCGGGGATCTTCTGGGCCTGGCGCTCGGCGAAGAAGGCGTAGCGCTGGGCGGCGCTCTGAGAGCCGGTGATGACTTCGCCGAACAGCTTGCGCTCGGTCTTCAGCCCTTCCTCGAAGGGCTGATTCACCGCCGCCTCGATGCAGCGGATATTGTATTCGGGGGCCAGGAAGCCGCGGAACCGGCGGGCGTTGGCCTTGCGGAAGTTGGCGAAGATCTCGGGATGGCCGCGGGCGGCCTCGACCTTGGCGTTGTTGTCGCGCACCTTGACCAGCGGGCGCCCCTCGGCGACCACCTTGCGGGCGAAGGCGATGGCGCCCTCGCGCAGCTTGCCTTCCTCGACCAGCTCGTCGACCAGGCCCATCTCCAGGCAGGCCTTGGCCGGCACGTGCTGGCCGCTGGTGACCATTTCGAGGGCCTTCTGCGGGCCCACGATGCGGGGCAGGCGCTGGGTGCCGCCGGCGCCGGGCAGCAGGCCCAGGTTCACTTCCGGCAGGCCGCAGCGGGCCGAGGGCACGGCCACGCGATAGTGGGCGCAAAGCGCCACTTCCAGGCCGCCGCCCAGGGCGGTGCCGTGGATGGCGGCGATCACCGGCTTGGTGGCGCCTTCCATGGCGTCCTGGACGTCGAACAGGCTGGCGCCCTTCTGCGCGCCGCCGAATTCGGTGATGTCGGCGCCGGCGATGAAGGTGCGGCCGTCGCAGATCAGCACGATGGCCTTGGCGTCCGGGTCGGCCATGGCCGCGGCGAAGCCGCCCGCCAGGCCGTCGCGCACGCCCGCCGACAGGGCGTTCACTGGCGGCGAGTTCAGGGTGATGACGCCGACGTCGCCCTCGCGGGCGTAGTCGGTCACGGCGTTGATGGCGGTCATGGCGTTTCCCTCGGAGGCCTTGGCGGACAAGGCCGTGTCGGCCCAGTCCTTGAATTCAAACGGGCGTTATAGGCCCCAAGGCCGAGGTCCGCGTCAATGGGGACGCGGCGTCAGTTCGGCGGGCGCGCCTCGGGGCCTTCAGAACACCAGCCGCCAGGTCTCGCTCTCGATGCTGGGCCCGAAGTCGTCGTGCCAGTGGCTTTCCTCCAGCACGAAGCCGCGGCTGGCGTAGATGGCGCGTGCGGCCGTCAGCACCGTGTGGGTCCAGAGCACGACCTCGCGGTATCCCTCGGCCCGGGCGAAGGCCAGGCATGCGTCGGTCAGCCGTTGGCCGAGGCCAAGGCCCCGCGCCTCCGGCTCGAGCAGCAGAAGGCGAAGGCGCGCCACGCCGGGCGCGTCCGGCTCCGGGACCAGGAAGACGCAGCCCACGCGGCGGCCCTCCAGTTCGGCGATCCAGCCGCGGGCGCCGGGCCACTGCATGGCCCGGACCAGTTGGGCGGCCATCTCGGCCACCACCGCCTCGAACTCGGGGCCCCAGCCGTACTCGCGCCCATAGAGCACAGCATGGCGCTCAACCACCCAGCCGAGGTCTCCAGGGACCGGATCGCGCAGCTTCACGGCCGCCGCGCGCGCCGCCCGGTCCGGCGTCGGGTCCAGGACGCCGCGCACCAGGGCCATGGCGGCGGTGACGTCGGCGCGCTGGTCGTCGCTTAGGGTGGACAGCATCTGTCGCCAGCGGGCGACCGTGGTTTCGTTCAGGGTGTCGAAGCCGGCCCGCCCGGTCGCGGTCAGGGTCAGTCTTGCGCTGCGCCCATCCGACGGGTCGGGGGTCCGGATGACGACCCCGGTCTCCTCGAAGCGCCGCAGGATCCGGCTCAGGTAGCCGGCGTCGAGGTCCAGCGCCTCGCCCAGGCGCTTGGCGGTCTGGTCCCGGCTCTGCGCCAGTTCGTGCAGCACCCGCGCCTCCCCCAGGGTGAAGCCGCTTCCCAGGTGGGTCTCGTCCAGCGCCCCCACCTTGCGGGTGTAGAACCGGGTGAAGTCACGGACGGCGGCGACGGTCTCGGCGAGCTCTGGCGGCATGGCGGTCCTCCCGCCGCCGAGCGTCGTTCCGATACTTGCCTGAGTCAACTATTTTGAGCGGGCCAGGGTCGCCGCATAGGCCGCGATGGGCAGGCGGCGGCCCAGCAGGGCCAGCAGGTCATCGTACTCGGCGCCCCGGAACACGTGCTGGGCCCGGTCGAGCTCGGCCTCGAAGAGGGCGTCGCCGGATGTGTTGCGGCCGGTCACCGCATAAACGTACTGCAGCGGCGCATCGATAAGGGCGATCGGTTCGTCCTGCTGGAGGCGGCGCAGCACGTCTGAGTCCTCGGCCCGGGCGGCTGCCGGATAGGTTCGCGCCGCATCGCGCCACACCGCCATTGTCCCTTCGCAGATCCGCCGGCGGCTCAGGGCCGCCAGCCCGCGCGCCGGCCACCAGGTCAGCCATCGATCCAGGAAGGCCGCGCTGGCTCCGCTGGCGCGCAGGACCGCCACGGCGGTGGCGATACGGCCGGGGTCTGACAGGTCGTCGTCGTCCCACTGGACCAGGATCTCGCCCCTCGCCCGGGCCGCCGCCAGGTTGCGAAGGTCCCCCAGGGCCAGGCCCGGCCCCACGGAGGCCAGCACCGCACGAGCCACGCCCGCCTCGGCCAGCAGGGCCTGGATCGCGCGCGGGTCGCCCTCGGCGGTGACCACCACCAGCTCCCGTTCGGCCCAGGTCTGGCGCTGGTAGCTCTCGACGGCCTGGCGCATCAGGTCCAGATCGCCTCGCGTGACCATCAGGCACGACGCCAGCGGCGCCGCCGTCGTTGTCACGAGCCTGGGCGGCACCGGCCCCCGGGCGGGATGCAGGACCTCGTAACGAGCCTCGAAGGCTTCCGAGCAGGGTGATACGCCAAGGCTTCGCAGGCGTTCGCTGATGTCCATCCAGGGTCGCCTCTTCGATCGCGTCTGGCGCGTGATCGAGCGGGGAAACCGTTAGCACGGATTCGCACAGTTGCTTTCGCCGGCGCGGATTGGCCAGACGGTCGGTCAGCCGACGGCCGAGTCGGGATCGCTAGCCGACCACCGCGGCCCGCCCCTCTTCGCCCGCCGCGTCGAGCACCTCCTCCAGCGCGGCGTAGAGGCGGCCGACCTCGATCGGTTTGGCGACCACGGCGTCCATGCCACAGGCGTGGTAGGCCTCGGTTTGGTGCGACATGGCGTTGGCGGTCAGGGCGATGATCGGCGTGCGCCGGCGGCCGCTGGCGGCTTCCTCGGCGCGAATGGTCCCGGCGGCGGTGGGGCCGTCCATCACCGGCATCTGGATGTCCATCAGGATCACGTCCCACTGGCCGGCGCGCCAGGCCTCGACCGCCTCCAGCCCGTCGCCCACCACCATGGGTTCGACGCCCACCTGGTGCAGCAGGGTCTTGAGGACCAGCTGGTTCATCGCGTTGTCCTCGGCCGCCAGGATGCGCAGGGCGCGGGTCGGGGGGGCCAGTTCGGCCTCCGGCTCGCTGGGCGCGGCTGGGCGGCCGACGTGGGCGAGCCTGGGCAGGGGCAGGGTGACGGTGAAGGTCGAGCCCCGGCCGACGCCGCTCTCCACCTCGATTGTGCCGCCCATCAGCACCGCCAGTTCCTGGCAGATTGCAAGGCCCAGGCCCGTGCCGCCGTACTTGCGCGTGGTCGAGGCGTCGGCCTGGACGAACTTGTCGAACAGGAAGGGTATGCGCTCGGGCGCGATGCCGACGCCGGTGTCGCTGACACGGACGACCAGGGTCTCGCCGGATCGGTCGACCCGAACCTCGACCTGGCCCTCGGGGGTGAACTTCAGGGCGTTAGAGACCAGATTGTAGAGAATCTGGCGCAGGCGGGTGGCGTCTCCCGCATAGACGCCGCGCGCGGCGTCCGTGACCTCGAGCGAGAAGCCGATGTCCTTCTCGGTCGCGAGGGTGGTGAAGGCCTGGGCGACGCCGCCGGCGATCTCCTCGATGTCGCACTCGCCGTCCTCGAGCTCCAGCTTGCCGGACTCGATCTTGGACAGGTCCAGGAGGTCGTTGAGGATCGCCAGCAGGGCGCCGCCGGCCTTCTGGATCACCTGCAGGCGTTCGGCCTGGACCGGGCTCAGCTCATCGCGGGCCATGGCCTGCACCATGCCCAGCACGCCGTTCAGGGGGGTGCGGATCTCGTGGCTCATGGTGGCCAGGAAAGCGCTCTTGGCGGCGCCGCCGGCCTCGGCCGCGTCCTTGGAGTCGATCAACTCGCGCTCGGCCTGGATCAGGCCGTCAATCAGGCGCTGCTGAGCATCCTCGGCGGCCCGGTGGCGGGAGATATCCACCATCATGTTGACGCCGCCGATCACCTGCCCGAATTCGTCGTGCAGCGGTGTGGGATAGGGGGCGAAGGGCACGCGCACGCCATCCGGCCGTTCCAGGATGGCCTCGACGTCGCGAACGGGGATACCGGTCCTCAGAGTCACCGCCATCGGGCAGTCCTCGGGGGCCAGAGGCTCGCCGTCCATGTGGTAGAGCTTCCAGCTGCCGCACCATCGGGTCTCGAGCAGCGGCGGGCGATGGCCCCAGAGGTCGACGGCGGCCTGATTGTAGAAGGTCAGCCGGCCCTCGCCGTCGGTGGTGTAGACGGCGGTCGGCAGGGCCTGCAGAAGTTCCGACAGGCGCCGGGCGCTGTCGCTGACCTGGGCCTCGTTGCGCTTGCGGGCAGTGATGTCACGGGTCACCGAAAGCTGCACCAGGCCCCATAGCGGGGTCTTCAACGGTACGGCGTGGGTCTCCAGCCAACGGCGGCGGCCGTCCAGGCCGATGACCTCGTATTCCCAGTTCAGCGAGGCGCCGCCGCACACCCGGGTGTGGTTCTCGCGCCACGCCGCAACGTGGGCCGGATCGAGGAACTCGAAGATGCTGGCGCCGATCAGGTCTGCCGGGCTCGAAGCGCCCACCATGCGCGCGCCCGCGGCGTTGATGCGTAGCAACTCGCCGTTCTCGGCCACCACCTTCACGCAATCGGGCGTGTGGTCGTAGAGGGCGCGCAGCAGCACGTGCTGCTGATGGATGGCGGCCTCGGCGTCCTTGCGCTCGGTGATGTCGCGCAGGGCCATGACCGCGCCGGTGACCTCGCCCCCGGCATCCTTCAGCAGATTGACGTCGGCGATGACGCAAAACCTGGGCGCGCCTGGCCGGTCGATCCAGACCTCGCGGTTGCGCACGGGCAGGCCTGTGCGAAGCGCCAGGGCGACGGGCGTTTCCTCCAGGTCGAGGGGACGGCCTTCGGACGAGAACAGGCGCGGCGGCGCCCCGGCCAACGGCCCCCACAGCTCGGCGCCCTCGCGGTTGCACTGTACGACCATGCCGGCCGTGTCACAGATCAGGATGGCGGCGGGCAGCAGGTCGAGCCGCGCCGCTTCCGGCAAGCCGGCGGGCGCCGCCCCGCCATTCGCAGTCGATGGCCGATCCAACCCCGTCACTCCCAACACCCCGTCGTCGCGGACAGGGTCAGCGCCCAGGTCCCCTAGGACCGCCTGTCCCGCGGTCACGCCGCGAGACTAACCGGAGCTCGACGAAGAAAGTGTTGAAGCTCTCGCTCCGCGCGTAAATTGGAGGTGGTCAGATCGTCTTCAGCCACGCCAGAAGGCGTTCGTTGACCTCGACCGGGCGCTCCTGCTGGGTCCAGTGGCCGCAGCCGGGCAGGATGTCCGCCCCGCGCAGGTCGGTCATCTCGGCCTTCATCATCGCCACCAGGTCGCCGCGACCCAGCATCGACAGCACAAGGTCGCGCTCGCCGCCTATGAACAAGGACGGCTGCTCGATCTTGCGGCCCTTGAAGCCCTGCAGCCATTCGAAGTCGGCGTCGTGATTGCGATAGCGGTTCAGTGGACCGCGGAAGCCCGAGGCCTCGAACTCGCCGACGAAGTAGTCGAGGTCCGCCGGCGTCAACCAGGCCGGGAAGGGGTCGGGGTCCGGCAGGCCCTTGAGCAGCGGATCGCCGTGGACCTTGTCGTTCGGCCAGTGGTGCGCCCCCTCGCCGCTGATCGCGTAGTAGAAGCGGCGCAGGGAATTGCGCACGTCCTTCTCCAGCTCCGCTTCGGCGACGCCGGGTTCCTGGAAATAGGCCTGGTAGAAGAACTTCCCCTGGCTGGTGAACACCGCCTCGAACATCTCGCGGAACGAGCGCGCCGGAATGCCGGTGTAGGGCACCGACAGCCCGGCGACGGCCTTGATCCGGTCGGGGCGGGTGAGGGCGGTGTTCCAGACGATCGGAGCGCCCCAATCGTGGCCGATCAAGGTGGCGCGCTGGCCGGGCGAGAGGGCCTCGACGAGGTTCGCCACGTCGGCGGTGATCCGCTCCATGGCGTAGGCCTCGACAGGGTAAGGCTTGTCCGAACCACCGTAGCCGCGCACGTCGATGGCGCAGGCGGTAAAGCCGGCCTCGGCGATCGGCCCGATCTGGTGGCGCCAGGAGTACCAGGACTCCGGAAAGCCATGCACCATGATCACCAGCGGGCCCGAACCCTCGATGGCGCAGCGCAGGCTGACCTCGCCGACGTCGACGGTCTTGAAAGTGGTCATGACGGTCCCCCTGATTTGCGTGGCCGATTTGCGGACTTGCCGCCCGCAGCGTCACCTTGGCGACTGATAGACGCCTCACCGTCGGGGAAGCCAAGGCGTGCAATGACCCGCCGGTCTCTGTTATCGGTGTTCAGGAATTGGTCGGGCCCGCCGGGCCCGCCTGCGGAGGAAGAGCGATGGAAGACTTCAAGCTGTTGATCGGCGGCGCCCTGGAAGACGGCGACTCCGTCATGGACGTGATCAACCCGGCCACCGAGACGGTGCTGGCCAAGGCGCCCCGCGCCTCCAAGGCCCAGCTCGACAAGGCGGTGGCGGCGGCCAAGGCGGCCTTCCCCGCCTGGAGCGCCACGCCCATCGATGAGCGCAAGAAGGCGCTCTTGGCCATGGCCGACGCCATCCAGAACAACGCCGCGGAACTGGCCCGTATCCTCACCCAGGAACAGGGCAAGCCGATCGGCGACGCCACTGGCGAGGTCTATGGCGCGGCCGCCTTCTTCCGCTACTTCACCATGCTGGACCTGCCGGTGAAGGTGCTGGACGACAGCCCGAACCGCCGCGTCGAGGCGCGCCGCAAGCCCCTGGGGGTGATTGGCGCGATCGTGCCCTGGAACTTCCCGCTGATCCTCATGGCCTTCAAGGTTCCGGCGGCCCTGCTGGCCGGCAACACCATCGTCCTGAAGCCGGCCCCGACCACGCCGCTTTCGACGCTTCGCATCGGCGCCCTGATCAAGGACCTGCTGCCCCCGGGCGTGCTGAACATCATCGCCGACGCCGGCGACCTGGGCGCCGCCATGACCGCCCATCCGGACGTTCGCAAGATCTCGTTCACGGGCTCCACCGAGACCGGCAAGCGCGTGATGGCCGGCGCCGCCGAGGCTCTGAAGCGCATCACCCTGGAGCTGGGCGGCAACGACGCCGGCATCGTCCTGGCCGACAACGACCCCAAGGTCGTGGCCCCCAAGCTGTTCCAGAGCGCCTTCCAAAACTCCGGCCAGGTCTGCATCGCCATGAAGCGGGCCTACGTCCACGACAGCATCTATGACGCGGTCTGCGACGAACTGGCCAAACTGGCCAACGAGGCGGTTGTCGGCGACGGCCTGGAGCAGGGCACCCAACTCGGCCCGCTGCAGAACAAGATGCAGTACGACAAAGTCATGGCCCTGATCGAGGACGCCAAGCAGCACGGCAAGGTGATCGCCGGCGGCGTTCCCGTGGAGGGCAAGGGCTACTTCATCAAGCCCACCATCGTGCGCGACATCACCGACGGGACGCGCCTGGTGGACGAGGAGCAGTTCGGCCCGG
Source organism: Pseudomonadota bacterium (assembly GCA_018241335.1). Classification (GTDB taxonomy): domain Bacteria; phylum Pseudomonadota; class Alphaproteobacteria; order Caulobacterales; family Caulobacteraceae; genus Acaudatibacter. Next base: position 50,889 of record JAFEEA010000001.1, read on the forward strand.
TCCTGCCGGTCATCCGCTTCGAGGACGACCTGGACGCCGTCAGCCGCGCCAACAACTCGCCCTATGGCCTGGGCGGCTCGATCTGGTCGTCCGACCTCGACAAAGCCCACGCCCTGGCCGAGCGGATGGACACCGGCACGGTGTGGATCAACAAGCACGCTGAACTGGCCCCCAACATTCCCTTCGGCGGAGCCAAGATGTCGGGCCTGGGCACGGAACTGGGCGAGGAAGGCCTCAACGAGTTCACCCAGCTGCACATCATCAACATGGCGCGGTAGGCGAACGTTGCGACCAGGGCCGGCCGCGCCGGCCCTGGTTTTCCTGAATTGGGCCAACAATGCTGTCAGCGCTCGCCGAGAATGGGCGCCAAAGTGACAGTTGGGTCGGGTATCCGACCGTGTTTTTCCTGGTGTTTTCTGCCGCGAACACTCAACCTGAGATGAGCGGAGCCCTTTCCGCGATGGGGTTGATCAGGTGACCTGGCGAAGGCGAGAGCCGCGCGGCGGGCCAGCGGCAGGCATGAAGACATTCACCTTCCTTTGCGTTCGGCCCGACGGCGCGATCCCCGCCATGGAGCTGTCGCTCTTGCCCGATGAGGACGCCGCGCGGTCTCGGGCCAGCGAGCTGTTGGCCGAGCATGCCAGTTCGCACGCGGTGGAGATCTGGAACGACGACGCCCTGTTCGAGTCCGTCGCCCGGATCGACTGACGCTTCCCCTACGTCTTCCGCCACGGCGCCTTGCGCGCACGGTTGCGAGGCCCGCGCCGGTGGGCTTATCCCTTTCGGAAACAATAAGACGCGCCGCCCGGAACGCCGGATCGGCGCCGCCGCGGCAGGAGGAAGACGATGGCGGGATTGTGCGAAGGCCGGGTGGCGATCGTCACCGGCGGGGGCCGTGGGATCGGGCGGGAATACTGCCTGATGCTGGCGGCCGAGGGCGCCAAGGTGGTGGTCAACGACCTGGGCGGCGCCCGCGACGGCGTCGGCGCGGACCTGGGACCGGCCGATGAAGTGGTCAACGAGATCAGGGCCATGGGCGGCGAGGCGGTGGCCAACGGCGCCGACGTCTCCGACTGGGACCAGGCCAAGGCCATGATCGACCAGGCGGTGTCGACTTTCGGCAAGCTGGACGTCCTGATCAACAACGCCGGCATCCTGCGCGACCGCATGCTGGTCAACATGACCGAGGCGGAGTGGGACGCGGTGATCAAGGTGCACCTCAAGGGCACCTTCGCGCCGGCCCACCATGCGGCGGTCTATTGGCGCGAGCTGAACAAGGAGACCGGCGCGCCGGTCAACGCGCGCCTGATCAACACCTCGTCGGTGTCGGGCATCTACGGCAACATCGGCCAGACCAACTATGGCGCGGCCAAGATGGGCATCGCGGCCTTCACCATCATCGCCTCGCGCGAGCTGCGCCGCTATGGGGTGACGGTCAACGCCATCGCCCCGGGCGCCCTGACGCGCCTGACCGAAGACCTGGGCGGGCCGATCACCGAGGAGCGCAAGGAGTCCGGCGATCCCAAGTGGGTGGCGCCGATCGCCGTGTGGCTGGCCAGCGAGGAGTCGGCCGAGGTCAGCGGGCGGATGTTCGAGGCCAGCGGCAACACCCTGGCCATCGCCGAGGGCTGGCACCGCGGCCCCACCGCCACGCCCACCAAGGACCCCCACGAGATGGGCGCCAAGGTGGCCGAGATGATGAAGACGGCGCGCAAGAACGCCGGCATGAACGGCATGGATCTGGACTAGGGCGGCGCCATGTACCTCGCCGATCATGCCCGACTGACCCCCGACAAGCCGGCCATGATCTCGGCCGACACGGGGGCCAAGGTCACCTACGCCGAGCTGGACGCGGCTTCCAACCGTCTGGCCCAGTTCCTCCATGCCCAGGGCTTCAGGCGCGGCGACCACATCGCCGTGCTGATGGAGAACAACCTGCGCTTCATGGAGCCTGTGTGGGCGGCGTTCCGCTCCGGGTTCTACGTCACCACCGTCAACCGCTACCTGCCGCCGGACGAGGCCGCCTACATCATCGGCGACTGCGGGGCCAAGGCGCTGATCACCTCCTTCGCCAAGCGCGAGACGGCCGAGGCGCTACTGGACCTAATCCCGAACTGCCCGGTGCGGCTGATGCTGGACGGAACCATCGACGGCTACCAGTCCTACGAAGCCGCCTTGGCGTCGGCCTCGGCCGAACCCCTGGCGCAGGAGTGGATGGGCGATTCCATGCTCTACAGCTCCGGCACCACGGGGCGGCCCAAGGGCATCCTGCGGCCGCTGCCCGAGGTGACGCCGGCCGAGGGCTTCGCCACCCGCCAGCTGGTCAACCGCTATGGCCTGACCGCCGACAGTGTCTACCTGTCGCCCGCGCCGCTCTATCACGCCGCGCCGCTGGCCTATGTGCTGAGCGTGCAGTCGTTCGGCGGCACGGTGATCATGATGGAGCGCTTCGACGCCGAACAGGCGCTGAAGCTGATCCAGCAGTACGGCGTCACTCACAGCCAGTGGGTGCCGACCATGTTCGTGCGCATGCTGAAACTGCCCGAGGAGGCGCGGGCAGGCTTCGACCTGTCAAGCCACCAGGTCGCCATCCACGCCGCCGCCCCCTGCCCGGTGGAGGTCAAGCGGCAGATGATCGAGTGGTGGGGGCCGATCCTCTTCGAATACTACGCGGGCACCGAGGGCTCGGGCTCCACCTTCATCTCCAGCGAGGACTGGCTGGAGCACCCGGGCTCGGTGGGCCGCGCGGCCCTGGGCGTGCTGCACATCTGCGACGACGACGGGAACGAACTGCCGGTGGGCGAAGCGGGGTTGGTCTATTTCGAGCGCGAGGTGGCGACCTTCGAGTACCACAACGACGCCGAGAAGACGCGCGCCGCCCGCCATCCCCAGCACCCCAACTGGAACGCCTTGGGCGACGTCGGCTACCTGGACGCCGACGGCTATCTGTACCTGACCGACCGCAAGGCGTTCATGATCATCTCCGGCGGGGTGAACATCTATCCCCAGGCCATCGAGGACGCCCTGATCACCCACCCCAAGGTGGGCGACGTGGCGGTGTTCGGCGTGCCGGACGCGGAGATGGGCGAGGCGGTCAAGGCGGTGATCGAGCCGGCGCCCGGCCATGATCCCACCGACGACCTCGCGGCCGAGTTGCTGGCCTTCGCGCGGGAGAACCTGGCCCACTATATGGCCCCGCGCTCCATCGACTTCATCGCCGAAATGCCGCGCCTGCCCACGGGCAAGCTCTACAAGCGCCTGCTCAAGGACGCCTATTGGAAGGACCGCGCGATCTAGCGTCAGGGCGGGACCGCGCCCCCTTCCTCACCCGCTCATCCCGGACTTCGGCTGATTGAGTGGAGTTGGAGATGCACACTCCGGGGGCGGACGATTGGCGCGGCGCGGGGGCCTTCTAGGCGCGCGCAGGCTGTGCCACCATCGGGACCTGGCAGACGGAGGGGCTCCGGATGGACGGGCTGCGGTGGTTGCGCCGGGTCACGGCGGCGTGCGTAGGGATGGCGGCCCTGGCGATGGCGCCCGTCGCATCAGCGAAGGCGGACCTGTTCGACGACGGGCCGCCGCTGGAGATCACCCTGACGGCGCCCTTTCCGGCCCTGGTGAAATCGGCCCTGACCAGCACCAGTCCTCATTCCGCCACCCTGACGGTGAGTGAGCCGGGCGGACCGGCGCAGACCCTACCCATCCAACTCAGCCCGCGCGGAATGACGCGACGCACCGGCGGGTACTGCAAGTTTCCGCCCCTGCTGCTGAAGTTCGACAAGGCAAGCGTCCATGGCACGGTGTTCCACGGTCAGCACAAGCTGAAGCTGGTCACCTATTGCCGGCCGGGCGCCGACTACGAGCAGCGCATCGTCCTGGAGTACCTGGCCTACAGGCTGTTTAACGTGATCACCCCGATGAGCTATCGCGTGCGGGCGGTAGAGGTCACCTACCGGAACGCCGACGGCAAGGGCGAGGCGCTGCGCCGGTTCGGCTTCGTGATCGAGGACATCGACGACATGGCTGGCCGCAACGACCGCAACCGGCTGGAGGCCGCCTCCAAACAGGTGAAGCCGGTGCGGATGGACGGCAAGGCGGCGGCGCGGGCGGCGCTGTTCGAATACATGATCGGCAACTTGGACTGGGACTTCCTGGCCGGGGCCCCGGGGGCGCCGTGCTGTCACAACAGCCGCCTTATCGCCGCGCGGGACGCCAAGCCGGAGAGCGCGGAGGCGGTCGTGCCGGTGCCCTACGACTTCGACTATTCGGGCCTGATCAATGCGCCCTACGCCGAAGTGCCCGAGGGCCTGCCGGTGCAGAAGGTCACCGACCGGCTTTACCGCGGCTACTGCGTCAGCAAGGCCGACCTGCCGGCGGTGGTGGAAGAATACCGCGCCCACCGCGCCGAACTGGCGGCGGTCATCGCCGGTGAGCCGCACCTGAACCCGGAGTTCCGGGACCGGGCGAGCGCCTATCTGGACGGCTTCTTCAAGATCCTCGACGATCCCGGACGGGTCCAGAAGGACATCGTCGGCCACTGCCGATAGGCCTTGGGGCGTAGTCCGACTGCTTCAAGACGGGGCCTTTGCGCCCAGGTCGACCGAACATCGGGCGGCCTTGACCGGGTCGGGGATGGCGGCGGCGTCGAGGGCGGCGACCTGGGCGAGATAGGCGCGGCGGCCGGCGTCATCCATCGGCAGGGACAGGGTCTTGCCGCGATAGACGGTGGTGAAGGCGTCGCCCTGTTTGACCAGGAAGGCGTGCGGATCGGGGCAGCCTCCGGGAACGGCGATGTCGGTCAGGATCACCGCCCCGCCGAAGCGGGTGTTGACCATGGAATAGCGCTTGGTGTGGCCGACGACCACGTGGCGCACCTGATGGCGGGCCAGCACGGCCGCGACGCTGGCGGCCTCCGCGGCTTCATCGTTCAGGGCCATGCCCCGGTACCAGAGCGGGCCGTTCTCGTTCCACAGGATGTCGTGCGGGCCGGCAGCCGCCTCCGGCTGGTGGCGGAGAGCGGCGATGACCGCCTTGTCCTCGACGTCGATGTCGAAGGGGGTGAACTCGGCGCTGACCCCGGCATGCAGGTAGAGGGTGTCGTCGATGCGGATGATGGCGCTGTGGCCTAGGATCCAGCGCCCGTAGGCGCCGGACGGCGACCAGGCGAGCTGGTGCTCGACCCACCCCAGGGGATGCTCGGCGTCGAACCTCGCCCTGTAGGCGGCGTCGATGACGGGCAGGCCGGTCGTCGGCGGATGGGCCTTCAGGGCGGCGACCACGGCGGTGTAGTAGGCGTCGCGACGGCGCGGGGAGTTGCGGTCGGCGAAGGCGGCGAACTCGCCCGGCGTGGTGTAGCGCAGGTCGCCTTCCATGTTCATGGCTTCGTGGTTGCCGATCAGGGCGTGGACGAAGCCGCCGGCCCGGCGGGCCTGGGGTTCCAGCTTGATCAGCAGGTCCAGGATCTTTCGGGTGTCCGGCGCCCGGTCGGGAACGTCGCCCAGCTGCACCAGATGGGTCGCCCCACCGCTCCAGTTGTCCTTGGCGTCGATCAGGCCGGCCTGGCGAAGCTGGTCGTGGAACTTGTCGAAGTCGCCGTGCAGGTCGCCAATGGCCACCACCCGGGCGACATGGTCCCACTGGGTGCGCTCGCGGTCACTGGCCGCTAAGGCCGCCGGCGCCAAGGCCAGGAGGGCGAAGAGGGCCGCGACGGCGCCGGCCCAGGCTTTAGTCTTCATAGGCGCGAGCATAGCGCGTGATGGTGGCGCGCGCATTGCCGCCCTCGTCGGCGATGACCAGGGCGCCGTCGGCGAGGATCGTGGCGCCCTCGGCCTGGCGGTGCAGGCGCCCCAGCCAGCGTGCGGCGAGGATTTGGCCGCGCTCGTCCAGTTCGACCATGGCGTTCTCCCGCGCCGCCAGGATGACCAGCCGGCCGGTGGCCGGATCGATCTCCACGGACGAGGGGTGGAAGGCGCGCGCCCCGACCGCCTCGGCCAGGGGGGCGACGGGAAGGGTCAGCCATGGCCGCGCGGGCTCTGCGGGCCGGCGCGGCGACCAGGCGTAGAGCACCAGGACGCCGGCGAGGTCGACCGCGTAGTTGATCTTGGCGGCGATGATCACGGCGTCCTCGCCGCCGTGGAAGGCCAGGCCCTCGATCTCGGCGACGCGACGTAGGCCGGTATCGAAGGTTTCGAAGGTCACGTGGGCGCGGTCCTCGCCCTCGCGGAACCGGTAGAGCCAGCCCGAGCTGGTGGTGAGGTAGAAGTCGCCGGCGCCGTCGATGGCCAGACCCTCGAAGTCGCCGCGCAGGGCCGGCGCGCCCAGGGCGAAGCGTTTGACGATCTCGCCGCCTTGCAGGTCGATCTGACAGATGACCGCCAGCTCGTCGTCGTGTCCCATGACGCGGCCGTCAGGGGTCAGGGCCAGGCCCGAGATTTCCCGCAGCCGCTTGGGCAGGCGCCATTGCCCCTGGGCTTCGGCCTCGAACAGGGAGATGCCGAAGCGGGTCGGGCCCGCCGCCAGGGCCGGATCCTTTCGCGCCATCCTCTCTACGCCACGCCCCAATGAACCTTGAAGCCAGCGAGCCACGGGCGCGGAAGGAAGGCAAGCGGCAGGCGACGCCAAATCGTCCGTTCACGGCGTTTAGGGTGGGAGGGGGCCGACGCTTGCCAAAGGCGGCGCCCGCGTCCACGCTGACCGGACGGGTGGGGGTGCGGCATGTTTAGGGCGCTGATCGTCTTTCTGGGGCTGCTGTTGCTGGTTCCGCAAGGCGCCTTCGCGCAGGCCCAGGGGCTGTTCGACGGGCCGCGCGGGCAGCTGGCGGCGGCAGGCTGGGCCGGCTTCCGCGACCTGCACTTCCTGGCCGACTCTTTGGGCGCGCTGCTGCTGGCCACCGTCCTGGGCGCGCTGATCGGCTATCACCCGATGACGACGCGCACGGTGGACACCCTGCGCGAGGCGGACCTGCCCAAGGTCTACATCCTCTACGCCTTCGTCGGCGCCGTGATCGGGGTGACCGTGCGCGAGTTCGGCATGGTCATCGGCGTGGTGGTGTTCGGCATCGGCGGGTTGATTCGCTTTCGCACCGACACTGGCTCGGCGCGCGATACCGGGCGGCTGATCATCGTCACCCTGTCGGGGCTGATCGCGGGCCTGGGCCTGCCGCACTTCGCGGTGGTGACAACGGCCTTCGCCTTCGTGCTCATCTTCCTCTTCGATCAACGACCCTATTGCCGGGTCAAGGTCAGCGAGCTGCCGCAGGGCCGGGTGGCCGAGAGCGCGGCGGCCTATCGGGCGATCCTGGAGCAGAAAGGCTGCAAGATCGTCGGCGAGCGCAAGTCGTTCAACAAGGACCGTGTTGAGTTCGTCTTCCGCCTGCCCCGCGCCAGCGCCCGCGACCAGATCCACACCGACCTCTGCGCCATCGCGCCGGAATTCCGCGGCGAGATCGACTGGGAGGTCGAGTAAGGAGCCGACCCGCTACTTGCGCCTCAAGCCTCGATGCCGCCCGTCGCCGGCGCGGGGCGGGCGCGCTGGTTGAAGAGCAGCTTCATGCGGCGCTCGCGTTCTTCCTGCGAGAGGGAGGCGAAGTCCTCGGCCGGGCCGGCGGTGACGGCCATGCCGCGCTGGACGCCGGGGCGCGCCGACAGCTCGTCGAACCAGCGCTTGAAGTACTTGAAGTCGGCGATGTTGGAGCCCTGGCCCTCGATGTTGATGGTCCACGGGTAGCAGATCATGTCGGCGATCGAGTAGGCGTCGCCGGCCAGGTAGCGGTGGTCGTAGAGGCGATTGTCGAGGACGCCGTAGAGGCGGTTGACCTCGTCGGTGAAGCGGCGGACGGCGTAGGACTGGTCGCCCTGGCTGTCGCCCAGGCGGCGGAAGTGGCCGGCCTCGCCGGACTTGGGCCCCTGGTTGGCCATCTGCCAGATGAGCCACTGGTTTACCTCGTACCGGCCGCGGATGTCCTGGGGATAGAACTGGCCCGCCTTCTCGGCGACATACATCATGATCGCCCCGGACTCGAAGATGGCGATGGGTTCGCCCCCGTCGGCGGGCGCGTGGTCGACCAGGGCCGGCATGCGATTGTTGGGATTGATCTTGAGGAAGTCGGCCGTGAACTGGTCGCCCTTGCCGATGTTGGTGGGGACGATGCGGTAGGGAAGGCCGCACTCCTCGAGCAGGATGGTCACCTTCTTGCCGTTGGGCGTCGGCCAGTAGTGCAGGTCGAGCATGGTTGGGATCCTGGGATGGGGCTGGGTCTAGAGCAACCTATCGGCCGGGGCGGCGGGCTCAATCGACAATTTCTTATAAGGACCCACCTCTTTCACTTCGGCGGGAGGCCTGCGGACGAACCGCGGGGGCCGTGCTAGCGTTCCGTCATGGAACAGACCCAGCCGCATCTCGTCTATTTCGCCGACCCGATGTGCTCGTGGTGCTGGGGCTTCGTGCCGGTGATGGCCCTGATCCGCCGTCGCTTTGGCGACGCCTTGCCGATCCGCGTGGTGATGGGAGGCTTAAGGCCCGGCACCGAGAAGCCGATGACCGAGGCGGCCAAGGCCGACACGCGCGGGCACTGGGAACACGTGCAGGAGGCCTCCGGCCAGCCCTTCGACTGGCGGTTCTTCGAGCGCGAGGGCTTCGTCTACGACACCGACCCGGCGGCGCGGGCCGTCGTGCTGGCCCGCCGCCAGGACGCGGTGCTGGCCCTGGCCCTGCTGGTGCGTATCCAGGGCGCGTTCTACGCGCAGAACCAGGACGTGACCCAGCCGGCGGTGCTGGCCGCCCTGGCCGGCGAACTGGGCTTCGACGTGGCCGAGTTCGAGGCCCTGCTGGCTGACGAGGGGGTCAAGCGCGAAACCTGGGGCGACTATGCGGTCTCGCAGCGGGCGGGCGTGACCGGCTTCCCGACCCTGGTGGCCGGGCCGAACCCCGACGGGACCTATGGCCTGGTGACCCGCGGCTTCAATGTCGCCGAACTGGTCGTGCCGGCCGTGGAGGAGTGGTTCGAGGGCGCCCGGGCGGCCTGACGATCAGAGCAGGTCGCGCGGGATATCGGCCGACGTTTCCCGCTCGAACACGAGGGCGCCGTCGCGCCAGGCCCGAACCCATTCGGTGAGACGAAACATCGTCGGCGTGGCGGTGAGGTCGCCTCCGGCCTCCAGCGCGCAATCGAACGCGTCGCCCGCGAAGGCGGTGCGGGCGACCTGTCGCCAGTGGCTGGACGACGGGTCGCCGGGGACGAGCTCGGCCAGGCTCTCGCGCGAGCGGGTGACGGCGACGCCGGCCCCGCGGGGCCGGACGGTGTGCGGTGTCTCGGTCTCGGCCAGGACGTATCGGCCGTCGGCCGCCGGCGCGATGGGATCGGGCCGCTCGGCGCCGGGGCCTTGTGGCAGGGCCGCGATCGGCATCGGCGCGTCGGGCGTGTCGGCGGGCTTGACCGGCAGGTCGAGGTGGCAGCCGGCGAGGTCGAGGGTCAGGGTGGCGACCTTCGGCGAGGGCCAGACCAGGGGCCAGAGACTCTCGCTGATGGCGAGGCGCAGGCGCTGACCGGCGGCGAAGCGGTGGGCGACGAAGGCCATGGGCAGCTCGACGTCCACGGCCTCGCCGGGCGTCAGGGGCTCGGGGTCCGTGTGGGACGCGCGATGGGTCAGGTTGCGCAGGGCGTAGGCCACCAGCCAGGAACGCCCGTCGGGCTCGACGGCGCACAGGCGCACGGCGACGTGGGCGAGGGGGCGGTCGGTCGCCAGGCGCAGGCGGACGACGGGAGTTCCGAGGATTTCCAGGTCCCCGTCCAGGGGCGGTCCGTCGAACAGGACCGCGTGGGCGTCGTCAGCCGACTGCTCGGCGGGAAGGCGGTCCAGCCATTCGGGCTTGGCGAGGCCAACCACGACGTCGCCAGCGACGGTGGCGTGGCCCTCGCCCGGCGCGTCGGAGAATGCGCCCGGCGCGAGGTGGACCGTGTGGACGGGCCGCGTTTCGGGCGTCGGCGGCCAAGTGGGCTCGGCGACCCAGCTTCCGGAGGCGGGCTCGGGGGCGGCCTGGGCCGTGGTCGCATAGGGCATGAAGGCCCGCAGCATGGGCTCGTCCATGATCCCGGTGGCCTCGCCTTTCAGCCAGTGCGACCACCAGCGGATCTCCTCGAAGGCCCAGTCGAGGCCGACATTGCTGGCCCAGGGATAGGTGTGGCCCCAGGGGCCGACGAGGCCCTTGCGCGGTACGGTGAGCGTCTCCAGCAGCCGGGGGGCGGCGTTGACGTAGGTGTCGGCCCAGCCGCCGACGACGTAGGTGGGGCAGGCGATGGCCTCGGGGTCGAAGGCGACGGAGCCGCGGCGCCAATAGGCGTCGAGGCGCTGGTGGGAGAGCCAGGTCGCCAGAATGGGCGGCGTCGCCTCCAGCCGCTCTCGCCAAGCCTCGGCCCAGCCCTCGCCGAAGACAGCCGGATTGGGCGGGGCGGCCATGACGGTCTTGAAGAGCACGCCCCACTGAAGGTTGGCGCGTCCCAGCGCGCCGCCGATGTAGTGGGCGTCGTCGGTGAAGCGGTTCTCGCAGGTTCCCAGCGCCAGGATCGCCTTCAAGGCCGGCGGCCGGCGGGAGGCGACCTGCAGGGTGTTGATGCCGCCCCAGGAAAGTCCTCGCATCCCCACCGCGCCGGTGCAGAAGGGCTGGGCGGCCAGCCAGGCGATGGCGGCGACGCCGTCATCCAGTTCGGCCTCCGTGTATTCGTCGGTGAGCACCCCCTCGGACTCGCCCGAGCCCCGCACGTCCAGGCGAGCGTAGGCGATCCCCCGCGCGGCGAGGGCCGCCCCCCAGGCGTCGTCGTGGCCCCGGTAGAGGTCATGCTTGCGATAGGGGATCATTTCCACAACCATCGGGGTCGGGCCGTCGTCCGGCAGCCACAGGCGCGCCGAGAGGCGGACGCCGTCGGCCATGGGAACCTGGACATGGTCCCTGACAGAGAACGGACCGGGGTCGGGCAGGCGCCAGTCCAGGCTCATAGGGTCGCCGGTTCGGCGGGCGCGGGACCGGTCCAGGGCCGGATCACGGGCAGCATCAGGTGGATCCAGGCCAGGGCCGCCGGATACCCCAGGGTGCAGGAGAGGAACATCGGGCCATAGCCGTGGCCGTGGTCCAGTGACCAGCCGGCCAGGGCCAGGATGCCCATGCCGCCCAGCGTCCCCATGGTGCTGGCGACCCCGATCGCCGTGCCCATGACGGCGGGCGGGAAGATGTCGGCGCTCATGGCGAAGATGTTGGTGGAAAAGGCCTGGTGGCCAGCCAGGGCGACGCCGAGGATGAGGGCCGCGCTCCAGGCGCCCGGGGCGAACTGGGCGGCGGCGATGGGCGAGACGACCAGGAAGGCGACGGCCAGCATCGCCTTTCTCGCCACCCCCAGGCGCACGCCCCGGCGCAGCAGGGCGGTGGCGGCGAGGCCTCCGGCGAAGGCGCCGCCCGCGGCCAGCAGATAGGTCAGGGCCAGAGGGCCGCCGACCCCGCCAAGGGTCAGGCCGAACCGGCGGTGGAAGAAGTCCGGCGCCCAGAACAGCAGGAACCACCAGGACTGGTCGGACAGGAACTTGGCGCCCGCCACCGCCCAGGTCCGCCGGTCGGCGAGCATGTCGAGCCAGGCGCGGCCGGAGAGGCCCGCCGAGCCGCTCGACTTGGCGGAGGGGGCGAGCGCGGCCGGCAGCGGCGCGACGCGGCCGACGGCGAGCCAGAGCAGGATCCATAGCGCCCCGGCCCCGCCAACGATGACGAAGGCCGGCCGCCAGCCAAAAGCCAGGGCCAGGGCCGGGACCACCAGCGGGGCGACGACATTGCCGATGTTGGGGGCTGTGTTCACGAAGCCCATGGCCGCCGAGCGCTCCTCCAGCGGGAACCAGGCGGCGACAGACTTGAGCGCCGCCGGCGCCTGGGTCGCCTCGGTGACGCCGAGCAGGGCGCGGGCACCGGTGAACTGAGCCAGGGTGACAGCGACGCCGTGGGCCATGGCGGCCAGGCTCCAGCTGCCCACGCCCAGGACGTAGCCGGCGCGCACCCCCATGCGGTCGATCAGCCAGCCGGCCGGGATCAGGGCGGCGGCGTTGCAGAGCTGGAAGGCCTGCAGCACGGCCGCGTAGTCGGCGTTCGACCAGCCGAGATCATGCTCGATCACGGGCTTGAGCAGGGCGATGATCTGGCGGTCGGCATAGTTCAGGGCCCCGGCCAGGAAGACCAGCCCCAGGACCAGCCATCGCAACCGCGCCGCGGCGGGATCGACGACCGGCGGCCGCGTCTCGTCCGTGGATGCCGTGTCCCGCAACCGTCCCCCCATCGTTGCGCAGAGCCTAGGGGCCGTCGCCGCCGGGCGGCAAGCCTTGACCGCGGCGGCGGGGGAGCCTCCACTTCGTCCAGGCGCCGTAGCGCGCGGAGGAACGTCCATGATCGTCGAGCGCCTGGCGCCCATCGTCTCGTCGCTGAAGCCCAGCAACCACCCCTATCTCAACGGCGCCTGGACGCCCCTGATGGAGGAGGTCAACGCCGAGGACCTGGACGTCATCGAGGGCGCCATCCCGACCGACCTGGACGGGGTCTATCTGCGCAACACCGAAAACCAGGTCCACCAGCCGCTGGGGCGTTTTCACCCCTTCGACGGCGACGCCATGATCCACGCCATCGACTTCGCCGGCGGCCGGGCGAAGTACCGCAACCGCTTCGTGCGCACGCGCGGCTTCGCGGCCGAGCAGGAGGCGGGCGGATCGCTGTGGGGCGGCCTGGCCGACCCGCCGGCGATGGCCCTGCGTCCGGGCTTCGGGGCCCATGGCTCGCTGAAGGACTCTTCGTCGACCGACATCGTGGTCCACGCCGGACGGGCGCTGTCGACCTTCTACCAGTGCGGCGAAGGCTACCGGCTGGACCCGCTGACCCTCGAGACCCTGGGGATCGAAGGCTGGACGCCGATCGACGGCATCTCGGCCCACGCCAAGGTGGACGAGGCCACGGGAGAGCTGATGTTCTTCAACTACTCCAAGCACCCACCGTACATGCACTATGGCGTGGTCGGAGCGGACAACCGGCTGAAGACCTATATCCCCGTGCCGCTGCCGGGGCCGCGCCTGCCGCACGACATGGCCTTCTCCGAGCACTGGTCGATCCTCAACGACCTGCCGGTGTTCTGGGACGCCGAACTCCTGAAGCGGAACATTCACGCGGTGCGCCTGCACGAGGGCCTGCCGTCACGCTTCGCCCTGGTCCCGCGCCATGGGCGGACCGAGGACATCCGCTGGTTCGAGGCCGCGCCGACCTATGTGCTGCACTGGCTGAACGCCTATGAGGAGGACGACGAGGTGATCCTGGACGGCTACTTCCAGGAGGAGCCCATGCCCCGGCCGCGCAAGGACGCGCCGCCCGGCTTCGAGCACATGATGGCCTATCTGGATGAGTGGAGCTTCAAGTCCAAGCTCCACCGCTGGCGCTTCAACCTCAAGGACGGGACCACGCGCGAGCAGCGGCTGGACGACCGGGTGCTGGAGTTCGGCATGTTCAACCAGGCCTACGCCGGGCGGAAGTACCGCTATGCCTACTCCACGACCACCAAGCCGGGCTGGTTCCTGTTCAACGGCTTCGTCAAGCACGACCTGGAGACGGGCCAGAGCTGGAGCCTGATGCTGGACGAGGGGCGGTACGCCAGCGAGGCGCCGTTCGCGCCACGCCAGGGGGCGGTGGACGAGGACGATGGCTACCTGGTCAGTTTCATCACCGACGAGAACGCCGGCCGGTCGGAATGCCTAGTCATCGACGCCAAGCGGATCGAGGATGGCCCCGTCTGCCGCATCGCCCTGCCGCACAAGATCTGCAGCGGCACCCATTCCTGCTGGGCGCCGCGGTCACAGATCACCGCCGCATAAGGTGAAAGCGGCGTGGAGCAAGGCGCCCGCCGATTGTGGCCAATGCGGGAAG